>CAYGKU010000021.1:10741-16720 GCA_964350745.1 uncultured Candidatus Saccharibacteria bacterium | reverse complement strand
ACGAAATAAGCGAAGCTTTAAGGGGGGAATTGATGAGGTTAAGCTAAACAGCTTGTCGGTGGATGAGCCGGCTCCTGAACCTGAACCGGAACCAGAGCCGGAACCAACACCAGAGCCAACTCCTGAACCAGAGCCGGAACCAACCCCAGAACCGACACCCGAACCAGATCCAACTCCGGAGCCGAGCGGTTGGTGGGTACCTGCCACCAGTTCAACTTGGCAATATTCACTCGGAGGTAATGTAGACACCAACAAAGACGTAGACGTATCATTCATCGACCTTTTCTACAACGACAAGTCAGTTTTTGATGAGTTGCATGCCAATGGAAAAAAAGTAGCTTGCTATGTAAGTGTTGGGTCATACGAAAAAGACAGACCTGATTCTGATCTGTTTCCGGAATCAGTGCTCGGAAATGTTTATGACGGTTGGCCAGATGAACGTTGGCTTGATATCAGACAGCTTGATGTACTTGGACCGATCATGGAAGCTCGTCTTGATCTAGCCGTAGAGAAGGGGTGTGACGGAATTGATCCTGATAACATCCATGGTTATGAAAATGACACCGGCTTTCCACTAACCGCCGCTGACCAGATCGCTTTCAATACTTGGCTGGCCAACGAAGCCCATGAGCGAGGTCTGGGTATCGGTCTAAAGAATGACATCGGTCAAACTTCAGATCTGGTAGACCTCTACGATTGGACCTTGAATGAAATGTGTCACCAGTTCAATGAATGTGACACCTTGCAACCATTCACTGACGCTGAAAAAGCAGTGTTCGTGATCGAGTACAACCAAGACACCGCTGACTTCTGCCCATCAGCCAACGCCAATGGCTACATGGCCATGAACAACAACGGCTGGTTGCTCGGTGGTGAGCACGAGGTGTGTTGGGCTCAATAAGAAGTAAGTTCAGAGTGTCATAACTTTGATTAGGGCATAGAAGTGCCTGCTTAATAATTGGGTAAGTGATTAATTGAGCTAAGGAAGTAAGAGGCAGATCCAAATAAAGACCGACTCCTAAAGGAGTCGGTCTTTATTTGGATCTGCCTCTTAAAACATGTCCCTTATTTATCCAAAAGGAGAGGTGTGTCAAACGCTCCACCCGGACTGATGTCGAAAGCTTCGGTAGGTGAAAGAATGAGTAAACCTTTTACAATTCGGTCAGGGTTTTGGGCTTTAACCCAAGCGACTGCTTCTTCAAATTTTTCTCCGTGATCAATATATTCTACGTCGGCTTTTAATTGAACACCCTTCATTTTGGTCCAGCAGACCAAGGAGGTGCGACTGTCTGTCTTAATATTGGTAACGCTTTTGTCCATAAAGAAATTGAATAGCCAAACAGTGCCATCTTCGTTTACTTTGATCATCGACACCGGTACTACATTCAGTCCCGATTCACCACAGGTGGCTAAGGCTTTACTCTCGGCGGTTTCTAATATCTCTTTTAGGGTATTGGAAATAATCATAATTGAGTGTGTTTATACTGCTAATATCTAAACATTGTATACCCAAAATTTTGAAAGTTCCATTGTTTGGTCTGGGCGTCAAAAATTAGTGCGTTATACTAAGGTTATGAATTACGAAATCAAAATAACCAAACTGACACCGATGCCAACCGCTCAGTATGAGGTGGTGGTGAAGGAAGGGGAGAGCGAAAGCCGGCACGTCGTAGACGTGCCGGCAGAGTATGTCACTAAGCTTGGTTTTAGTATGGCCGACGGTGATGAAAAGGGGATCGAAGACCTGCTCCAACGGTCTTTCGCTTTCCTCTTGGAGCGCGAACCCAAAGAATCAATTTTAAAACAATTCACCCTAAGCGATATCGAGCGATATTTTCCGGAGTACCGATAAGTTATTGCAGAATAACTAGAAGTTTCTTTAATATCATTTTTTAAAAACGATGACACAATTTGTCATACGTGTTAACTTGATTTGAGTTATATGAATAAAGCCAGAGTGATCGAGGAACATCGGTCCAACTATATAATTTCAGATGGCAATAATAAGTATCTCGCCACAGTGCGCGGGTCTTTCTTTAATGAGAGCGCTTTTCCTAAAGTGGGTGATTTTGTGTTGTTTAATGAGGTTGCAGATGAGAAAGCGGTGATAGAGGAGATTTTGTATCGGCGTAGCACCATCTCGCGAAAAGCGGTTGATGGTCAAGGTGAGCAGGTTATCGTTACTAACGTAGACATTATGTTTATTGTTATGGGGTTGGATAATGACTTTAATATCAGTCGGCTTGAGCGGTATCTGCTATTGGCACGGCAATCTGAGGTGGCGCCGGTGATCGTTTTAAATAAGCGGGATAGTGTCGAAGACCCTGAGAGTTTTATCAGACAGGTTGAGACATCGGCGGGGAATGTCCCAGTGTGTGCGGTAAGTGCCACTACCGGAGAAAATATGGAGGAGCTTTTGAAGTATTTGGGTGCGGACACTACGGTGGTATTGCTTGGTTCCTCAGGTGCCGGCAAATCGACCATCACCAATTGGCTTTTGCGAGAGGATAAGCAGAGTGTGGGGGAGGTTAGGACCGACGATAGTCATGGTCGGCACACCACCACTTCGCGACAACTTTTTACCTTACCAAGTGGCGGATATCTCATAGATACTCCGGGCATGCGGGAGCTCGGGGTACAGAGTACTGAGGAAGATGAGGAGTCAGTGTTTTCTGAGCTGGAGGTCCTAAGCTTGCAGTGTCGGTTTCCAAACTGTGATCATGATAAGAGTAAAGGGTGTGCGATTATTGAGGCGGTGCGGGCTGGTGAGATACCGGAACGACAACTCAGAAACTTCCAAAAACTGCAACGTGAACGGTTGTTTGAGGAAAGTAAGTATGATGAAGAAATGTCACGTGAATACAAACAAAAACAAAAAAGACTCCATAAAGGCTACCGAGAGATTCAAAAAAGAAACCGGGGAGGGAAGGGGTTTGGGTGATGATCGGTTCATCTCGTTCTTTGAGGTGGCTGTGAAAGTGTTATGGAGTACGTACTGTCCATAGGGTGGAATCAGTTTGAGAATGAAGTAGCAGTATGGTTGGTAGAAGCGAGGATAGTGTTTAGGTAAAAGAAAAACCACCCTCCCGTCGAAACGGAAGTGTGGTTGTTTGATCATATGGGACGGGTTTACTGTCTCGAAGACCAAAAACCTTGCCCGAGATGGAACGGGAACACGAAACATTCCACCAGTTCTGTATCAGGGTACAGAGAGTGTACTGCTTTGCCGATACTGGTGGCAAGTCGGTGGCGGACTTCATCAGTACGTTCGAATGTTTCGAAGAGACCTGTGACTTCTACGATGATTTCGGTGCCAAGTCCGTACTCCATCATGTCAGTGGGGAAAAGGCAGGTAATATCCTTCTCGTCCCTTACGTTGAGCTCCGGCACACTTGCCACAGCACGGACGATACTTTGGTGAAGCTCGTTGAGCTTTGCTTCTTCCGATTCAGGAAGACACCACACTTTGATTACTGGCATTTAACTTTCTCCTTTAGGGTTTAGGTTGTTGTGTAGCCCATATCGACCAGGTCGACTTCTACAGCAATCTTGAACGGGTGTTCGATTCCTAACAAAGACTCGACAACACCTTCCATGATTGAGTTAGTCATCTCGTCGATACGAGTCAAGCGCTCTTCAAAGCGATGAGCCCGCACAGTGATCTGCAGTTTGTTAGTGTTACGGGCGTACTGCGAATACGGCTGAGCGTCAAAAATTATCTCCTTCTCACTTACACCACCGCCGTGCAGCTCACGATCAGGGATGTTCATTTGTTCTGCCACAATCCTCGGCAGATTATCGGCGAGTGTATTGAGTAGGATTCTCATGCCGACTTCTTCAGGATCCTGATATTGCAGGAGTACAGTTGGCATTTTGTTTACCTCCAGATTTTTGTTGAACTAGGGAACTTGTTTGGTCGTGTAGACCTAAAAAGCTGGTCGAATAATATAATTAAAATGGTGGTTTGTAAATACTTTGATTCCACTACAGACAGTAGGCACCAAAAAATACCCTCAAAATACGTTGTTAAATATAGCTTCTTAAAATGGGCGACTACTGGGAACTGAAACTTACAGTTTCAGTCACCCAATTGGATATTTTATTTCGTCCCTCATAAATTATCTCAATCGGGCTTCGATTTGCCTTACGGTATTTCTGTTTCGTTATATCTCGCACTTGCTTTATTTTGTACAAAATGTACAATATTGATATGAAAACCATTACAACAACTAATGCTCGCAAACAGCTCGCGAAAATTGTCGATACTGTCAAAGAGACAGGGGAAGTGTTTGCAATTGGACGACGCAATAAACCAGAGGTTATCTTATTAAAGTTTCCTCAAGCTTATAATGCAGATTTTAATGAGATCACCAATCTTAATGCTGTCTCGTCAAGCTTTGATTTTCTAGAGGATGAACCAGATTTATATACCCTTGAGGATGCTAAAGAAATATATGTCTAAGGCTTACGATATTATTCTTATCCCTTTTCCATTGACTGACTTAGTAAGTCAAAAGATACGTCCTGCTCTTCAACTTTCTGACCCGGCCGATGAAGATATTGTGTTGTGCGCAATATCAACGAAACGACACTCTAAATTTGATATTCAAGTAAAACCAACAAAGGTTAACGGGTTAAAGAAAGTCTCATATATTCGAAGCAATAAAATTGCCACAATAGAAAAGAAGCTTGCACTTGCTAAGCTGGGAGAGTTAGATATGACTTCAAAAAAATCTGTACAAAATAAACTCAAGAAACTTTTTAGTTTTTAGTTTTAAGTGTGTACTATTTCTTAAAATAAAACCAGTTTGAATAAGTGACCAGATGATTGTGGAGTGGCTAAAAGAGGCAAGGGTAGTGTTTGTTGAGTAAAATATTCAGCTCTATATTTTTTTTGTTATAAAAACTTTTTAGATTGAAGTTGTATGGTTTTGTGGATTAAATATTTTCATCAGTCCCTTAACGCCATCTGATACTTCAAAATCAACGACATCTTTTGCTCCTACAAATTGAATTTCTAGACACTCGCGTGTAGGAGTGAAGTCTAAATGAGCGACTTGGCATTCATACATAACATTTGCTATATGAACATCAGGATCCACCGTTTGTTGTCCAGTAAAGAAATAACAAGGCTGAATGGCAACTTTTGTAACTTCCAACTTCATCTCTTCTTTAACTTCTCTAGAAAGGTCAGCTTGCGGTGTAGTGCCCCATTCCAAGCCACCACCAGGTAGGTCCCAAAAACCCACTTCATCCTTACCGATTAAAAACTTGTTCCTCTGTTCGTTTAAAATAAGCCCTTTAATACTGACACGATAGAAGCAGTTTGGTATTGTGGAAGGGGACTTCGTGGACATGATATTTTGATTGTATCATGTAGACATCTTTTTCTGTTGCTTGTAGGTGTTTTTGTCTAGGTGTTATTGTCAATACTTGATAAATTTTATAGATGTAAACTATTATGAACAAAAAAGACACTAAACCTGCAGCCCTGTTCGACTTTGACGGAACTCTTGTAGAATCAGAAAATATTTGGCTAGAAGCAAAGGTTATAGCTTTGCAGAAAATGGGTGTGATACACAGTGAAGAGGAAATTCGGAAATTTACTGGACAGAATTTGCATACTCTGTTTAATCATTTTTCAGAACAATTTTCAGATATTTCTGATGAATCTAAAAAAAGATTCTTTGGTATGGTAGATGATGCTGCGCTAGCTTTAATTCCTGATTACTTAAAAGAAATTTCTGGTGCTAGAGAAGTTTTGTCACAATTTAAGGAGGATGAATTTGTTATGGCTATTTGTTCAAATGCCCCAACATACTTTATCGAAAAAACATTGCAATTCTTGGAGCTGGATGGCTACTTTGAACATATGTTTTCTGCGGCAAATACTGACAAAGGTAAACCTGATCCTTTTGTCTATTTAGAGGCGGTAAACACACTAGGTTTGAGTAAAGAACATACCATCGCTATTGAAGA
>CAYGKU010000021.1:0-10688 GCA_964350745.1 uncultured Candidatus Saccharibacteria bacterium | reverse complement strand
GGCCGCTGGCATATCTGCGGTTTTAATTAGTGAAGACACCTTTGAATCACAAAATAGTCTTCATAATGTTAGATCTTTAACAGATTTGAGTCCTGAACTTGTTCGTCATTTTTTAGCTCGCTAGTACCTGTAACGGTTCAATATGAGGCGCGTAGAGTTTTGATTCCACTACAGACAGTAGGTAGGCACCAAAAAATACCCAGAATACGCTATTAAATATAGCTTCTTAAAATGGGCGACTATTGGGAATCGTCCTGACGGTCACCAAGCTATTTTATTTCCTTTGGTCATAAAAGTAGCAGGTGCCGCGATGAAACAGTGTCTAAACACTGTTTCATCGCCTCACTCGTTCGTAAACTCACATCGCTCCGGCGTTCGATTCCCGGTCGAAAGCAAAACTATTTGCTTTCTTAGTCGCCCCATACGCAAAAATCCCCAGAAGGGGATTTTGCTTTGGGGCGACTACCGGGAATCGAACCCGAACTATCGGTACCACAAACCGATGCACTAACCGTTATACTATAGTCGCCATTTGGTGTTTTTTCTTCTATGGACGGCGGGCGAAGCCCGCCGTCCATACAAGTGCATACATTTATACCTATTTTTTGCAAAAAAGTCGAGTGTTTAGAAAGGTTTTGTTGTGATGTCATTATGGTGCTAAAATTTAATGAATAATTATGGATCAGGAAAACCTAATGATAGCTTTGTTCTTTACTTTTTTGCTCGCGGCTGGGATCGGCTATTATGTCACTCGTTTTCTATTTTAGTGACCCTGATAAATTCAAATCTACCCAAGGTCTTTGGCCAAACTTTTGGCTGAACGACTAAGACAACTCGCTACTGGTCAAAAATGTCACCAAAGTCCTGTTTTTTAGTATAATAGATGAAAAGTTAATATTAATATTAAAAGTATATGACAAATTTTATAAATGAATTCAAGGCGTTTGCTTTGAAAGGTAATGTAATAGATCTGGCGGTAGCGGTGGTAATTGGAACTGCTTTTGGAAAGATAACCACCTCTTTGGTAAACAACATAATAATGCCATTGTTTGGAGTTATTTTAGGAGGGGTAGATTTTACCGATAAATCTTTCACTTTAAAGGACGCTGAAATTACCTATGGTGTATTCATTCAGTCTGTGCTGGAGTTTACCATCATCGCTTTTGCCATTTTCCTTGCCATTAAAGCTATTTCAAAACTGAAAAAGAAAGAAGAGGAGAAGCCCGAAGAAGAAAAGGTAGAGCAGCCTTCCGAAGAGGTGGTATTGTTGAGAGAGATCAGAGACAGTTTGAAAAAATAAATCCACAGGACCAGTTTTATGGTCAGGTGAAAAATAACTTCTCCGAGAAGTTATTTTTTGTTTGATAAATGGAATGATCGGGAAGGGAAGTTTGATAAGGAAACATTTTTGGTGGACTGAACAGTTTCCAAATAATACAAAAAATAGTCCAACTGGCATTTTTCTTAGTTATCCACATTTTCAAACTGTTGATATGTCTAAAAAAGCTTTATTTCTGGACATGGATACGAAAAAAGGAGTTTTTTAAAAAATGCTATCATGTGGGTACGCACAAGACTCTCCACCGTGCGCTGGAGTTTTTGAGGCAAGATACTCTTTCTGGAGTACCTATTGATGATGTGTCAGCAATGTTGGAACAAATAGCTAGGCTCTGCGGGCCACAGCTGGTTTAATGTCGACTTTGGATGTACGGATAGTTTTTATCATCGCCTAAAAATTATTAAGTTAGAGGTATTGTTAAATAATTATTCTGAAGTGAATTATGGAAATCAAGCATATTCGTAAAAGAGATGGTTCGGTACAGCCTTTTGATCTAAACAAGATCAAGAACGCTGTTTTAAAAGCGTTGTATGAGACCGAGGAGGGGGAGCTGGAGGATGCTGAAAAGGTGTCCGAATTGGCGCATAAGAAAACCGTAGCCATGTGTATACAGGCGGCTACCGCTTCACCGGAAGATGAGATGTCCAAGAAATGCGTGGATGGGTACCCAGCAGTTGAAGAGATCCAAGACTTGGTAGAGCAGTCTCTCATGGAGCTTGATTACTTTGAGACCGCCAAAACCTACATCATCTACCGTAATGCTCGCAAGAAAATGCGTGAACGCGACATTTTCAAAAAGAGAACCAATCTCAAGCCATACGAATATCCCGAACTTTACGAATATGTCAGTTCCATCCGCCATTCCTATTGGATCCACACTGAATTCAACTACACCAGCGACATCAACGATTTCCACGTGAATGTAACCGATTCAGAAAGAAATGCTATCAAGAACGCTATGCTGGCTATCGCTCAGATCGAAGTGGCGGTGAAGACTTTCTGGGGTGATATCTACAAAAAAATGCCTAAGCCGGAAATTGGGGCGGTCGGCTTCACTTTCGCGGAAAGTGAAGTGCGTCACATGGATGCTTACTCGCACTTGCTTGAAATACTGGGGCTTAATTCTGAATTTGAAACCATTACCGATATTCCGGTGATCCAAAAACGTATTGCTTACTTGGAGAAAACCATCACCCTATCGAGGACTGATGAAAATCGCCAATACATGCACTCGGTCCTGTTGTTCTCCCTCTTTATCGAACATGTGTCGTTGTTCTCACAGTTCCTGATCATCATGTCCTTCAATAAGCACAAGAATTTGTTCAAGGGTATTAGTAACGCGGTCGAGGCAACCTCAAAGGAAGAACAGATCCACGGTATGTTTGGTATTGATGTTATTAATGTCATCAAGAAAGAACATCCGGAATGGTTTGATGATGCTTGCAAGGAGATGATCATTGACGCTTGCAAGGAGGCGTTCGAGGCTGAGAGTGAGATCATTGATTGGATCTACGAGAAGGGAGACCTTGATTTCATGCCTTCGGCTAACGTGAAAGAGTTTGTAAAGAATCGCCTTAACAATTCTTTGGCGGCTATTGGCCTGCCTCGTATCTTTGATGTTAGCGAAGCTTTGCTGGAAGAGACTGACTGGTTTGATAATGAGGTCATTGCTACCAAACACGTTGATTTCTTTAATAAAAGATCTATTAACTACAACAAACGCAGTTCCAGCGTTACCAGTGACGATCTGTTTTAATTTATTAGTTTAGTAGGTAATCATAAGAAAGAAAAATATGGAATCATGGTATTGGTTGAATGAAAATAGTCGCGGTTTTTTGGCTCGGGGTTATCTGGGTGAAAAGGAAACTACCGAAGAAAGAGTGCGGGTAATAGCCGAGACTGCCGAGAAATTTCTAAAACGAGAAGGTTTTGCTGATAAGTTTGTTGACTACGTATCAAAGGGCTGGATCTCACCATCCTCACCGGTATGGAGCAACTTTGGTATTGATAAAGGATTGCCGATCTCTTGTTTTGGTTCATATGTGGCCGATAACATGGGCAGTATCTTATACACCAACGCCGAGGTGGGAATGATGAGTAAGTTCGGTGGAGGTTGTTCCGGCTACTTTGGCGAAGTGCGCGGTCGGGGAGCCAGTATTTCCGGCAATGGATACTCTTCCGGAGCGGTGCACTTTATGCAGTTGTTTGAAACTCTGGTGGACGTGGTCAGTCAGGGCTCTGTCAGGCGTGGGCACTTTTCACCATATCTTCCGGTAGAACATGATGACATTTTGGAGTTTCTTGATATCGGAACCGAAGGTAATCCGATCCAAAAACTCACACACGGCGTAACAGTGACTGATAAGTGGATGGAATCCATGATCGAAGGTGACGAAGAAAAACGGGCCATTTGGGCAAGAGTGATCCAACGACGGGGAGAAATGGGTTATCCGTATATTATGTTTAATGACACCGCCAACAAGAACACCGTTGATGTGTATAAGGATAAAAAGCTCACCATCCACGCCAGTAACATGTGTAGTGAGATCATGTTGCCGTCTAGGGACGACTGGTCTTTCGTATGTTGTCTTTCTTCTGTCAACCTGCTTCACTATGAAGATTGGAAGGATACTGATCTGGTGGAAACCATGGTGGCGTTTCTTGATGCGGTGATGGAGGACTTTATCCAAAAATTGGAAGCAATGCGTGATAGCGACGACAAAGAAAAACAAACCGCTTTTTCTTTCATGGAGCGTGCTTATAACTTTGCCAAAGCCAACCGAGCTCTCGGTCTTGGGGTGTTGGGGTGGCACTCGCTACTGCAAGCTAAAAAATTGGCTTTTGAAAGTGAAGAGGCTCAGAAGATGAATGTTGAGGTTTTCAAGAACATCAAAGAGCAGGCTGATAAAGCGACAGCTAAGCTAGCCAAAGAGTTGGGTGAGCCGGAAGTGCTTAAGGGGTATGGTCGTCGAAATACCACGCTTTTGGCCATTGCTCCGACTACCTCTTCTGCTTTTATTCTCGGGCAAGTATCACAGGGAATTGAGCCGATCTGGTCCAACTGCTACATCAAGGATGTGGCCAAGATGAAAGTGACTATTAAGAATCCGACCTTGCAAAAACTCTTGGCTGAGAAAGATAAGGACAACAAAGAAACTTGGGACAGTATTCGTGATGCTGACGGTTCGGTACAACATCTGGATTTCTTATCTGAAGAGGAAAAGGCCGTGTTCCGTACCTTTGCGGAGATCGATCAGTCGGTTGTGATCAAGCAGGCGGCTGATAGGCAAGAATTCATCGACCAAGGACAGTCACTCAATATCATGGTGGCTCCTGATACGCCGGTCAAAGACATCAATCAGCTCTATATCCAAGCTTGGAAGCAGGGGATCAAGTCTCTCTACTACCAGCATAGTATGAACGCCGCCCAACAGATGGTAAGGAAGAAGTTGGCAGGACAGAATAAGGAGAAATAATGAATGAGAAAACGAGCGGAGCGATTATTTCGAATTTAGTGCTGGAAAATAAGGAGCCTTAGCGACTATGTTTTGCGTATGCAAAGCTCCCAATTTCGCCCTTTCCTAGGCGAAATTGCTGGAACAAGTGGCGTACGTAAACGACTAAGTATACAACTGTACAAAGAAAAACAAATTATTATGAACAAAGAGGGGCGCCGAAGGCGCCCCTCTTTCTTTATCACCATGAAAATGAAATTCACTAAAGGTTTTCACTTGGGAATTTTTACCTTGACATAACCATGCTTTAAACCTAAATTAGATACAGACATCGTATGTTACATACAAATATTTTTGGAGGATATAGAAAATGGATAGAATAAGGATACATTTAAAGAATGGTGGGGTGCATGTTATGAATCCTAATGTTGCCAGTAAATACGCGTTAGGTCCTGGAAAGGATCGGGTTACTACTAAAAAAATGACCGGATCAAAAGCAGTGTATTATAATAGGCGTGAACGGCTGAGAAAAATGCGTATAATGGAAAAACAAGAACTATTTCTGTCTGATCTAAATGGATAAATGTTCATAAACCATTTCGTTAAATCATGATATTGATCTTATAAAAAGGCAGCCTCAGGTTGCCTTTTGTTAATTGGAGGGAGAGAAAGAGCGGCGCCTTCGGCGCCGCTCTTTCTCTTTCAAGGTTGTATTGACACAAAAAATGGAAAAATGTAGTCTAAAGACTGCAGAACACAAAAAGGAGAGACGAAAATGTCAAAGAATGAAAATGATTGTAGTCTTTTAGATAATATAGAAGGCATTGTGGGCGGACTTAAGTCGTCCACTGCCACTAGACGTCATTTTGGATTAAATCGCAAAGTAGTAAAACAGACACAGAGGGACCATTGTTCTAAAGATAAAAAGGATATGTCGCGCGCTCCATGGAATAGGAGTAGAAGATAAAAGGGAAGAAAAACCGGTCATTTATGACCGGTTTCGTGTATTAAAAATATAAGATTGATCTTCGTCTAACTGTTGAAAGCTCGAAAAAAATAAGAGATAACAGTGTATTATGTATAGGGTTGCTTGCGACTTTGAACGTTTTTTTAAGAATAAAGGGCAGGTGGCAGGGACTACGTTTCGCGACAACGCAGTCCCCGCCACCTGCCTTTATTGGTTGTGGAAAAAAAGAAATTACTATAAAGTTTTAGGTATGCGCTCTTCATTTGTTACGATCCTGATAATTACGATATTGTTTGGTGTAGGTTATTCATATATCAAAGCTTCTTTGGTTTGCCCGACACCGGTCACTTATCGGATCGGAGAGATCGATCCCCGTTTCAACCTTACTATGGTCGAGGCAAAAGATATTTTGGAGGACGCAACTGATATCTGGGAGGATCCGATCGGTCGAGAGTTATTTGTATACGATGAGAACTCATCTTTTCCTGTCAATTTTATTTTTGATGAGAGACAGCAGTTGGCGATAACTGAGGAGGGGTGGAGGAATCAATTGGACCAACAAGAAGAGAGGAGTAGGGAGTTTTCTGATCGGATCAAGAGCATGAGTGGTGAGTACAGAGAATTGCAGGATGAATATGCAAAACGACTCTCAACCTACGAGGCCAGGCTTTCGTCTTATAATCGCGAAGTAGAGTCCTATAACGAGCAAGGAGGTGCTCCGCCTGAAGTATTTGCTCAATTGCAAGAGGAAGAAAGGACTCTAAAAACCATGGCGGATGAACTTAATCGTTCCCAAAAAGAACTAAATCAAATGGCGGGTCAGCTCAATACGTTGGGAGAACAAGGTAATCAAATGATAGATACCTATAACGCTGAGGTGGTCAGATACAATGAGGTGTTTGGGGAAGCCAGTTTATTCACTCAAGGTGATTTTAGGCGTGATCGGATCAACATCTATAAGTTCAGTACTCGGGAAGAGTTAATCAGGGTGATAGCTCACGAACTGGGTCATTCCCTTGGTATTGGTCACGTTGAAGGTGATGATTCAATCATGTATTATTTATCTAAGGAGGAGGTAGGGGCGCTAAAACTGTCACCGGAAGACATAGATGCTTTTGTTCAGCATTGTGGAGATGGTACCGGTTTTGGTCAGATGATACGCAGGTTTATAAATTAGGTTTTATCAATTTTTAATTAATTATGTATGGAATCATTTTTTAATACTAAGTCAAACAAGGTTCTTGGGTCTCTGTTGATCTTGATGTTGATAATCGCACTGGGCGCTTACGCCAAACTGACATTTAAAGAATCTAATTATATCAATTCTGGTCCGGCCACCATTTCAGTTTCCGGTAATGGAGAAGTGACGGCTGTTCCAGATATTGGGGAATTTAGTTTTTCGGTGACGGCTGAAGGAGAAGAGGCCAGTGCCGCTCAAGAGGCTTCAGGTGAAAAGATCAACTCTGTGTTGATGGCTTTGAAAGATGCGGGAGTGGAAGAAAAAGATATTAAAACCCAAAACTACAACATGTATCCTCGTTATGAATACGAGCAAGAAGTTTGTCCGGTTGGAGCTTTTTGTCCGCCAGGGGAGAGGGTGCAGGTGGGATTTGAAGTGAGTCAGACCGTCAAGGTGAAGGTGCGCGATCTTGACTCTGCTGGTCGCCTGATCTCAACCGCCGGTGAGCTTGGAGCAACTAACATAAGCAGTCTTCAGTTCACTATAGATGATACTGATGTTTTGAAAGAGGAGGCTAGGGCTTTGGCGATCGAAGACGCCAAAGAAAAAGCGTTGAAGTTAGCGGGTGATCTTGACGTGAGTTTGGTGAGAATGGTTGGTTATCATGAGAACGAAGGTTATTTACCGGCTCCATACGCTTATGGTCTTGGTGGCGACGAAGCGATGGAAAGAGCAGTGGCTAGTTTTGACGCGCCTGATCTACCGGCCGGAGAGAATACTATTGCCAGTCAGGTTTCTATCACTTATCAGGTCGAATAAAGGGAGTTTTTGCAGTGGAAAGCGGGTGGCCGAAGGCCACCCGCTTTTTTTGACATTTATTCAAATACGAGTATAATTGTGGGAAGCCGGCCTAAAAGGCTTTTTTATTTTGTTAAACTATTCCTATGAGTAATTTTAGTGATTATTTGCGAGACACTGCTTCAGAGATGAAACAAGTGACTTGGCCTACCCAAAAACAAGCTTTTCTGTACACCGTTTTGGTCATTGCAATATCCGCTGTGGTGTCGGTATTTCTTGGTGCGTTTGATTATGTATTCTCCATGGGTGTGAATGCTATTGTCACCAATCTTTAATTATTGTTATTAAATTTATATGTCTAAACAAAAAAGCACAGGAGAGAGGCATTGGTATGCCATTCATACATATTCTGGATACGAAAACGCTGTGACGCGTAATCTCAAGCAGCGTATCGACTCACTTGGTATGAACGACAAGATCTTCAATGTGGTGGTTCCAACCGAGAAAAAGATCCGTGTAAAAGGAGGGAAGCGAGTAACGGAAGAAGAACGAATCTACCCCGGGTATGTACTGGTGGAGATGGTTGTGGACGATGAGTCTTGGTATGTGGTGCGCAATACTCCTCGAGTGACTGGATTTGTGGGGAGTGGGACTCAGCCGGTACCTTTGACCAAAGAAGAATACGACGCTTTGATGAAGCAGATGTCTACCGATACCGTTAAGCATAAAGTGGATCTGATGATGGATGATATAGTGAGTATTGTGGACGGGCCGTTCAAAGAACTTGAAGGACGCGTGAGTGAAGTGGATGAAAAGAGTGGAAAGGTGAAAGTACTGGTATCTATGTTTGGTCGTGAGACTCCGGTCGAGCTGGATTTCTTGCAGGTTAAGAAAGTTTAGCTAATTGAACTAAGATTTAGGAGAATCTCTAGAGAAAAAGAGTAAAAGAGCGCCGGCTACGCCGGCGCTCTTGTTATTTTGACAAAAATTTTAAATTTAGATAGTGTACAGATACATTTCACTCACAAGGAGACAGGAAATGAATACTTACAAATTGTTAGTACTGTTAGGACTTATTGTTCTTGTGGTCATCTCTGTATTTTTTCCAATCGGAGCTGCTCAATATCATTAGGTCAGAGGTTAGTGCAATTGGAGAGGTTATAGAGCATTGATCCTCCAGTTGCACTTAATGTAATATTTTATAAAATAAAGTCAGAAAAGATTGGGGAATTGTTTTTTTATTCCACCTAGGTTCATTATGTGAATTTGCATCATTCTTCGGAATTGATGCCTTTTTTATTGTATTTTACTAAAGATGTTGCAAAAAGTCGGTTTTTCTTGTACGATACGCAAGCTTCTAAAGAGGATTTTGGCTATGGAACGGAATTCTCAAAATAACAATAATTCTTAATTTTAATGTAGTATGGCAAAAAAGTTAGTAAAAAAGATCAAAGTGCAAGCAATTGGAGGGAAAGCTACTCCAGCTCCACCTCTTGGTCCGGTCTTGGGACAGGCTGGTATCAATATCGGTGAGTTCGTCAACCAGTTCAACGAACAGACTCGAGACAAGATGGGAGAAGTAGTGCCGGTTGAACTTTCAGTATTTGATGACCGCTCATTCACTTTTATTACCAAAGTGTCACCAATGTCACGTTTGATCTTGAAGAAGATCGGTAAGCCAAAAGGTTCAGGAAAGAATACTGTTTCTAGTGTCGGTAAACTTACCAAAGCACAGGTGAAGGAAATTGCTGAGGAAAAAATGCCCGACCTAAACGCCGCTTCGATCGAAGCTGCCATGAAGATCGTAGAAGGTACCGCCTACTCAATGGGGGTGAAGATCGAAGGGTAGTATTGAATTCTAAAAAGCAAAGCTACAAGACGAGCTAGATGGAAAACACCAAAGACCGGCGCCGTAGGCGCCGGTCTTTTGTCTGTAAATCTTTTCTGGTAATCTAAGTGTAATGACTGAAAAGAGTAATGAATACAGAAATAAAGACCAGGATCAAATAAGTGCTATCAGAGAAGTACAGAAAGCGACCGAGGCCGCCATGAAAGAAGTGATCTCTTATCTTAGGTCAGCTGAGAAACCAGTTTCAGAAAAAGCACATCAAATAATTGACGATACCCTTAGAGGGTTTGGTTGCGAATCTCCTAAAGGTCACATTGTAGCTGGAGGGGAACAGGCTGCTGAGCCACACGAGTTTGGTACCGGACCACTTTCTGCAAACTCCACTATAGTCATAGATATATTTCCTAGATCGAAAGTGACTGGTTATTATGCCGATATGAGTAGGACGGTCTGTATTGGTGCATCAAGTTTGGAGCTACAGAAAATGTATAACGCTGTTCTTGGAGCCCAAGAACTGGCTGTTTCTATGGTAAGGCCGGGGGTGAGGTGTGCGCGTATTCATGAAGCGGTTGAAAAGTTTTTTAAGGATAAGGGTTATGTAACTTCAGGTAAAGGGAAAGAATTTAAATTTGCCGAAGGTTTTGTTCATGGTCTGGGTCATGGAGTTGGTTTAAATATCCATGAAGCTCCTTTCATAAACAAAAATAGTGAAGAAATGTTGGAGGCTGGTGATGTGATAACTATTGAGCCCGGTCTTTATTATAATAATATCGGTGGAGTGCGTTTAGAGGACTTGTTGGTCGTGACAGATACTGGTCATGAGAATTTAACTGATTTTGAAAAAAGATTTGTTATATAACTAAATGGTAAGTGGGGTACGGGCCAGCGAAGGCTTTCCTTAAGGAAAGCCTTCGCTGGACTTTGGTATTTTTCTCATAAATCTTGTATGATGCCTCAAATGGAATTTATCCCGATTAAAACCAGAGTGATGAATCCGCCTCAAGATGATTTGGTGGCTGTTTTAGATGAATATCTAACTGAGTTAAAAAATGGTGATGTGGTTTTGATAAGTTCAAAAGTGGTCGCTATTCATCAAGGTC
>CAYGKU010000020.1:0-16796 GCA_964350745.1 uncultured Candidatus Saccharibacteria bacterium | reverse complement strand
TTTTGGCTTGTGTTTAGAGGTTTGTGAATTTATTATTTAGAAAATTAGCGTTTATACCAAAACTTTTGTATGAAGGTGAAGATTAGAGTCATGATTACTAATATCCAACCAAATAAAATTGAAACATCCACACGATCTGGAAAAATACCTGTGCCAGTTGGTTTTGTAGAAAATATCATTAATGTTGCAAGGGGTGCATACCAAGATAACATATATCTTAACCACAATTTAAAGACTGTATTGCTGAAAGGTAGTAAAATTAAAGTTGCTATGGAAAAGAACAAACTAGTGAACGCGAAGGTACTCATGCTTATTTTCCATTGGTACCTTAATATTTCATCCTGTATATTTAAAACATAAATATTATATGTAAAATAAACTACCACTAAGATTACTACTGATATGAAAAATAAAATCCACTTACCATGTTTTTCAAACATACTACTTCCTTAAATAATTAATAATTTCCTCGATCTCACTAAGTTCCGTCTCTGTAATCCAGCCTTTACGTTCGTAATACCGCAGAGTAGCTTCAATTGCATAGAGGGTCAGATGCTCCAGTTTTTGGTACTTGGTCTGTGAGTTGTTATCGGCCAACTCTTTGGCAATCTTCACTTTTAATAACAAGTACTTCTCTTTGTACTTAGATAATTTTAGTTGTTTTATAGCATTTATCAGATTGTTGTACGAGTACTCTGTGACAACATCTTCTCCGTCAAGGGTTTGCTCCGTGTCAATAATTCCATCACCATTACTGTCAGTCTTTATGGTGCTAAATCCGGTGCTACTAGCAGTGAAAGTAGCTGTCATTTCCGGCGTGGTACTGGCACCAATATATTCATGGACTGTGCTTTGTTCATCATCTTCGTTCAGGTAATCGATAGTTAGCGAATATACTCCCATATCCTTGCCTTTGATTGAAACAGTATATTCTGTCTCTGTTGGCGTAATGATGTATGAACTGCCTCCCAATTCAAAGTACCGTGAACCAGGAACCTCTTCCACAACCTCATCATCTTCGATACCAACCTTGTTACCATCCAAATCCTCCAACAATAATTGGACCGGGGAATGGACTCCGATAATAGTGTAGTGACGGGTAACTTCTATAAATTCTGTTGGTATTTCTAAGGTTTCGTTGAGGTATGGGAAGCGAATGATGGAATCTAGATATTCTTGGACGGTTTGGCTTTCAGTTAAGTCTGCGTGTTCTCTGTTTACACTAAATAGGCTTTTTTCTTCTTCCAAATCAACAAATGCTGTCACCTTATCACCTTCATAACCCTCAGAGGAAAACCTCACAACAGTTTCATCTCCTTGAACAGTAAACTTTGGATATGGCTTCATGTATTCACTAAAAGCACAAATAAGAGAAAAACAAGGAAAAGTTCTATATTCAAAACCCTTAACAGTTGGTAGTCCCGTACCAACTATCTCATACACTTCCACACCATCAGGTGACGTCCAATTATCAAGTTGGTCGCGATGATAAACCATTGCTTGCATAAGTCCCGTATTAAGAGTACTTGGTTCGTTTATTGGAATATCTTCATCTCTGGTGTTGTTAGTATCAAGTACAAAATTAGACAGTTTCAATAACGAGTCTATAGCTCCGTAGCTGGTGACTGGATCAGTAGCGGTAGAACTGTCGGTAATAACCACTGGCTCATTAGTAATGTCAAAGTATTTTTGAGAAGGTAGCAGAGTATAGACACCCGGCATGTTTCTAACCATTTTTCTGGTTGTGTTATCAAACACCTGATCAAAACCATGCAACATCACTCCTATTGCTTTAGGAGTACCTAATTGAGGTGTACCCACAAAGACAATCTTATCCACCAAATATCCCTTATCCAGTCTTTCCAGTTCTGTCAGCAATTCTTTACCCAGCAATCCTCCATTTGAATGTCCAATAATAGTCACCTTGCCGGTAAATGAGCTGTCAGCTAATTCTTCAACTTCAGTTATCAGACTCTTTATCTCAGTTTCGTAGCGAGTTCCACTTATTACCAAATCACTAGGACTGTATCGCCAATCATAGGCAAAGATTGTGGAGCTAGCTATAACCTTGTCTTCCTCCAACTCTTCCAACATACGCAAAAATGTATTATAAACATTTGGTACTCTGAAAACTTCATCCACCACATCTCTGGTATAAATGTCGTTCACACTCAACCCATCTTCGGTCATCTCGAGCTGGGTCACGTCTTGATTGATGTTTGGTTCCCATAGTCTATCCTCATCAGTACTTATACCAACTTTTTTATATAGTCGACTGGCTTGAATCCCCGGCAAGAACAATACACTGGAGGCGCCGGTGGGTTCAATTTCCTCAGCCACTAAGGTGAAAGTTATGGTGTATACGGAACTAGGCGGAATATATTGAGCTTGAGCTGTTGGAATGATCTTGGCTAATAACTT
Organism: uncultured Candidatus Saccharibacteria bacterium; assembly: GCA_964350745.1. Classification (GTDB taxonomy): domain Bacteria; phylum Patescibacteriota; class Minisyncoccia; order Phycocordibacterales; family UBA918; genus OLB19. Next base: position 14,375 of record CAYGKU010000020.1, on the reverse strand, counting down.
TTGCCATAAGTTGTTATGATTTAAAATCGGAGGTGAATCTTCAGAAACTAAGGTGTATGTTCCCGGTAGAAGTGTTGCCAGACCGGGAGGAATATCATCACCCGGTAACATGAAAGGTATATATTCTACGAAACGATAATCATTATCGTCATGTAGGTATAAAGTGTGGGATGCGTCAAAAGAGTTGGATGAATCTACACTATAGTTTGTAGTCCCTTCACTAGAAATGATGATCTCACTATCTGCGGTTACCACCTCATTGTTAATTATCAAAGTATAGGGATAATTACCCGAATCTGCACCAAAAGGATTATTACAATCTTCTATTGGTGTTTCTATAAGAATACTGTCTGGGTCGGCTGTATTGTCTGGAATAATTATATTGCCGCATGGTAAGTCAGCTAAAGCTGGAGTCATCCAAAAGAAGAACAATGTTATATAAAATAATCCAGAAAAAAGAGTGGAGCGAGATGAGATACCAGTCATACTATGAAATTAGCATAAAAATGAGAGTGGGTTTTGTACTTATGAACAGGTTGGTATCGAGGATATAACCCGCCAAGGGGTACCCTCGGCAGATTCCTATAAAACACCCCACGAAGGGTTCCCCTTTGTGGGGGGGGGCTTTAACCTTAATTAATCCCTACTTCAACTCTGTATACGAACACTAAAAGGCCCGCAGCTTCGCTGCGGGCCTTTTAGTGTTCGTGATTTTAACTCCACCAATTTCTTTATTACTTCAAACCCGTATACACCACCACCAACTTCATCTGTCTAAAAACCATAGCCGGAATTTCTTTTGTGGTTTTAATGTTCTCTACCATTTCATCACCTGCTCTCATTTTCTTCTGCACCTCCTCCAACATTTTTATAACTTCCTCCTTCTCCTCTCCGACCGCGTATACGATTGCTCCGTCAATATACTCTTTTAGGAAAGTGTAGGTCACGGTGATGCGGTCGGTGAATTTATTCACCTCGGGAGAGACCGAATACGAAACCACTAACTCCTCTCCGTTAAATCTCTTTTCATCCACTCCGGGAAAGATGCCGGCCACGTGCCCATCCGCCCCCATACCCATGGTAGCCAAAACAACCCCGTCGGGATGGTCTTTTTTCCAAGCAATCACTTCCTTCTCCCATCTTTTGGCAAACTCAGCGCAGTCATCATTCTCTGTTATCGCCGTTGAGATTATTTTGGCATTTTGCGTCACAGCATTTTTATAAAAGATCTTTTCTTTTAGTTGCAAAAAATTATTCACCTTAGGATCGGAAGAACACCGTTCATCCAGCATGGTAATGGTGAGGTTTGGCCCCAAGACATCAACTTCGATGTAGTCTAAGATCGAAAGTGCCGAACCACCCGAGAGCAACAACAACACCGGCTGTTCTTTGTGATGCTCCAACACCTCACTAAGCGCTATCCCTGCTCCGGCCGCCGGGTTACTAATGCGAAATATTTCCAGATCATTAGCCATAATAATTATTTTATTTTTTGTCGATCGTCTTATGTCCGCCAAACTGATTACGCATGGCCGCTATAAGCTTTCCCAGATAAGATTCCTGCACCCGAGTTTGCCGGCGCTGCATCAAGGCCGCTTCAAGCACCCTAACGTCAGCTATAGAAACAATATGTTCCATCTCCGACTCGGTCTCACCGGAAGGTACCTCGCCGGCGATCTTCTCGATCTTTCCTTCATCATAGGCCTGTCTAAGCCAAGAGACCAACTTGCTAGTAATGATACTTTCATGTTCATACGGTTTGAACACCTCCTTAAGATCAATGCCAAACTCTTTTTCATGATCATGTAGCACCGCCATTCCTTCAGCGATCGCTCCCATCATGCCGTACTCGATGCCGTTATGTACCATCTTCACAAAGTGCCCCGCACCTTCATTTCCCACCCGCGCGTAGCCCTCCTTAGCTGCCAAAGCTTCAAAGATATGCTCATGCTCCCCAAACACTTCCGCTTTACCACCCACCATGATCGACGCTCCGTGGCGAGCTCCTTCCATTCCCCCTGAAGTTCCGCAATCAAGAAAATTTAACTTCTTTTCCTCAAGCGCCTTGTGGCGACGCAGTGAATCTTGATAAAAACTATTTCCTCCATCAATAACAGTATCTCCGGCAGACATCAGTGGCGTGATCTCGTCGATCACAAAATCCACAAACTTGCTCGGCACCATTACCCACACCACTCGCGGACCGGATAGTTCCGTCATCATCGCCTGATGATCTTCCACCACGACCACTCCGGCTTTTTCGGCTTTTTCTCTAGCCTCGGCGCTGGGGTCAGAGCCCACCACCCTGTAGCCTTTCTCGACCAAATTGGTCACCATATTGAGACCCATCCGTCCGAGTCCGATAAATCCTAATTCTTTTTTCATAAAATTATTTTCTTATTATTTGCAGTTTAACTCACTTAGACCCTACACCAAAGGCCCGCTACTTCCTTCCTGATACTTATGGAGCGGTAAGGTTTTGAACTGTTCAAGAATTGGGGTAATGAATTGCCAAGCCGCCTCCACCTCCTCACCACTTACGAACCTGGTCTGATCGCCCACAATACAATCATACAACACTCGTTCGTAGGCCTCCGGTGAATGTGTATCACTACCCTCTGAACTGGTGAGAATGAATTCCTTTTCCTCCAACACAAGATCAAAGCCCGGCTTCTTCACCCACATCGAAAGCCTGATCTCTTGCTGGGGAGCAAAGATGATCCTCAGGACGTTGCGGTGGGTGTGGGTTTTTCCTGCGAACCCGCAGTTACAATTATTGTGTGCCTTAAAGATAACCTCCGCCTCGTTGATACTTTCCGACAGAGCCTTACCCGCTTCAAGCACAAACTCAACTCCCCGCCACGTATCGGAATCAGACATGATTCCCAATTTAAAATAAGTTTCCGTTTCGGAGGACGGATCCACTCCAGCCGTATCCACGTAACCCTCGTACTGTCCTCGGATCACCGTTTGCGGTTGCTCGGGGCAAAGCTCCTTCAGAGTGTTGGCTCTGGCTGCTCGCACTGCTTTGGGGTCATGCGCGTCAGCCGATGGCATGGTAAGAAGAGCCAGTATTTGCAACATGTGATTTTGCCCCACGTCACGCAAGGTCCCAATATCATCATAAAAGGCACCGCGACTGGAGACATTTTTGGTCTCAAACAAACGAATATGAATGGACTCGATCTGTTCCCTGTTCCAAGAGTCGGCAATGATGTTGTTCGAGAAACGAAAAGCGATAATATTCTCGATCGCGTCCTTGGCCAGGTAATGATCGATCCGGTAGATCTGATCATCTGCAAACAGCGAACATAATTGCTTTTCCAGTTTTTGCGCGGTTGTGAGATCCTTTCCAAACGGCTTCTCCACCAAGAGGCGCGACCACGAATCCTCCCCGTTACAAAGATTCATCAAATTACTCTCACTCAACTTAGCAAAGATTAGTTCATAGAAACGCGGTGGCACTGCCAGATAAAACAGCTTGCTTGAACACTGTCCGATACTGTCGTCAAAAGCATTTAGTTTTTCTTTGACCACCTCATAGGTATCGTCCTCGGAAAAACTGCCGGAGACATACTGCAAATGAGAACAAAACTCATCCAGCAACTTTTCATCGTGAGCGTGCCCCTTGACCTTTAAACTGTCTTTGGCGAAAGTCTGATATTCTTCGTCACTCATTTCTTTGCGCGAGAGACCAATTATTTTTAGTTTGTCAGGTAGCAAACCTTTTATATATAGATCGACCAAAGCCGGCAACAACTTGGTCTTGGCCAAGTCACCGGTACCACCAAAGATCACGATCGCTGTCGGGTTATTGTATTTGCGTATATTTTGCTCTGACATAAGGTTTTGTATTTACTACGCCTCCAGCAACTTCTTTGTTTCAATCTTATATGACTCTACGTTTGGTTGATCGAATGGATTAACGTTAAGCAACTTGCCAAGATACATCATCTCCATCATCTTGAATTGCATGAAGGCGCCAAGCTCGTAAGGGGTGATTCCTTCAAGCTGCACTTCCATAAATGGCAGGTCTTTTTTGTTGTATGCGATCTTGGTACCTTCCAGGATCGCATTCATAATATCGGCAGTTGATCTGCCATCTATCATTTCCACCACCGTCGGGAAAGTTCTATCGTCTGACGCGGGGACGTGCATGGCATTAGAATTATCGAGACTGTAGATAAAGGTGGTGATCTTATCTTTTGGCCCACCAAGGTAAAGCTGTCCCACCGAATGCAGATCGGTAGAACCGATAGAAACAGTCGGGGTGATACCGATATTTACCTGTTTGCCTTCCAGATCTTTTTCCTTCCCCGCGCTCTCTCCCAAAAGTTGACGATACCACTTTCCAAGCGACTCCAACTCGCTGTTAAAGACAAAGTTATCATTGATGGTCTTACCGTTTTTAAGTGCACTAGCCAAAACAGCGGCCGACAAGACCGCCGGATTGGTCTTGGTCTCACTTTGGAGACAGTAGGCGCGTATGTCTTGCGCGCCTTTTTGAAGCAAAGTTACGTCGATCCCTACCGCCAAGAGCGGAAAAAGACCCACTGCCGACAGGACCGAATAGCGACCGCCAACTTTTTTGGGAATATGCAAAACTGAAATATTCTCTTCTTCCGCCGCCTTGGCGTAGGCTGAACCCTTGTCAGTAATAACCACCATTCGACTGAGGGCATCGTTGAATTTTTCCTCTAAAGGTACCTCCAAGATCTCGGTATTGGCCAGCGTCTCGGTAGTGCCGCCAGATTTACTTATGGTCACCAGCAGATACTCTTTGGATGAATTCAAACCGGGAATGATATTTTCCACCAAATGCCTGAGCACAGAAGAATTATTGGTATCGACAAAAATAAGTTTGGGCCGCTCAGCATTACCGACATCACTCACTCCGTAAAGAGCATCATAGATCGCCTTGGTCCCCAGATTGGAACCGCCAATTCCCACCACAAAAACATACCGCAGATCCGCGGATACTTTCTGGTCGACCAAAGCCTCCACCTTCCCCAGCAACTCGTCGTCAAAAGGAAGGTTGATCGAAGCCTCATCATTTTTGTAGATGTTCTTGGTGGCCACCTTATGCAACTCCTCAATATAAGACGTCAAAGTTTCGGCGTTAGCTTCCACCTCATCCAAAGCCATGGCCGTGGATGATTCAAAAATCAATTTCATAAAATAATACTTACACTAAATTCAATTCCACGACAGTCCGCAAGGTAAACCCAAAGGTTAAAAAGGCAATACCAAGCAACGCAAAGATCCGTTCGTGACTGATCTCTCTAATAACCTTAGAATCAATTCTCTTTTCTTTCCAAACTGTATGATGGACCAACAAGGCAGTTATCGCGATCATCAGTCCTCCCATAAATTCAAATATGGTTGCCAAAAAACTAACTGTTATCATGTCACTATACTACCATTTTTGTTGTTACTTAAAATCATTTTTTTCACTTACCAAAAAGCTGGCTTTTCAGAAAACTATCTTATACAGCCCCGTTATTGTATAATTCACTCTAAACATGTCTCATATATACGAAAAAGCCTTTTTGAAGGACAAAATAGTACCCGTTTCAGAAGCCAATCTAAACATCGCCAGCTCAGCTGTCTTGTATGGCCTCAGTGTCTACACCGTCTTCCCGATCTCTATTTCTGAGAACGGCCCTATTGCTTTTCGCCTTAAAGATCACTACCAGAGACTGGTTAACTCAGCCAAGATCATCGGCATCGATACTTTCACCTGGAGTTACGATAAGTTTTTAGAAGTAGTGAAGGACCTAACGGTAGCCAACCAGCCGGATAAAAATATTTTTGCCCGCGTCACGGTGCATGTCGATGAACTCATCCCCGGCACCAGATCCCGAGGTATCGACACTACGGTCAGCATCTTCCTCTACGAAGCTGTTCCGATCGTCCCTCAAGACGGCATGCGCCTCAAGACCAGTGTGTGGCGACGCATCCCCGACTACGCCATTCCCTCTCGTGCTAAAGTAAACGGAGCTTACGTAAACTCAGTGTTAGCCAAGCAAGACGCGCTTGATAGCGGATATGATGATTGTATTTTTCTCGACACCGACGGACATGTCTGCGAGCTCAGTGCGGCTAATATTTTTCTGGTAAAAGATAACACTCTTATTACTCCTGATAACACCAGCGACCTGCTTGAAGGCATCAATCGCAAAACCGTTTTGGAGATAGCTCATCATCTTGATATTCCGATAAAAGAAAGAACAGTTGATCTAACCGAACTGTACATCGCTGACGAGATCTTCGCTTGTGGCACCTCCGCCTACATCGCACCGGTGACAGAAGTCGACGCTCGCCGTATCGGGAGCGACACCACTGGAGCGATCACCAAACAAATACGAGATCTCCACAACAAAATACTAAGCGGACAAGAACCGGAACACGACAAGTACATTACCAAGCTCGGGTAAGCGAGAGACAGGTCAGCCCGGCGCCTTCGGCGCCGGGCTTTGATAAACATTACCTCACCCACCCTTCACTTTTACCTTTTAACCTTGACCTTTTGAATCCTTTTTTCTTTTCGGCTTTATATCAAAATTATCATTAAGATAGACCAAGTCTTCTTTCATCTGACTTAAGGTATTTATTTCATAGGTCATTTTCTCCTGATGGTCTTGCTCCTTTATAGTCTCCTCAACAAAACCCAGTATGGTGGCCAAAGTGGAAAAATAATCACCTGCCTTCACATGAAAAAGTAATCGCTCGAGATCATCCGGCTCATCCACCCCGTCTCGTACCCACCACAAGGTTGGACTTATTGTATATGTGTTCATAAAAATTGTAATTAATCTAATTTAATACTTTTGAAACCTTCCGCTGTTACCACCAGATGATCTACCAACTGGACCCCGATCATTTGCCCCGCTTCCTTGATCTGCTTAGTAACCAACTTATCTTCTTTGCTCGCCTCCAAAACCCCCGAAGGATGATTGTGTACCAAAATGATCGCCGTAGCCGAACAAGATAAAGCCGGACGAAACACTTCCCGCGGATGAATGATACTGGCATCAACCGTACCGATGGAGATAGTTTCGTCATGCACCACTTGATAATGGGAATTAAGATAAATGCCTCGCAAGTGTTCCTTGGGTAAATTTCTCATATCGGCCACATACTCAAAAACATCACTTGCTGTTCTGATCACGGCCGCTCCGTTTCTTTTGCGTTCAAAGAACCGTCGGCCGATCTCACCCACTGCCACGATCTGCGCCGCTTTTACCAAAGGTATATCTATGTCGGTAGACAATTTGTTTACATCTTTTTCTCGAAAAATATTTCGCTCACCATACTCAGACACGATCCTATCTGCCATGCTAAGCACCTCTTCTTTGCGAGTACCTTGACCAAAGACCACCGCCAAGAGCTCGGCCACACTCAACACCTCGGGGCCGTGTTGCAACATCTTTTCCCGTGGCTTCTCCTCCGCCGGCAGATCGCGCACTGTAAGGACATACTCTCCCAGGATCGGCACTTTATTACTTATCACATAACTGCTAGTAGGCATGATAAGTACAGTATAGAACTAACCGACCAATATTTCATTATTAGTTTCTAACAGGTGACAGTATGCCAAAAACATAATTTAAAAACCCAACACCATAAGTGCAGGGTTTCAAAGCAGTCTTTTGTCATTCTTTTTACCAACCGATCTTCTCCACCACCATCATATTGGTGGAGCCCTTTTTTCCAAAAGGCATACCGGCCCCCAGAACAAAACTGTCACCTTTTTTGCAAAAACCGCAACTTACCAGAGTTTCGCGAGCCAACTTTAAGGCATCGTCAATATTTTTTACCGAACGAACCAACATCGGCTTACACCCATAAACCAACAGCGATTGGTAGAAAGTTTTTTCGTTGGGTGTCAAAACCAAGATCGGCACCCCAGGTCGGTGTCTTGCCACCAACCTTCCGGTGTGCCCCGACTCAGAGAGAGCCACGATGGCACTGGCCCTGAGTGACTTGGCTTCGCGCGCGATCGCTTCCGTTACCGCGTCAGCCACCTTGGTCATCTTAAAATCTGACAAAGCGATGTTGGATTGATCTTCCGCCACTTCACTTTTTTCTATGGTACTCGCTATCTGCGACATGACTTTAATAGCTTCAACCGGATGATTTCCTACCGCCGTTTCATCAGACAACATTACCGCGTCAGATCCGTCTAAAATGGCGTTGGCCACATCGTTTACCTCCGCTCTGGTGGGAATAGTTTGCTCTCGCATTGAATCAAGCATTTGGGTAGCGGTAATAACCGGCTTACCTAAGATGTTACACTTCTTAATTATTTCTTTCTGCACAAGCGGCACTTCTGCTCTTGGGATCTCTACCGCCAAATCTCCACGGGCCACCATAATTCCGTCAGCTTCAGCGATGATCTCATCAATATTATCGATCGCTTCTTTGGTTTCTATTTTGGCGATCACTCCGATCTTATCTACATTATCACCAAGTAGCTTATGTAGTCTTTTCACTTCCAAGGCCTTCCGCACAAACGACAAAGTGACAAAATTAACCCCTTGGGCAATTCCAAATTTTAGATCTTTTTTATCTTTAGCAGTGATAGTGTCGATGGAAAGCATCGCTCCAGGCACGTTCACTCCTCTACGACCACGAATAGTCCCTCCGATCTCAATCTTGCAGACCACGTCTGTGTCGGTAGTTTTTAAAACTTTCAGTTGCAACTTTCCGTCATTGAGTAGAATACTGGTACCCTTTTGCACTTCTTTAGGGAGGCGATTGTAGTTTATGGAAACAATTTTTTCATTACCGACAACCTTATTGGTGGTTAGAGTAAGTTTCTTTCCCGCAGTCAAAGTAACCGTATCGGTGGCAAAGTCTCCGATGCGAATTTTTGGACCACCAAGATCTTGCAAAATAGCTACCGGCAACTTAGCTTGTTTGGAAGCTTCTCTTAGGTTACTGATCTTTTCAGCATGTTCTTCATGACTACCATGAGAAAAATTAATACGCGCTACATTCATCCCCGCCTTCAACATCTCCACCATGGTAGGCACCGTATCAGAATTTGGACCGACAGTAGCTACTATTTTAGTGTTACGGATTTCATCATATTTAACTTGTTTAGTTCTGGACTTGGCTTTCGTGGTTATTTTTTTCATACTTAAATATAACATTCTCATAGTATAAATACGCAGTCAAGAAAACAAGAATAATTTTAGTGGCAAAACCGCTGGCGCCTTCGGCGCCAGCGGTTTTGCCGCTAACTAACTCAACCTAAACTCAGCCTCTTAAACCCTTCGCTAACTCACAGACTTTGATACCAAAATCGGTTGATACTTCCTAAAGATTGACTGGTATAGGAACACCACAGAAAAGATCAACCCTTGCAAAAAGACGATCGCACCACCGGTAGAGATGTCGAAATAATAACTGGCGTAAGCTCCTCCCACTGAAGAAAAGACGCTGACCGCCACCGCTATCTGCATCATGGTAGAAAACTTTTTGGTAATTAGAAAAGCGGTTGAGCCGGGAGTAATGAGCATAGCGATCACCAGAATAATTCCCACGGTTTGCAATGATCCGGTAATGGTAACGGCCAGCAAAACTAGAAAAGTGTAGTTGATGAACTTTATTGGCATCCCTACCGACTGTCCGTGATTGGGATCAAAGCAGAAGACCAAAAACAAGCGGCGGAAGGCCAAGATCACTATCGACACCAACGAAAGAACCCCGATCGTGTACCAAGCAGAAATATCTGAAATACCCAGCACCTCTCCAAACAATACGTGCATCAGATCAACCGAACTGGTGATCTTTGATATCAACACTAAACCTAAAGCAAAGAAGGTGGTGAAAACAATTCCCATCACCGCGTCCTCCTTTATCTTAGAGTTAGTCTTAACAAACCCGATCATCACTACCGCTAAAAGTGCAAACACCAACGCTCCGATACTAAATGGAATGCCTATAATGTACGCGATCACTACCCCCGGCAAAACCGCGTGCGAGATAGCGTCTCCCAAAAGAGCCCAACCTTTCAAGATCAAAAAGCAAGACAAAAGCGCGCAGGTCGCCCCCACGACCATCGACACCAAGACCGCCTTGACCATAAAAGGGTACTGCAGTGGCTCAATGATAAATTGCAAAATATCCATAACTAATTTTCAAATTTAATATTATGAATAATACCGTCAAAGGTTTGTGAGACCAGTTCCTTAGTAAAAACTTCTTTGGTAGGACCGTAAGCCAAGACCGTCCGCTTCACCAGCGCCACCCGATCGCAAGTATCAGTAAGAGAAGTTAGTTCGTGAGTAGCAAGAATGACCGTCTTCCCTTCTTCCTTTAGAGATACCAAAAGAGCAGTGAGGGACCTTTCGTTGATCGCATCGAGACCAGCAAACGGCTCATCCAAGAGCAGAATATCCGCTCCTTGCGCTAAAGCTCGCGCCACAAACACCCGCTTCTTTTGCCCACCTGATAATTCCCCGATCTGTCTATCACCATATTCAAGCATCTTCACTTTCTCTAAAGCGTCGTTCACATATTTTCTATCTTCTTCGGTCGGGGTCTTAAAAATGTTCTGCAAACCGATCCGCCCCATCATAACCACCTCACGCACCGACACCGGAAAATCCCAATCCACCAATTCCGTCTGGGGTACATAAGCCACATGTCCGTGCTTTTGCGCCAAAGCCGGTTCATCGCCGCATATTTGCACACTACCGGAGGTCGGCTTCACCAAACCCATAATGACCTTAAAAAGAGTCGACTTGCCGGCACCATTCATCCCGATCACTCCGGAAAAAGTTCCGTAAGGAATACTGATGGAAGCATCGCGCAAAGCCACATTACCATCGTAACTTACACTCACCCCCTTCAAGACAATAGCATTTGTCATTCTATTATCCATGAATATTATTCACCACTTAAACCGCTAACAATAGTATTAACCGTACCCTGAAGCAGAGCCAAATAAGTTGGAGCTGGACCACCTTCTTCAGATAAAGAGTCTACGTGCAAAACTCCACCAAACCGAGCCTCGGTAGCATTTACCACTTCCATTTGGATCTTAGGCGCTACTGTACTTTCACAGAACACGGCCGGGATCTGATTTTCTTTCACAGTATTTATCACCTTGGCCACTTGCTGCGGAGAACCTCCAGACTCATCATTGATCGCCCAAAGATATAATTCGTTCAAACCATAGTCGTTAGTGAGATACGTAAAGGCTCCTTCACAAGTCACTAAATATCTATTATTTTCCGGCAACTTAGACAGCGACTCATTCAGAGTCTTATCCAGTGCCTTTAGTTCATTTGAGTAGGCTTCAGCGTTAGCATTAAAATATTCTTCATGCTCAGGCGCCAACTCTACCAAAGCTTTTCGAATATTCTCAACATAAACAAGCCCCTGCTCCGGCGACATCCAAGCGTGTGGATTTGGCTTACCTTCATATGAACCTTCTTCAATAGACAACACCTCTATCCCTTCACTAACCACTACTGATGGCATGTCAGGAATATTTGCCCGAAGTTTATCCGCCCATAATTCCAAGTTCATACCGTTCTCAAACAAGATGTCACCCTGAGAAGCGCGTACCAGATCTCCCGGTGTTGGTTCGTAGCCATGAATATCCACCCCCGTCTTTGTCAGCGAGACAGACTCAACCTTATCACCCCCAACTTCAGCTACCATATCGGCCAAGACGGTAAAGGTACTTAAGGCGACTATTTTCTCCTCTTGTGATGTAGTGACCGTGGCAGTCTGACCTCCTGTATCACCCACGATCAAGTCTCTTAACCAAAAGAAGAACACCACTACAATAATCCCCACTAAAACTGCTTTTATATTCATAATTATTTTATCTTTAAATTTTTAATTTTTTGTTCAATTCCTATAATTTAATTTTCCTAATTCCAATCTTTAACTTTAGGGATGTCTGAGCCATGCGGATCTTTGGTTGGATGCTCTAAAAACTTCGCCAATCTTTTTATCACCTCATCACTGCAAGCATGCTCCAGCCTCTCCGCCTCCTCATGCACCTGATCTTTTGGTATTTTCAGAACTTCGTTTAGAAAAACTTCGATAACTCGATGCTTATAGGTGAGTTTCCTTCCTTCCAATTCTCCTTTGTCGGTTAGAGTGACAGAAGCATACGGATCAGCAACTACCAAACCATCCTTAACCAAGTCTTTTAGACGTTCAGATACAGTAGACTTACTAAGTCCCAGACGTTCAGCAATGTTCGTTACTCCCGCTCCTTTTTCTGACTGACTTAGAATATAGATCGCTCTGATGTAGTCCTCTTTAACCGCACTGATAGGAGATGACTTTATCTCTAAAGTTCGCATATACGAACAATAGCAGATTCATAGATATTTTGCAACCTGTCAGACGAGACTTTTAAGTGACATACCACAAAAAAGACCGGTTGTTTTCACAACCTGTCTTTAGTACTTTTAATTTTTCCTCCTTACTAAAATAGCTTTTCTGATTTTAGAATAATCACTAGGACTACCCTCTTGCACTATTGAATTATAACATTCTGTTGAACGCTTACTTTTAAATGTAGGACTAACATTATCGTGCTTAAACCACTGCGGATTATTCTTTTTCATATTCTTCAAAATACTCTTATTGATCTTGATCTCAAAAAGATCTTTCCGTTGTTCGATCAACATATATAAGAGAACAATGGAATCAGGATTATCATGATTTATGTCCACACTTTTTTCTTCAGCTATGTCTATAACTTTAGGAATATCCAGCCAGCCTTCAGGCATTACGGCATAGATTTTTTTCGCAAGTGGAAACACCGCTTTTATCGCGACATTAAGCACGAATGCTAAAAAAGTAGTGCCTAAAAGTAATAGACCGAGCCACGCGTGTCCAAAAACAATAAAAGTCCCTACGATCAAAAGAACAATAAGAGCTATGATCTTTTCCATGTTTTATCCTCCAAGTAAATTTCTGAGTAGAAAAATAACACTTACTTATGTATTAGTCAAAAAATTTATTTTTGCTCATATTTAATATCAAGCAAAAAACCGATAGAAAGCCTTTCCTACCGCTCACACACTCCTCCATAAAGTCTCCCCTCGGTTATTTTCTTTAGAGATTAATAGGCACTCTACACACAAAAGACCGGCGCCTACGGCGCCGGTCTTTCAACATCTCCACTATCCCCCTACTACTTCGCAGTCTTCACTTTAGCAGTCAAACGTGACTTCTTGCGAGCGGCGGTATTATCTTTGATCACCCCTCTTTTCGCAGCCTTGTCGATCGCTTTGTAGGCTTTTGGCAAAAGCTCTTTGGCTTTGGTAGCGTCTCCGGCAGTTACTGCCTTGGAAATTTCCTTCACCACGTCAGCCATCGCTCCTTTGCGACGAATATTAAATATCCTTTTTCTTTTAGATTGTTTATCGGCTTTAACCGCTCCTTTTGTTATCGGCATATAAATTTATTTAAGTTCCGCTACTATATGCCAAAAACCAGAAAAAAGCAAGTGTGTGTTAAGTACTTCAAACAAACTAAAAAGACACCTCTATGATAGAGAATACATAAAACAAGTAAAAAGACGAGCTTGTAAACAAACTCGTCCTCATCAAAAAAATAAAGATTAATACTTGGAAACTCTTTTCCAGAAAGAATTTGAATCAAATCTTAACTTTGAATCAAATCTATTCAATTCTGCCGTAATTTCCTTGTCGCGTGAAAACCGATTAAAAAGTATCCGTCTACGATTTTTACGGTCGCTACCTAAAAAACAATAGATGAGCCTTAAAGCTCCATACCATTCTTTTTTCCGTACACAAACACCGATATATTCGTCCACTAAAACCCCATACTTTTCATCTTCTTCATATATGACTTCGTGGTCAATTACAGCACTAATATAATCCCAGGCTTTATTGAACACAATAGAATTTAGAAAAATTGCAGTTGACCTATACCATAATTCTTCAGGAAGGAATGAATAGATTTCACTAGCATATTCAAACTCTTTTTTATTAATAAATAGTTTAAATAGAACCAGCAGTTTGTTTTGATCTATTATTTTTTCATTATCAAGATCTTTATATGTAAGGGGTTGCTTTAAAACGCAATCCTATCAATTTCACAGAGATAGATCTATCAGGATTTGGTTTATACTGAGCTATTTGATAACAAAGCTCTTCCGCCCCATCGTGAGTAAGTGCGCTATCTAGTTTTACTTTCAACAAATTGAGTTTTTGAAAAAGCCCAAAATCTACATTATTCACATCAGCCTCCACTATATGTAATTTAACAAAATAACAAAACTACCAACATTAATCCTCACATGAAATAAAAATTATTGCAAACTACTTTTAAGTGTCACCACAAAAGTAGAAATTGAATATATTGATTAA
>CAYGKU010000019.1:12788-16999 GCA_964350745.1 uncultured Candidatus Saccharibacteria bacterium | reverse complement strand
AGGATTTGCCCAAGGGCAGAACAAATCCTGACATAAGTAAATTATAGTCGTTACACTCCTTAATTTTACTTAATTATTTCGAACTTAGTTCCGAATCTGCCCCTTTCCTAGGGCAGATTCCTGGAACATGCAACGCCAGATAGTTGACCGCAATAAACAAGGATGTGGTCGCCAAGGAACTCTAGAACTTAAACAAAACTTATATACCTCACTAAACATTTTTCTTAATCAGACACAATACATATTTTGCCGTAATTTTTAAGGAGCTTGCGACTGCGCCCTGCGAATGAAAAATATAGTCGCGAGCTCCTTATTTTACACTACAAGTCTTTACTTTTTTTGATCAAAAAAAGTAAAAATCTGTGTATAAATTTAGAATAAAAAATTTCAAACAAGTTACAATAAGTGAGTACTTGTTTTGGAGGTAAACCTTTAGATTTACTGCGGAAAATTTATTTTCCGGGCACTTCAGCCGAGTGTTACAAAGCAGGTATGTCTACAGTGCTTTATAAAATAAGTAGTGTGGAGACTGCTTATTGCATGAATATTTCATTTGGTCCTTGATGTCGCGGCTCGTGTCCGGACTGTAGGCTAAATACAACGTAGAGCAATATGAAAGGAACGCATACATCGTTCTCTTTGCTCCAAGCACTCGCAGCTGTGGTTGCCCTAGCGCTACTTATGTGGTCACTAGGCGCACCTTCATTCCGTTTTGCGGAAGCTGCAAATGTCACCACCTTTAGTGATACTCTGTCTGATTCTGCACCTGCCACGGTGTCAGATCACACGATCACCTTTACTACCCCAACCGGAGTAGCCAATGGTGAAACTATCACAGTTGATTTCTCGGACGGACCATTCGTGGTCGGTTCAGTTGATAACACCGACATTGATGTTGCCACCACTTCAGACTACACCATGGCAGCTGATTGTACGGGATCAGAGCAGACCGGAGCTTCATTTTCCGGAACAACTCTTACCATTACATTTTGTACCGGTGACGGTGGTTCAATTCCAGCTAATGGAACTACTACCATACAGATCGGTCTAAATGCCACCGGTGGAGATGCTCAATTAACAAATCCAGCTGTTGGTTCTTACGACATTGTCGTAACTGCCGGAGCTTCTGACTCAGGTACAACAATGGTCGCGATCGTTGATACCGTACAGGTCACAGCTTCAGTTGATACAACCTTTACCTTTTCAGTTGAAGGTTTGCCAGGGGGGACTGCCGTAAACGGCACCACCACCACCGGGTCAACAACTGCTACTACCATTCCGTTTGGTTCGCTAACAGCTGATGTTCCGAGCACTACCGCTCAACAACTCTCCGTTACGACCAACGCCGCTAATGGATTTGTAGTCACGGTACAGGCTGATGGTCAACTTCTGTCTACCACTGGTGCTGAGATCAGTTCTTTCATTGAGGGAGCTGATACATCAACACCAACAGCATGGCAGTCACCAGTTCCGGTCCTTGGAACATCTGATACTTACGGTCACTGGGGTATTACTACCAATGATCAAAGCGTCGGAGCTGGTCTAACCGATGATTTTGGAGCCGGTACCAACGATAATAAGTTCGTGGCGGCCTCTACTACACCGGTTGAGATCTTCCGAAACGACGGACCTTCAGATGGTACTGAAGCCAATGAAGGTCGTACACAAGTTGGCTACCAAGTAGAAATAACCGATCTACAGGAAGCCGCTGAAGACTATTCTGCTACACTGACATATGTAGCGACGCCAGTATTCTAATTTAGTTTACAGGCTTCAAGCTTGGAGTAAATGCAAAAGACCTATCTCCCACCACGAGTGGGTTTTTTGCTTTTTCAGGATTGAGAAAAACAAGGAGCGCTAGCGACTATGTTTTTCTTAGGCAGACACAATACATATTTCGACCCCCAAGGGATAAGTGAGAAAATGAGCGACAGCGATTATTTCGAACTTAGTTCCGAATCTGCCCCTTTCCTAGGGCAGATTCCTGGAACATGCAACGCCAGATAGTTGACCGCAATAAACAAGGATGTGGTCGCCAAGGAAATCTATACTTTAAATAATATCTAGATATCTCACAGTGATTTTTTTTCTTAGGCAGACACAATACATATTTCGCCCTAGAATTTAGGGAGACGTTTGTCGACCATAAATTCGGAAATACTCTTGGGGTGGACCCCCAAGGGATAAGTGAGAAAATGAGCGAGAGCGGTCAGGATTTGCCCAAGGGCAGAACAAATCCTGACATAAGTAAATTATAGTCGTTACATTCCTTAATTTTACTTAATTATTTCGAACTTAGTGCTGTAAAATAATGAGTTTACCAATATATTTTCTGTATGCAAAGCTCCCGAATTTGCCCCTTTCCTAGGGCAGATTCCTGGAACAAGCGACTCTAATTTGATAACTAGAGTCAAAATAGGTATGTGCTCCGCCGGAGACCCTAACGCTGGAACAGGGTTAATAATGTGTACAGTACGAAATAGAGTTGTGTTAAGTTTGCTATAATTAATTTTTATGAAAGGTTGGATACTTTTATTGCTTATATTTGTGCTGTCGTTTGCTACCAGCGTATCAGCCGCTACTTTATACATAGACCCTGGCGTTACCACTCTTAATCGCTCAGATTCATTGACTTTGGCAGTGCGACTTCAGCCTGATCAGGAGATCGGTGAATGTATAAATGTGGTAGACGCGGTCGTAAAGTACAGCGACAACATTCAACCGGTTGATGTCTCGATCGGTAAGTCTATCTTTAGTATTTGGGTGGAGCAACCGGTTATAAACAAAGAAGAACGTACCATTACTTTTGCCGGCGGTATACCAAATGGCTATTGTGGTCGAGTACAAGGTGATCCCAGATTGACCAATGTTATAGCTGAGTTAGTGTTTCGCTCTCCAGGGATGCAGATCGGTGCTTTAAATGACAGTGACCAGGCAGTAGTGGAGTTTGCTCCTGAAACCCAAGTGCTTTTAAATGATGGGCAGGGAACCAAGGCTGATCTAAGATTGTTGGGCGCAAAAGTAAACTTATCAAAGGATCCGGGGTCATCTATTTCTGATCCGTGGCGAGAGTCGGTAAGAGGGGATGGTTTGCCACCAGAGGAGTTCAGTATCACTCTAACCAAAGAAGATAAAGCTTTTGGGGGTAAATATTTCATCGTGTTCAACACTACCGACAAGCAGACCGGTATTAGTCACTACGAAGTGATCGAAGAACCGATCGCTGAGTTTGGTGAGTTTTCTTGGGGAGCGGCTGATGTGCCGTGGACCCGCACTGTCAGTCCTTATGTGCTGAAGGATCAGTCTCTCAACACCACCATTAGAGTAAAAGCGGTCGATAAGGCCGGAAACGAATACATTGCCACTTTGGTACCGGATGAGGCTATGCGCACCATTTCGGTCAATCAAGCAGTTTCTTACGGAATGTATGGTTTGTTGATCGTGCTTCTACTAGTTGTGCTATTTGGAGTGTGGTACGTAAGGCGTCGAAGAGGGTCAGAGAAAGACGAGATGGTTTTGGCTGATAAAGAAGGAATTGATCTTGAAGATGGTAACAATTAATCACAAATTTATGTTCATTCACAAACTAAACCTGTCATTATTCGCTTTCATTTTTTTGTCCTTCCTTTTTCCTGGTCTTGCCTTGGCTGCCAGTATCTCGGTGTCACCGAGTACCGGAGTCTACGCGACCGGTAGTACTTTCAACGTGGCTGTAGTAGTTAATACTCAAGGCAAGCCGATCAATGCCGCTGAAGGTACGATAAAATTCAATCCCAATGAACTATCAGTGGTGTCTTTGAACAAATCAGGATCCATCTTTAATCTTTGGGTGGCAGAACCTTCTTTCTCTAATACTGCCGGAACCATTTCTTTTAGTGGTGGTTTGCCGTCAGGGTATACCGGTTCGGTCGGCACTATTTTGAATGTGACCTTTAGAACCAAAGGTTCCGGTCCTTCCAAAGTATCTTTCACCAATGGTTCGGTCTTGGCCAATGATGGCAAAGGTACCAATGTTCTCTCCGGAATGAGTGGTGGTACCTATACGATACAGGCGGTGTCTTCTCAGCCCGTCCCTGAGGTGATCGAGTACGTAGCACCGGCCAATACTCCGGGGACTCCTCAGATCACTTCAGATACCCATCCTGAGAGCGGTTGGAGTAAAGAGACCACTGCGATCTTGAATTGGACCCTGCCAAGTGGTGTGACTGCCG
>CAYGKU010000019.1:0-12778 GCA_964350745.1 uncultured Candidatus Saccharibacteria bacterium | reverse complement strand
ACGGTTCACCGTCCTCAATTCCGACCAAAGTATACGAAACCCCGATCCGAACCATCACCCTCTCTGACCTTGATGAAGGGGTGTCGTATTTTCATCTTCAGTTCAGAAATGCTGATGGCTGGGGTAAGGTCAAGCATTATCGTTTAGCGGTTGATACCAAAGCGCCGGAAGCTTTTACTGTTAGTTTGCCTGAAGAGGCCGATCTTACCAATCCGATTCAGACCTTATTGCTCCACGCAACCGATACAACCTCGGGAGTCAATAAATACCTGATCAAGATCGACGAAGACGAACCTTTTGAATATGAGGATGAAGAGGGTAGCAAGTCTATTACTTTGCCGGAACTGGAGCCGGGTTACCACTCGTTCGTTATTGAGGCTTTCGATGGAGCCGGTAACAGTTTGATCAGCACCTTCTCCTTCACTATTTTAGCGTTTGAAAGACCCGTCTTTATTGACTATCCAGACACGATAAGTGAAGATGTGATACCGGTAATTCGTGGTTTGACCAGACCAAACTCAGTGGTGGAAGTGTTTGTTGAAAAGATCGGTAGTGAGCCAAAAAAATATGAACTAACTTCTGACAATGAGGGTGTGTTCACGCTTATTCCTGAAGGTACTTTCTCAACCGGTGTTTATGAGTTAACCGCTCAGGCGGTGGATCAATTTGGTGCTAAGTCTGAATTATCCGACCCGATCAGAATGGCGGTACAACGACCAGGCTTTGTAAGGATAGGGTCAATGTTGATTGACGTATTGTCAGTGGTGATTCCACTAATTGCCATGTTGGTACTTCTGGTGTTTGGATTCTGGTACTTGATCTTCCGTCTGCGTCGTCTGCGTCGTCGAGTAACAGTGGAATCCAGAGAGGCTTTGGACATTTTGGCCAAAGAGTTCACCGCTTTGCATGAGACGCTGAGGACTGAAGAGGAAAAACTTATCTCTACTAAGCGATCCAAAAAACTCAACAAATCTGAGGAGGAACTGTTTGCTGATCTGACAAAATCCTTGGTGTCAGCTCAGTCTCGCGTAGAGAAGGAAATAACCGACGTCAATCGTCTAGTACAAAAGAAAGAATCAAAATGATAAGGTTATTATTAAGTATGAGAATTTAATTTAATTTTACAGTATGAAAGACACAGTAAAGAATAATAAGGCATTGATCGGGGGAGTATTGATCGGTATCGTGGCGGTATATGTTTTTTCCGGAATAATAATTGACAAAAAACTTAATTCTCTTGAATCTCACCTGGACAGTGAGATCCAAAAACAGGAAGAAGAACTTAAAGAATTGGCTCTGATCACCAGTAAAGGGGCATCGAACGAATTTAGTGAGAACTTTATCAAAGATTGTCGGTCTGAAGAAAGAAAACAATTTGATCAGATGCTGGCTTCGCTTGATAAGGGTCTCTCAGCCAAAGACCTCACCATCTTAAATGGATTGTTTGCCAGGTGTGGAGATGTGTTCGCCAACCGTCGTCACAGCATGGTGTGGCAGATCGAACAAGGAGTTGATTCTCTTGATCGACTTTTGACCGAAAAGAATATATTGAATAATGAAGATCAGGCCGATAACGATCAGTTGATCAAAAAATGGCAAGAACTGCTCGCCAAAGAGAAGGCAGTTCAGCAATTATTTGCTTCTCAGGTTGAGATACAGGATAAAATAATCAAAACTCTACTTTCCGGTCATGGTGTCAATTCCAACGAGATCAACGACTTACGTCGGGAAGCTAACGAGATCCAAACAGAGCTGACAATGGCTACTGAAGCGGTAGCAAATTCCAGATCAGGTTTAGATCTGTCGCAATAAAACATGTATCATCTCAAATCGCTTTGGAAGAAATATCAACACAAACAACAAGGTAAAAAAACCAAGACTATAAAATATTTGTTCTCAGCCATGCTGACTCTGGCAACTTTGTTTGGGTTGGCTGCGGTTAGTAATATTGAATCTTCGTACATAAAACTGATTCCCTCTGACAATGCGGTTATGAAAGGAGATCAATTCATGATCGGGGTCTATGCCGGCGCGCATACTCCTGTTAATGCGGTTGATATTGAAATTAATTTTTCACCAGATATGGTTGAGGTGCTTGGAGTTGATAAAGGTCAATCAGTTTTGACGATCTGGGCGGAAGAACCTCTGGTCGAGAATGATAGTATAAGACTAAGTGGTGGAACCTTTAGGAGAGGGTTTGTGGGGGAGCATTTAGTAGCTACCATTAAGGCTGAAGCGAAGTTGAATGGCTTAACTGAATTTACGGTCAATGACGTACAGTTGCTGGCTGGTGATGGTAAGGGAAGTGAGGTGGCGATAGACGACGATGTTTCCGGTAAGACCAGTTTTTATATTTATAACCAAGGTGAAGATGAAGGTGAGATCAAAGCCGCTTTGGGGATTTCGATCAATCCGGACATTAACGGTGATGGTAAGGTGACTTTGAGTGACATCAGTGCTTTTTTGTCGGCATGGCATGATAATAGCAGGGTATATGATTTTAATGGTGACAATAAAATGAGTTTTGTAGATTTCTCGATAATTCTAGCAAAATCCTTCTTTAACTAAATATTTCAAATTAGACCTACTGATATGTATTGTTGATAACTTTGATCAAAACCAAGAAAACAACGTTACAATTATTATTGTGAGGGGAAATGGATCTGGTGTTCAGCCAGAACAATAGAGAGTTTCTTACTCTTCGCTACACATGGCTGTGATCTGATGAGTAAAAAACCCATTCCAAATAATCAAATAGGTAAAAAAACAAGCTTTGTACAAAGTCGGTCTTTTGATGAACTCAAAAATATTTTTCCATGTAATATGGATCGAAAGAGATCGTTCTTGTATGAGTTTGTTTATTCCAGTATTTATAGCTTAGCAGTAGTGATCTTGCTGTTGGCCTCTTTTGTGTTGCAGGGTATCGAGAGTGTTTACGCTTCTGAACTAGAGGTGACTGAAGAAGTCGTTGAAGAGGAGATCGAAGAAAGTGTTGAAATAGTAGAAGAGGAGGTGGTTGAAGGAGTCACTGAGGAAACGGAAGAAGAGGAAGTGACCGAAGAGACGGAAGAAGCGGTGGAAAAAGATAAGAATGCCAACGATGCTTCAGCAGCCGGAGAGAGCAAGGGTCCTGTTGATGGTCAAGAATTAGCGGATGAAGCAATCGAGGAAGAGAGGGATGAAGTTGGTGAGGGTGAGGCCGATCAAGGTGGGTCCAAAGCGGATACGAAAACCAACACCGAAGTAGCTGTGACTGAAGACGGTGTCGATGTTGAAGCTGCTACCGGGGATGATGACACTACTTCTACGGCCGGTGACGAAGAGGAGGTGGTGGGTGAGACAGAAGACCAAGGTGACGTTGCCACCAGCAGTGTTCCGGTAACCGATGCCGGTACTACCACTACCGACGATACCGTCACCAATGACACCGGTAGTACCACCTCACCGGTCACTGATAATGAAAATACAACCACAGAGACAACAGGAGGCGGTGGGTCCGACAATGAAACCGGAACTTCCACCACCGCGTCAACCACCGAGGATGTCACTGTCGAAGAAGGTCAAGATTCGGCAACTGAACAAAACAACGATCAGTCAGAGATGTCCGAAGAAGATTCCGAGGTGATTGACAACGAGTCAGGGTCTGATGATGGTGACCATAACAGTTCAGCAAATGATGGCCCTACCGAAACAGCCGATGAAGAGCAAGCCACAACCACCGGTGAAATTTTGGGAGTGGCCACCACTTCAGTTTTGACCGAAAGTAGTACTTATCTGACTCACGACAACGAGTATGTTTTTGATAAAACTGCGTGTGTAGCGGTTGGGGGAGGGACTTATCACTGTAGTACCGACTCCGGTGTTTTGCACACTATAAACGAGCAAGTCTTTTCTGAGCGAGGTAGTAAGGGTAATTACGAGATATTTATCAGGACAGATGATGGAGTTAAGAAGATAACCGACAACGATTACGAGGATTCATCTCCAAAATATGACGAAGGATCAAAACGTCTTGTTTGGCAACGTTTAATTGATGGTCGTTACCATATCATAGTCTATGATCTAAAAGATGAGGAAGAACATCAATTGACCAGCGGATCAAAAAACCACATGGAGCCGGCCATTGCCGGAGATAATGTGGTGTGGCAAGAGTGGGATGGAAGTGATTGGGAGATCGTTCTTTATGACGGAAAGGAAACCAAACAGTTGACTGACAACAATGTGCAGGATCTGGCTCCGGTGATCGAGGACGAGTACGTGGTATGGACGACAGTCGGAAAAGATGAACAGTTGGTATATGTTTATTCTCTAAGGTCCGGCGCTATGCAAACCATTACTGATCATGAGGGTGGCGCCATTGCCAATCCTCGATTTGTGCTGGTCTATGATACTAAGTTCGATAATGGAGACATTATTACAAAAGGTTTTGATCCGGAGACCGGCCTGTCTTCATCGCTGGCCGCTACTCCGGGTTCCTCTCCGATCGATGATATACCGCCACCGGACTCGACCGGAGAAACCAAGGCTTTGATCCAGAATAAGTCACCGCAACGTGAAGATTTTTCAGAATTAGAGATAGATAATTCTGAACCGTCAAATGCAAATGCTACCAATACATCAGCTACTTTTGGTGATCAGGATCAGGGTGGTGACCTAGTGATAGCCTCGACCACTGACCAAGTCCCTCCATCTGAACCGTTGGTTCTGACCGAATTTGACCTGGTGATCGATGATCAAAAAACACCCACCACCACTGAAGATGTTCAAGAGATGGTTTCTGCCACTACCACCAGTACATAAATAAGGTTTGGAGGGTGGCATGATAAAATTAGGTGATCAATATTGTTATGAATGGGAGTTTTAGTCGAGGTCGAATTTATTATAGATTACAGCAGTTTTTGGCTGTGGTGCTGATCTTGACGCTGGCGTTCTCTGACATGTCAACTATGTTCAATTCTCCCTATCTTCCGACAGTACAAGAGGCTTACGCGGCGACTGGGGACTTTTCAATTTTTCGCGATAGTGTCGGAGTTACCTCTATACCCACTTCGACCGAACCGGCCCTTGATGTTGTTTGGGATACTACCATCTCTCAAAACTCCAATATCGCACTACAAGCAAATGGCAGCGATATCGCTCTAAATGATGGTGGAAAATACTTTGTAGCCTACAACGTTTGGACAGAGCAGGGTACTTCAACTGCCGGAACAAACAGGCGCTCACAAAGTACTTGGCTCACCATTGATGGTGCGAAGAGTCCCTATGGTTGGGGAGGAGGGTACTTAAGAGACTCTGGAGGAACAGAATATATGTACAATAGCGGGGCGGCCATCATCGACACTTCAGCTAATGCCACCATGACGGTCAATGTGAGGCGAGATGATATCAATGATGCTGGTGTCAATATGCGTAGCGGGACCAACGGTCTGTCAATTTTAAAACTTAAGGATGGCTGGGATTATTTACGTATTCAAAAAACCGCTACTTCTTCAGACATTGATGGTAATACCACTTTTACCAGTGTAGATTGGGATGCCTCAGACGAGACTGATACCGGCTCTTTTGGTTTCTCTCCCACTTCAACTGATATTACTCTTAAAGGGACTGATGGTAAGCATTTTCTTATCACGACCAATGTAAAGTTGAACAGGGATTCAGGTAACACTCGTGAGAACTACGAAATGGCGCTGTTCCTCGATGGGGTGGAGATTGACGGTACCAGAGTGACTTCGTACCTGCGTGGTGATCAAAATGGTGAAGAAGAATATCACGATGCCTTGGTGTATTCAGGTATCATAGCCAAAACATCAACTTCCGATCAGACCCTGACTGTTAGGGTCAGGCGCGAATCCTCGGGTAGTGCCGGTACTACTGTTATCGTAGGCGGTCAGACTGCTTTTTCAGCCGCAGCTTTACCGGACACAGGTTCCTATATAATGTTGACACGTGATACTTCGCTTGTGGCGGCAGGTACGCAAACCGCTATTGATTTTACCAATCAAAATGAAGTAGACTCCTACGCTTTTTCTCACTCTACCAGCACTAATCCTTCTCGTGTCAATATTGATCAGGCTGGTAATTATCTTTTCTTTTCAACCGCTTACGGAGTAAATTCAAGCAACACCCGCCAACCATTCCGTATTGACTGGCAAAAGAACGGCACCACAGATCTTAACTATGGAAGTCATGGTGCTTATGTGCGAGGGAACCAATCCTTTTCCGGTGGATCGTCGGGAGGGCTCATTATGGATGGTCTCACGGCCAGTGATTATATTGAAGTGACGCAGTATGATGAAGTGGGAACACCGGCAGATCTTACTTTCAGTGCGGACCGAATTTCGGTACAGGGTGTTTTGTTGGACGATAACTTTTTTGGAACTGATGTGGTGGTGAGTGCCACCGGTACACATACCACAGAGGTTGATGTGTCTACAACAGATGTGTATGCCGGTGGTACTTTTGTACTCTCCGAGCAAACCTCCACGCGCAACATAACCAATATTTCCGTTACTGAATCCGGTACGGTAGATGGTTCTACTGGTCTTGGTAATATCAAATTGTACTATGATCTTGACACTTCAGATCCATATAACTGCGAAAGTGAAAGCTATTCCGGTACCGAATCACAATATGGCACCACCGACGCCAATGGTTTCTCCGGAGCCGACGGGGTGTCAAACTTTTCCGGTAGTGTCTCGATCTCGACCACGCAGTCCATGTGTGTGTACGTGGTCTATGACGTTTTAGCTACTTCAACCGATGGTGATACGGTGCAATTATCCATTGACGACCCGTCGGTGGATGTAAGTGGTTCTGGGTCACCAACGATCGGGCCGGTGATTGCGGTCGCTCCAGATGGCGAGACCACACTCCGCCATGCAGAGTTAACTCAAACTGGTTATCGCTGGCTTAATGACGATGGAGTTGAGGGTAGCGCCACGGCTATTGAAAACGAAGATGTGCCAGCTATCGGGTTTGCCAATGGTACCACTAGAAGACTGCGTTTGCAGGTCGATGCGGCCGGTTCGACCACTTCCTTGCCAACCACTTTTTCGCTTGATTATGCCACCAAAACTGAGGCTTGTAGTGCCATCTCTTCATGGGAGAGTGTCGGTGAGGCTGGGGGCGATTGGGATATGGCCGCCTCCAGTTTTATAACAGATGGCGCCGACTCAACCAATATCGGGACCGGTTCAGGTGGCTTATCTGACCCAGGTGGACCACCGACCTATCTTTCAACCAACGGAGCTTTGAGGGACATTAATTCCACCACCAGTGTCCTTACACTGACTAGTAACGAATTTCTTGAATTTGAATTTGCGATCGAGCCGACCGTCTCAGCTCCACAAGGTAACACTTATTGTTTCAGGTTATCGGACAACGGAACGGCTCTTAGAAATTATGATACTTTTGCGGAAGGTACCATTTCTGCCGATATTGATGTCAGTGCTTCGAGTTCACAGGTGGCCAGTCTTGACGTTGGTAGCACTGATCAGCATGTAGGCGGTCAGTTTGTGGTCGAGCGTCTGGGGACCAGTAGAACTTTGACCGACATCACACTAACTGAAGTCGGTACGATAGATGCGTCCGCTGATCTTTCCAATGTTAGGCTTCACTACGATCTTGACACCTCGACTCCATACGACTGTACCGGTGAGAGCTATAACGGAACTGAACCGCAGTTTGGTGCTACCAGTACCGGCGGATTTTCAAGCGCTAACGGCACCTCCACTTTCTCCGGTTCCGTGACCTTAAACAGTAATCAGGCGTTTTGTGGATATGTGGTGCTCGATGTGGGTTCAGGAGCCAGCGACGGAGAAACTATTGATATTCAAATTAATAACCCATCTTCTGATGTGGTGGTAACAGGATCGACGGTTGGACCAAGTACTGCGGTGTCACCGACCGGCAGTACTACCATTGCCGGACCGGTACTGACCCAAACTCACTACCACTGGCGCAACGATGATGGGGATGAGTCTGATACCGGAGCGAGCTCCGCTTCCGGTGACGTTGAAGATACTCCAATAGTCAACGTTCCCAAACAAACCACCAACCGTCTGCGACTCCAGGTGTCAAACGAAGGTACGGTCACCTCGCCCACAACGGAGTATCAACTTCAATATGGTACCAAGATCGGCACCTGCTCCGAGGTGGTCTCTTGGAAGGTGGTGGGGGGAGTTGATGCTGCCTTTGACATGTCTTTGAGTTCTCATATAGCCGACGGCAATACCACGAATCTGACCGATAATGCCAAAGGAGCTATGACCGATGAAAATTCGTCGTTTGTTGGTACCGGTGCTTTGCGTGAGACTGAAGCTACCTCAAGTCCTATCACTCTTACCAGTACAGAGTTCACTGAACTTGAGTATTCGATCGAACCTACTCTAAACGCCGGCGACGAGGTTACTTACTGTTTTCGGGTTACCGATCTTGGGACTCCGCTATCGACTTATGACAGCTATCCCGAGCTTACCACTAGGCCGAAACTGGACTTTTTCACACAACGAGGAACAGCTACTATTACCGGTACCAGTACCACTCTGGTCTCCGGTGTTGATTATTCACCAGTGAGCGCTTCTACTTCCGCCTTTATCCGTATCACGAACACCCAACACACCGGAGCGGGAGACAACCTGGGGACCGGAAACCAAAACACCGATGATTTTACTGCTTACATTGAGGACCCAGAAAATATAGAAACCAGTGTGACCATCGCTCGTCCGGCCGCGGCGATCAATAACACGAGAGTATCATGGGAAATTATTGAGTTTGTTGGTTTGGCAGGAACGGATAACGAAATGAAAGTTCGAGCCGCCGGTACGGTCTCCTATGGCGGCAATGAGACCACTGCTACCGGTAGCAGTGTTTCCACCGTGGTTGACGACGAAGATGTGGTGGTCTTTGTTACCGGTCAAACCAACGAGTATACACAACGTACCCAATCTAACGATGGTCTCTCTACTGCTTTATGGGACGCGACCAATGCCGTACCGGTCTTTACTCGAGGTGAGGCCGATAGTGTGGTCTCAGATCTTAGTTACGCGGTGGTTGAATTCACAGGTGCCAACTGGGCAGTTCAGCGAGTGGAGCATAATTACACCGGCACCACTACAGAAACAGAGTCGATATCACCGGTGACCAGTCTTGCGCAGACCTTCATCCACGTTCAAAAGCGGGTCGGTGGGGGAGATAACGGTCTCGATGAGTATGGTCACGAGGTCTATTTATCCAGTATCGGAGCAGTCAGTTTTGCGCTACATCCCGACGCCTCCACTCCATCCGCTCATTACTCAGTAGCTTGGGTGATCGAAAACATGCAGACCGGCACCGGAAAAATGACGGTCTATCGTTCCAATGGTACTCTCGGCACCGGTGGGAGTGCTTGTGGCGGGGCAGAGCCGTGTACAGAAAATATTAACATCGGTGGTACCCTACTTACGGTATCGGGAGCTTCGATCTTTATGAACAACTATGGTGAAGGTACCGGAACCGCTTACCCTCGAACGGTGATTGCCAATACCCTTATCTCCACTACTCAGTATGAGACTTGGAGAAGTGATACCGGACAACCACAGACCTTTAGGACGGAGGTGGTCGAGTGGCCGGTGGCACGGGTATCCATCCGTCAGAATTATTATCGGTTGTACGTCGACAACGACGCACTCGATCCGACAGATCCATGGCCGGTCGGAGTCAGTGATCTCGGGGAAAATATGTCACTTACCGGATCTGATGATCCGCTTGGAGAAGGTGACAGGATCCGTCTTCGTATGACCTTAAAGATAAACAACGCCACTCTTCCAGCGGAAACTATGAGTTTTAAACTTCAGTTCGGTAAGAATGATACCACCTGTTCCGCTATCACCGGTTGGACTGACCTTGGTGATGTAGATAGTGGGGCCGTGTGGCGCGGTTATAACACAGCCGTGACTGATGGTGTAGAGTTGGCGACCAGCACACCGGCAGCTGGAACACTCAATATTTCAGTGTCAGACGTGGCCGGTACCTTTGAGGAAGAAAATAACTCCGCTGTCAATCCTTATGCGATAGATCTGGGTGAGGATGTTGAGTACGACTGGGTGGTGGAGCATAATGGAGCGGCTCAGTTGTCGGACTACTGTTTTCGTATGGTCGAATCAGACGACACTCTGCTTGATGGTTACAATAATTATCCCACTATCAGAACTACCGGCTACACTCCCTTAATAGCAAACTGGCGTTGGTATGATGACGCTGATAGTGTTCTTCCGGTTACGCCGTTGGCCAACGAGAATACTTCACCGATCGATATCAGTAATGATAATGAGATCAAGCTTCGGGTAACCGCCGCGGAAGTTGAAGGAGCGCCGGGCAGTAATGTGAAATTCAAGCTTCAATATTCTGAATTATCGGATTTTTCCGGTGCAGTTTATGACGTAGCTGCCTCCAGTACCTGCCAAGGTCAAGCGACCACCACTTCCAATATCTGGTGCTACGCGGATGGCGCGGGAGTCGATAACGCATTCATTTCTTCTTCTACTTTATCCGACGCTGATTCTTGTGTAGGTGGAACGGGAGATGGTTGTGGTACGCATAACGAGGCCGCTACTACGACGAGTAGTTTAGCTCAGCCGTCATTTTCAAAAATGGAGTTTGAATTCACGATCAGAAACGATGGTGCCCGCGCCAACGCCGTCTATTACTTTAGGTTATATGACGTTACCAATGACGTGGCCGTGGCCGCCAGCTCTTCTTATCCGAGTCTTCAAGTGGAAGGAGCGACCCTAACCTTCTCGGTTACCGGACTCGAATCAGGTACTTCAACCGCCGGCATTGTGACCGATGTCACCACCTCTGCGACCAGTGTCAGTTTTTCACCGATCCTGATCGATACCGACTACGAAGCGGCTCACAGAATTAATATTGATACCAACGCCACTGAGGGCTATAAGGTCCTAAAAATGGCCAGTCAACAGCTTTTAAACTCGTATGGTTCACCGATCGATCCTGTTACTTCGACTAACGCTTCTCCGGCCGGTTGGAGTGTCGGTTGTGCTGTTGAGGCTAATGGTTGTTTTGGTTACCATACTACTGACGCTGTGCTGGAGGAAGGATCTGCTCGTTTTGCGGCCAGTGATACTTACGCCGGCCTTAGCACCTCAACCGATGAGATCATGTACAGTCCGATCCCAACAAACGATACTCATGATATCATTTATAAATTAAGGATCGGGGAAGAGCAACCGGCTGGGGAGTATGTTACCGATATCACCTATCTGGCAATACCAATATTTTAAGATAAAATTAATTGAAATTATGCGATCAAAACCAACAATATTAACTTTCCTTTGCGTAGCTCTTTTCTTATCACTGACCCCTTTTGTATCGGCGGCCAATGTGTCCGTTACTCCGATGTTCATCGATCATGTGACCGAAGCAAGGGATATCAAGCAGGAGACCATTAAAATAAAGAATCACGGAAGTTCTCCTGTCCGCATGTTTGCTTCAGTTAATGAAATATCACTTGATAGTGATGGACAGATAAAAGAATTTGTAACCCCGTCCATGACCGATCGCACTACGTCTGTTACAAGTTGGATCGAAATCACTCGAGGTAGAAATGAAATACCCCCAGGAGGAGAGATCGAAATACCTTTCACTATCCGCATCAACCCAAACGCGGAACCGGGCAAATATCAAGTTTTCATCGGCTTTGCCAACGCCAAGAACCGCGATCTGGCAGAAAAACAGATCATGTCCGGTCAAGGTGATGGGGTGATCGTTCGCATATCGATTGATGAAGAACAGAACGAGTTCATTCGTCTTTTAGGTTTTACAACAGATCGTTTTATGCTCAATCGGGGTGACCAAAACCTCACTTATGAGGTATCAAACACAGGCGATATCCCTCTAACACCCCAGGGCGAGGTTATCTTCTATGATTCGCGTGGACGAGAAATCTCATCTATTTCAGTCAATCAAGAAGGTAAGGAGATCGCTCCCGGAGCCACGACCATTTTTACAGAATCGGTACCGGATTTTGACGGTCTTGGAAGGAATAAAGCTTTTTTGACACTTGAATACGGTAACAAAAATAAAGCGGCAGTTTATGACACAACTTATTTTTATTCGATGCCGTTACCGTACATCATTCTTATTATGGTCCTATTTCTATTGTCGTTGTTCCTAGTGACCTATATGATCTTTAAACTAACCAGACGACACACGGTTCACTACGATGATGTGCAGGATGTTTCTATGTATGTTCGTGACGGTCATCATGATCATGAAGAAATAGATCATGACCTTAATTTAAAATCAAAAGATGAAAATTAAAATCATTGCCTTGTTATTGATCACACTTCTTTTTCCAACGTCACTTTCTTGGGCGCAAGGATCACTTTCTTTGAGTGTGACTCCAACCTTGTTTGAGATGTCCGCCAATCCGGGGCAAGAATGGAAAAGTATGGTGAAAGTGGTCAATGTCAATAATTTTGATCTGACGGTTTACGCCAGTGTGGTCAATTTTGCTCCTAAAGGTGAAGGAGGTAGCGGAATGTTCTTGCCTGTTTTTGAAGAACAAACCGAAGGAGCGACCTTGGCGGAATGGATAGATATTTCTACTGAGGCCATTGTTATACCACAACAAGAGACCATGGAAGTGCCGTTCACGGTGAAAGTTCCCGAGGATGCCAGTCCGGGTGGTCACTTCGCCGCCATCATGATCGGTACCAAACCACCGGAGGTTGAGTCCGGCGCCCCGAGTGTAAAGACCAGTCAAATGGTGACCTCCTTG
>CAYGKU010000018.1:0-17330 GCA_964350745.1 uncultured Candidatus Saccharibacteria bacterium | reverse complement strand
AACTTAGTGAGATCGAGGAAATTATTAATTATTTAAGGAAGTAGTATGTTTGAAATTAAAAAGAAGTGGTTTTTGGTTAGTAATATAAGCTTTTTTATCTTGCTGGTTCTGGTGTGGTTTTTTGCAATGGATAATTTTGATGATATCTTTTTGGATTTTAATGGACGGGTTTTTGAGCCACTGCAAGTTTGGAACTTGGCATTAATAATCATTTCTGTGATTTTAATGTTTTTCAGTCAAGATATCTTCAATCGTTGGTTTAAATTTGTCTTTGTTTGGTTGTTTCCGATACTTTTCTTAATGTCTATGACGGCTGGTACTACCGGCTTTGGTTTTGACAGTACTGACTATGCATATGTAGATGGTTGGATACTTGGAATAGTGACTATAGTATTCGCTCTTATCCAAAAGTTCTGGTATAAACGGTAATCGTCATACTAAGTACCACCAAAGTCGCCAAAAAACTAAACAAAAGATCACTCACCGACTCAAAATACAAGGAAAAGGAGAAAGGAAAGAAGTGAGTCTTTCCTAAGCCGTCCTACAAATAATTTCTACTTAACCAAAAACCGGAACGGTTGATGCTCCGGGTGATCAAACAAACTTACAGTATTATGAATGAAAAGGTTGGATTACGGGGGGAGAGGAAAAGCTAGGGTTGGGTGAGGAGGCGTTCTTGTTATGAAACTCTTGATAGAAACAGAGCGCAAACCGTAGGTTTGCGCTCTGTTTTTTGATTGTTTTCAAATTCTAGTACCCCTTAAAAGGGTCGCTGACGATGTGGTCTTTGGCTATCTTTTCATTGATGCAGGTCTCCTGCAAAGCTTCGATCATGCGGGGAGCACCAGAGATGAAGAAATGAGCGTGGTCTTTGCAGTCATCCATGACCCTTGATAGTTCAGCATTGACCTCGTCTGGGGTGTGAGTGTAGATAATGTTGATGTTGGGGTTTTGCTCTGCCCAATTTTGCAGTTCTTCTTGGTAGAGATGTTTGTCTCTGGCGCTGTAGATGAGGGTGAGAGGTATCTGAATATTATTGATTACCGCATCGTTGATGACGGAACGAAAAGGAGTGATGCCAACGCCTCCGACAATACCTACCACATGCTTCATTTGCGGTTTGATGTAGAACTCGCCATAAGGACCGTTCATCTTGATCTTGTCACCCACTTTAAGATCAAGGAGGTTTTGCTTAAAGCTACTCGGATCGTCACTGATGTTGGTGCTGATCTGGATCACGCCCTCGTGTGGTGCGGAAGCTACCGAGAAAGGACGCCACTTTTTTCCTTCGATCTGGCGGTCAGGCATGGTGAAGATAGCGTGTTGTCCGGCTTTCCATGACAAGGGCTTGTCGGGAGTGAAGATGAAAGTGTGAACACCGCCACCTTCGTCACGATGCTCCTTCAAAGTTAAGTTGACGCTTCGGCAGACTCCCATATAGTCTCGGGGACGTTTTAGAAAACGGGTAAAAACATTTGACATTGTTGATTTGATTAAAGATATATTAGTGCATTGTATCAGATAATATCCACAATTATAAATGGAGATTACTGAAGAGAGAGAAGGGGGGCCGAAAAAGAGAAAGGGAAAGGAAAAAGGGCGGAAGCTTCGCTTCCGCCCTTTTTTATACAACCTAAGACAAACTTACCATTTAAGTATATACTTAATAATTAAAAGTTATCAGGTTTATCTTTAAGATTATGAAAACAAAAGGAGTTTTGATGTTTGGGTTCGCGGTGGCGGTCTTTTCTCTGGTTTTGTTGCCAGGCGATAAGACCTTTGCTGCCTGCAATTCAGCTACGCTTAGTAAGGTGGTATTTGGTAATAGTGGGCAAGCGGTACAAAATCTGCAGAACTGTTTGATCGAAGCTGGCTACACCATTCCCGCCGGTCCAACCGGCTACTACGGTCCGCAGACCAGAAGTGCGGCACAGAGTTTTTACGCTGATCATTTTGGTCTCTACGATTGGGACGGTTATTCGGTTGGTCCGCAAGGAAGGGAGAAGCTGGGCACTTTGGTCTCCTCCGGAGTGATCAATAACCAAAACAACGGCACTGCCACCACCATAAAGAGTGGATACAAACGAGCGGGAGATGAAAAGACACTGCAAGCTTATATCAATGAAAAAACAACTACGGATCAATTTGGTAACAGTTTGAATATTGCCCTCCCTGCCATGGCCGCCGATGATTCTGAACGCGATGTTGAAGAATCCTCAGCTCAGGCTTCAGACGGCTCCGCTTCTCGGGTGTCAGAAACCAATGTGCAGATTGTTGGTATTGATGAGCCAGATATTGTAAAGACTGACGGGGAGAATATTTTCTTTTCACAAAGAGATTGGTACGGCATCAGACCAATGATCGAACCAATGGCGGTCGACGTGGACGAACCGGATATGATCTTGCCTAGAAAATACGAAGATCAGAGTGCGACCAAAGTGATCGACGCTTTTCCGCCGGAAGACTTGGGAGTGCTTTCCAAGATCGAAGAAAGTGGAGAGTTGTTGTTGGATAAAGCAGAGGAGACTTTGATCGTTCTATCTTACTCTGATATTGTGGGATACGATGTTTCCGACCCGGATGATCCAAAGAAAGTGTGGACCTTAAGCTTGGAAGACAATACTTCTATGGTCACTGCCAGAATGACCGATGGAAAGGTTTATTTGGTAACACAAACTTGGCTTGACCGCACCAGGCCGTGTCCGGTAATGCCGATCACTAGGGGTAGCGCTAGAATTTCCATTCCTTGTGCTGATATTTATGTACCGATGCAGATCGAACCGGTCAGTCATACATACAGTATCCTAGAGATAGATCCAAGTACCGGTGCGGTGAACAACAAGCTGGCCTTCGCCAGTGATGGGGGCGCTACTACCGTTTCCGTCTCCAAAAACAATGTCTATTTGGCCAGTCGTTCATACTCCGCTCCACTTGATGTGATGTTGGATATCATTATCTCTTCCGCCAAGCCATATATTGGAATTGCCGAGCAAGTACGTATCAAGACCATTATGGGCTATGATATTTCTCTCTCTGGAAAAATGAATGAGATCAATCAGATCATTCAAAACGATTTTATTCGCAAAACTGCCAGCGAACGCTTGCGTCTGGAAACAGAATTCAATAATGCCGTGGAGCAACAGATCGAAAAGCGAAAACGTGAACTTGATCAGACTCGCATCGTGCGTGTACCGCTCGATACCCTCACCATCGCCGCGACCGGAGAAGTACCGGGCAATCTGCTCAACCAATTCTCCATTGATGAGCACAACGGTGACGTGAGAATTTCCACCACTATCGGCCAGACTTGGATGCCGTGGGGTGGAAGAGGAGAGATGGTAAATGAT
Source organism: uncultured Candidatus Saccharibacteria bacterium (assembly GCA_964350745.1). GTDB lineage: Bacteria > Patescibacteriota > Minisyncoccia > Phycocordibacterales > UBA918 > OLB19. The sequence continues at coordinate 13,983 of CAYGKU010000018.1, read as the reverse complement.
ATTTATGTACTGGGAAGTGACCTCAAGCAAAAGGGTTCCATTCTTGACTTAGGAAAAGGTGAGCGCATCTTTGCCACCAGGTTTATGGGAGACAAAGGTTACCTGGTGACCTTTAGGCAGATCGACCCGTTCTTTGTGCTTGACCTATCTGAACCGACCAGCCCTAAGATGGTAGGCGAACTCAAAATTCCGGGCTTTAGTTCTTATCTTGAGGAGTTAAGTAGTGACTTGGTTTTGGGTGTCGGACGTGAAGATAATAGTGTGAAGATCTCACTCTTTGACGTATCAGACGTGACTTCGCCTGAGGAGCAGGACAAGTACCTCATCAAAGATGAATGGAGTGAAGTGCAAAACAACCACCGTGCCTTTATGCACGACAAGGCCAACAAGACCTTCTTCTTACCAGGAAATAAAGGTGGCTACTTCTTCTCCTACGAGAACGATGAACTCTCCCTCAAGGCCACTGTCGCCGACTATGCAGTAAAGCGCGCCATCTACCTAGATGATTACTACTACGTGATCGGGGAGAATGAGATCACTGTCCTTGACCTTAATACTTGGGAAGAGGTGAAGGAGTTGGAGTTGTAAGGGTAATTATCGCTTAGAAAATCAAACAATAAAACCGTCGTTAGCCAAAGTCAGCGACGGTTTTATTTGTGCGAGCCGTGTATTATTTTGAATTTTTGTTTGTGGTTAACCAAAGTGTTAACAACGCTAGTTTAGCGTACACAGCACCCTTGACTATACTAATAATTTATGTTAAATTCGCCCGCATATTATTTATTCATAATATATTATATTTTAACTAAATTTATATGTACAAATTGATCCCCGTCCTGACGTTGGCTATGGTGATAAATTTTTCAATTTCATTACCTGTACAAGCTCAAGAGTCAAACGCGCCTTCTGTCGAAGATGCGGAAGTGATTGCTGATCTCTTGGAACAGATTGCAAAATTAACCGCAATATTGGAAGAGTTAAAGGCCCAAAAGGCAAGTTTAACATCTTCACATATTTTAACTACAGGTTCATCAGATGCTGATACAAACGGAGAGGTTACTAAATTGCAGCAAATGTTGATTGCTGAAGAAGTTTATCCTGAAGGTATTGTAAGTGGCTACTTCGGCACTTTTACCGGTCAGGCTGTGGTGGCATTGAAGCAGAAATACAACATCCTTCCCGCTACGCCAACATTTGAACAAAGCACCAAAGAAGCAATCCAATTAGCCAAAGTGGAGGCTAAAAAGGTTGAGAGTAGTGAGTTTTTCAACAAGATACTAGATGCTTATGAGGAAAATTATGGCTATAGAGAATTGCTTGTTGATGAGTCCTATTTAGATTTTGTGGATACTGAAGTAAAGATAAATACCGTTTTGGAAATGGTTTATGACTATGTAAATCGTGAAGGTTCGGTTGGGGACATGTCTGTTACAACTTATGTTGAGAATGAGAACGGTCTGTTTGGTTTTGAGAACGAATTTGATTTTGTTGGAACCGAAGGCGGATCTGAAATGGCTTCTTATATTCGTCTAATCGCTTTCGATGACGAGGATCCGTTTATAAACGAGGAGCAAAAGGAAGCTAAAGAGGAGTTGTTGGGAGAGTGGCAACGCATCAAACATGAAGATAGTCCTTTTGTAACTTTAACCGGAGTGTTTGATCAAAAGTCAATGCAAGCTCTTTTTGGAAATCATACCTTTGTAATTGATGTTGATGATCCGGTTCGAAATGACCAGTTTAGTGAAATTTTTGATCAAGAAGTGTATTCCTATGAAGTTACGGTTGACCTTGATGGAATGGAATCTTTCTTTGTGGAAAATAATTTGATCGAAGCTATAAACAGTGAACTTAAGTTTATCACCGGACATGAAACTTACGCAGAAGCACGTAAAGACATGTATGATATACGGAATCAGTTATTTGTTTCCGGTGATAGAATGTTTGGTATACACAGCTCTTTTTCAATCGATTTTCAGGACGAAGAAGGGAATGACGTAACATTAACCAGGAATATTGAGTGGGTGGCAGATAAGATTTTGACCGATAAGGTGGATATATTGCCACCTAAAGAATATATAAAAGTTAATTAGTTTGGTTTGACCTAGGAAGTTAAAGAATAAGAAAGACCGGCGCCGTAGGCGCCGGTCTTTCTCAGACTCAAAAATATGGACCACGCCATATGAACCCTGGTCAAAACGGTCGTGGGCTAAAGACAGCTACAGTTTTGAGTTTCCATCAATCATCAAAAGCATTCATACACAAAATCAATCCACTGCCAAGTTACTATTTTTGTATCTGGTCTGGTATATTAAATTGTAATATCAGCTAATTTTTCACCGAGTATGAATTTATATCGTTATAGTCAGACTAAAGGAACCTTTTTTAACATCTTCACCAAAAGCGCGAGTTTTGCACTCGCGTTTTTGTTGGCTGTCGGTTCGTTTGGGGAAGTAAGTTTTGCCGATAATTCGGAGGAAGTCCCATGGGTATATGATTCAGCGAGAGTGGAAGGTGCTGTGTCTGTTAGTAATCGCTCAGGTGACTACAATGAAGTATATTCACTAGAACTTCCTAAGGGTGTTGATGGTCTAACTCCAGATATTAAACTAAGCTATTCAAGTCAGTCTGGTTATTATGGTTCTTATATAGGATATGGATGGAACCTGAACATACCTTCAATAGAGAGAGTTAATAAGAGTGGAGTCGATAAGCTTTATTCAAAAGATGATTATACATCATCTTTTGATGGAGAATTGGTGAAAACAAACAGTACAACCTATCGTCCACTTGTAGAACCAGGTAATTTTAAAAGTTATGAGAAAACAAATAATATATGGAAAGTTTTTGATTTAGATAAGACTGAATACATCTTTGGCTCTACAAGTGCTGAGAGGCAAGATGATGTTTCTAGTTCCACAAAAATATTTTCATGGTTTTTGAGTGAAGTTAGAGATCCAAATGGAAATAAAATAGTTTATGAGTATAGTAAGATAAATGGCCAGATTTACCCCAAAAAAATACTTTATGCTTTTGACATGCAAGCTAATCCAGTAGCTGAAGTTAGGTTTGTTTATTCTAGTACAACTCCTTATACCTCATTTAAAACGGGGTTTTATGTTATCAATGAACAAGTTCTTGAAAAGATTGAAGTATTTTTTGATGGTAAACTTGTATCTGCATATGATTTAGTCTATAAAAATGCTAATGCAAGCTCGATAAAATTACTTAGTTCAATAAAAAAGACCAGCTATAATGAAGGCGGAACTATGGTTAGTGTGCCTCCTAGGACATTTGAGTACACTGAACACGACTCCGTTAATTGGATTGATGATAATTCAATTGCTACAACTGCTCCAACACATCTTTATAATGAAAAAATTACCCCCTCTCCCTACAAGCAGTATTATTATAGAGATTTGTTAATTGATATTAATGGTGATAGTCTAGTTGATTGGATAGATGATGATGTTGTTTATTTAAACAACGGTAACGGGTGGGAGTTATCATCCAGTTGGCCAACGCTCCCGAAAGATAAATGGCACCTAGACAGTCGTCTGGTTGATATTAATGGTGATTTTTTGCCTGACATCGTGACATCTTTACTGGTTATTAATACTGACACCAGTACAACCGGAACAAAGAGTATTATGATTAATCAAGGTGATGGTTCTTGGGTCAGTGATGCCGACTGGGCCTCAACTATACCTGAGGAATTATTTTTAAAAAACTTTTTTGGTAGTTATTCAGAGTATAAGAGGGAGGTTTATTTTGTTGATATGAACGGAGATGGGCTGGTTGACTGGTTGAATAACGGAAGGGTGTATCTTAATACTGGTACTGGTTGGGACAGTTCTCAGAGCTGGCCAACTTTACCTAGTGGAGAAGATGATTTCGATAAGAAATATAGGTTGGGTGACATAAATGGTGATTCCTTACCAGATATAGTTCGTGCAGATCATTATTTAACTTTTTCTGATGTTGTCTATACAAAACAAGTATTTATGAATAATGGTAACGGAACATGGGTTTTAGATGAGAGATTTAAAAATTCAATGCCCGAAACACTAACATTCTACGGTGTTAACTACACAAATGGAAATGAGTATATTTATTATCGGTATTTAACTGATATAAACGGAGATGGTCTAGCTGACTTACTTGCGGATACGACAGCGTATTTAAATCAAGGTTCAGAATGGTCGACAAGTTCAGCGGTCTCCCTTCCTGTAAACACAAAAAAACTAGTTAAGGGATATCGTCTTTTTGATATTGATGGTGATGGAATGTTGGATTTTTTAAGATCAGATATTCAAAGTTATGTTTCGACTGTATATACATACAAAAATGCATTTATTAATGAAGGGTCGTTATTGTGGCTTCTTTCTACTTCAACAAACGAATATGGAGGTGTTTCTTCTGTGACTTATGATGTTACAACAAAAAAAGAAAATAATAAGTTAACAAATCCAAATCTACCCATTGTTAAGTATGTAGTGTCTCAGATAAAGAAGATTTCAGAGTTCGTCCCTGATATAACAATAACTTATTCGCATTATGACGGAGACTTCTTCTACTCTTCAACGACTAACCGCAAATTCGCCGGCTTTGGGAAAGTTACCAAAACCACTGACCTTGGCAAAGAAATAAGCTATTATCACCAAGGAAATAATGTAGCTACCACCACTGAAGAGGGGGTAGACGACAAAGCTTTGATCGGGCAGATATACCGCACTGAAGTTACCGACTTGAACGATAATTTGTTTCAGCTCAATAGATACAACTTCGCCACCACTTCGCTTGGTAACGATAGTAAGTTTGTGAAATTGGAAAGTGAGCTGCAAATGGATTATGACGGTGATGGTGACGAAAAAGTCAAGGCTACTTCATACACATACAGCAATACTCACGGTTCACCACTAACCATCACCGAACATGGGGAAGTGGACGGCTCTACTGACGGTACCTTTACCGATACCGGTAGCGACAAGCGCACTACCGAATACGAATACGCTACCAACGCAAATGGCTTAGTGTTGCCATCAAAACAAACCCTAAAAGATAATTCCGGCACTAAAGTCCAAGAATCCCGCTTCTACTACGACAACCAAGCTCTAGGCAATGTCACCTTAGGTAATATGACCAAGCAAGAAGACTGGGTAAGTGGTAGTAATTATGTAGATAAACAATGGACATATAATAGTCTTGGATTGGTGACTTCAGAAACCGATCCTGAAGGAAACACCTCATACTTCGACTATGATCAGTACAATCTCTTTGTAGCGTCTACCACCAATGCTCTAGGTCATAATACTCAATACGAGTATGATTACTCATCCGGACAAGTGGCCACTACCACCGATCCAAATGGAAATGTTTTTGCTACCACCTACGACGGCTTTGGGCGACCACTTTCTGTCACGGTGCCTGATCCACAGACCGGCGCTCCGGTAATACAAACCGAATACGTATATACCGATACTGCCGGAGAGGTTAGTGTGCAAAGGATTGATCACCTGAATAGTGAACTTAGTCACAACTCGTACTCGTTCCTGGATGGGTTTGGGCGGGTGATCCAAGAAAGAGAAGAAGCTGAAAACACAAATGAATATGTGGTGCGGGACTATATTTATGGTGATAATGGCCATCTGGAAAAAGAATCATTGCCGTACTTCAGCACCGGAGCCAGTAGTACTAATGCAACCACTAACGCCGATCTTCTAAGTTCATACACCTACGACGCGCTTGGTAGAGTGGTGGCTGTGGGGACGGTGGTTGGCACCACTACCACTAGCTATGATCAATGGCAGGAAATAGTCACCGACACTGCCGGTAACGATAAGGGGTTTGAGTATGATGCTTTTGGCCGCTTGGTGAAAGTAACAGAGGATGACGGCAGTGGCGTATTTACCACCCAATACACTTGGAGTAGTCTGGACGATCTCACTAAGATTACCGATGCTGAGGGTAATGTTCGCAATATAGAGTATGATGGCCTAAGTCGTCGCACCAGTCTCGAGGACTTGCATGATCCAAATGACACCTCATACGGAGTGTGGGACTTTGCTTATGATGATGCTGGTAACATGACACAAAAGACCGATCCAAGTGACAACACGATCAATTACACCTACGATGCTCTAAATCGCCAACTGACCGAAAACTACACCGGAGAAGCCGGTACGGAGGTCACTTATACTTATGACACTTGTACGGGTGGAGAGGGACAACTTTGCTCAGTAGCTAATTCTTCGGTAACGACCAGCTATACTTATACCCTAAACAATCTCTTGGCTTCAGAGTCTAAAACTATAGACAGTACCACCTACACCACCGATTATGAATACGATTATCAAGGCAACCAAATTCTCATTACTCATCCTGATGATTCAGAAGTGAAATACACCTACCATAAGGGTGGTCAGATAGATAAGGTAGAGCAAAGAGAAAGCGGAGATGCTTTTGCCAACGTGATAGAAAACGTTGATTATGGTCCGCACGGGCAGATGGAAAATATTGAGTACGGTAATGGCACCAAGACCACTCGCACTTATGACACTTCGGAGCTTTATCGCTTGAGTAACATCCTCACCACCGCCACCAGTACTTATGGTACCGGTGGTCCTGGGGAAGAGTTGGCTTTGGTGGAGGCGGAGCTTGCCAGTCTCACGACAGAGGAGGGTGCGTCTGAGGTGCCGGGAGAAATAACTCCGGAAGCGATCGAAGAAATTTCATCAGAGACGGGAGAAGAAGATGTGATCTCAGAGATATCGGAAATAGATACGAGTGATGAATCAACAGATCTTGAGGATGAAACGGAAGCTGAAGATCAAGAGGTTGTCGAGAAATTGGTGAGGGAAGAAGATGTCATCGCCACTACCAGCAATGCGGAAACAACAACAGAAGAAGAACTTGCAGACACTGTCACCAACACTGAAGTTGCCACCGGTACCGATAGCACCACCACTTCCGCCGCCACCACTTCCGCTCCAACTTCATCACTTGATGTTATTCCGGCCGTCATTCCTGCCAAAACCAATACCACTCCCGAAATATCAGAAAAGGTGATCAAGGAAGTGAAGACAAAAAGCAAAATAAAACTACCGATCAAGAACGCCCACGACGCCAGAATGTGGCAGAAGTACTATGAAGAGCGTCTAGCAGGACTGAAAAACAAAAAGAATATCGACAAAAAAGCTCTAGCTTCAGCGGAATACAGCAAAGACCAAATCGAAGCTTATCTGGTTGAAGAAAAGTACGTGAAGAAAAAAGGCGATAGCGTCAAAGGTCACGCCAAAGAATACGTAGAAAGAAAAGGCAAGAAGTTCTTAGAAAAAGTTAAAGACGTTATTTTGCCAGCCACCGCTGAATCGTATCTTTTCGATACCGAAGACTTCGAAGGTTGTTCCTCAATACCGTGTACTTTCGACAGTGACGTTTCTTGGGGAAATGTCACGCCATCGCTTGATAGTTCCGGCCAAATAGAGGGAGATGATTCACTTAAAGAAACCGTGACCGGTTCCGGTGGTGGTGGACTGGAATTTTCCGGTCAAAATGAAGATGAGATCTACGTTCAATTTAAGGTATATATTCCAAGCAACATGGCTTGGGGTGCTTCCGGCTACCATAACATTCTTCAGCTCAATGATAGCAGTGACAACTCTATCTTCTGGCTGACGGTGGAAGACTGGGGAACCGCCCGCCTTACCATGATGGGTGATGCTCTGGCGTGGACAGATACCGGACTTGATCTGACCAAGGGAACGGTTAATACCATTGAAGTACGCTTCAAGAAAGGTAGTACTAACGGTGACGTCGATATCTGGCTCGATAATACCACTGAAGGTTCACCGGACTATGATGGTAGTGGTAGCCTAAATACCGGTACCGACAACGTGGATGATGTTCAGATTGGTGTCACTTACGCTCCTGAAGCTATAAGTACCACCTACTTCGATGATGTTGTCATCGACACCGCCTTTATTGGCACACTTACATCGGGCGGAGGAAGTAACCCAAGTCCAACCGTACCATTCGTAGAAACTGTCCAAGACCTAACCTACACCTATGATAGTGTCGGTAACATCACCAAAATAGTGGACGACAGCGAAACCGATTCAGCCGTCACCATTGATTACACCTACGATGATCTTTACCGTCTCATAAGTGCCTCCACCACCAACGCCAGCACTACCCCATATACCGAAAGCTATACATACAGCAGTATTGGTAACATTCTCACCAAGTCTGACGTTGGTACATACACCTATGAAGGAGACCAAGGTGGAGGAAGTAGCTATGTCCTTTACGATGAGGCGGTAGCTACCGGCTGGGCAGACTGGTCATGGTGGACCACCCTCAACCCAAGCAATACCTCACCGGTACAAGCCGGCACCTACTCTCTCAGTGCCACATACAGCCAACCTTGGGCTGGTATCTCCTATCATCACAATAATTTCGACAGTTCACCGTACGATGACCTGGAACTATCCGTATACACCACCACTTCCACCAACCTCTACTTCTACCTCACAGACAGCAATGGCACGCCACACCAAATAGTGGAGTTAAAAGACTACGTAACTGGTGGCACTCTCACCACCAACACTTGGCATAACCTTACCATCCCACTATCAGACCTGGACTATGAGAATTACCAAGGCGCCACAGAAATGAACATCGAAACCTCCGCCACCTCCACTATCTATCTCGACAACATAAAATTCACCGGTGGTAGTGGGGGAGGAGACAACTACGCCAACCCCCACGCCGCTACCACCATCGGAGGTGGCACTCAAACCTATGATGAGAATGGAAATCTCCTTTCCACCCCAACCACAGAAAACACCTGGAACTATCGCAATGAATTAACCCAGTCTGTTCAAAACAACGCAACTACCACCTACGCCTACGACCACACCGGTCAGAGAGTGAAAAAAGACAACGGTACCGCAGTTACTTATTATCCATTCGGGAACTACGAAGTGAAAGACGGTAAAGTCACCAAACACCTCTACCTAAACAACACATTAGTTGCTACTATAGAAGAAGATACCCCAACCCCAAGTATCTACTACAACCACGTAGATCATCTGAACTCCACCAACGCGGTGACAGACAAAGATGGGTATCTAAATCAAGTGCTTAGTTACCAACCCTACGGCTCAACCAGAATAGACAACCAATACGACATCATCAATCAAACTAAGAGGTATACGGGACATGACTATGATGAATCCACCGGACTCAACTACATGAAAGCGAGGTATCAAAGTGGAGAGGAGGGGAGGTTTGTTAGCCAGGATCCTGCCAATCTAGATGTTCCGCAACAATTCTTGTATGATCCTCAACAGCTCAATACTTATAGTTATGGTAGAAATAATCCGGTAATTTATAATGACCCAACAGGAGAATCTCCGGTTTTAATTGCCGCACTTGTCGCCGCAGGATTTTCAGCGGCCTACTATAGTAGTAATCGGGTTGAAGACTATGTGAACGACTCAGTTAATCGCATGCTTGCCAGAGCTTCTCGACATGATAGCGCTGAGCAATACAATCAAAGTATATTACAAATAAGTAATCAAAGTTCAACATGGGATGCTGCAATTAGCAATCCAGAATTGGCTGGCGCAGCAGTGGGAATAACTTCTGGAGCTGCTATTGTTCCAGCAATTTATGGTCTTCTTAACCTAACTACAATTGAAGTTGGTGTAAGTTATGGATATATAGGTAGAATGTCGGTTGGTGCAAGTGCATACGGCTATCTTTCCTACAATGCTCTTCATTCTACATCAGATATGGTTACGTCCTACTCTCAGTTTGATTTTAATAATCAGAACACTTGGTGGAATCCTATTTATAATACGGGACTTATGTACGGCCCTCGGGCCTTTGGTGAACCTGGTGAGTCTGTATACCAAATTGGAGAGATAAATTATAGTTTGTACCATGATTACAAATCTTATGACAATGAAGATTAATTAATACTTTATGGAATTGAGATACTTAATACCACTAATTTGCATAATTGTGATAATTGCTCTAATTATTTATGATAAAAGTAAATTAAAGCAAGATCACGTCAGATTCATCTCTAAAAATGTATTTAGAGATGAATCTGAGGAGGTAAATAATGTAGCTAACGCATACCAAACTTTTGTAAGTTATACTTTTCTCTTTTTTGTTGGTATTGCTGCACTGTTTATACTTGGCTTTTTCTTGCAATGAAATTAAAGACACTTGAATAGGAATGAGGTCGAGAAAATGAGGTCACAGAAATGGCATAAAACGGATCTGTTAGCGTTTATAATGGTGTAAAATATTTGGTAACTGAGATATTTATTTGTATTACTATTATAACAAGTGGCGTTTTTTACGGATCAAGTCATATCTGTTTTTCAAAATCGTTTTAAAATGAGTTGAGAATCATCTAAAATGGGCAGTTTGGACTAGTCCACGTATAGGGGGGAGGGGTTGTGACAATCTCAAAGTTGTGTATAGTGTGTATTAAGTTGTGTTCTTTTACGTTGCACAAAACACGATTTTGTGATATAATTAAGGGGTATGAGAAAAAACTCTCTCACATCTAAGCAGCAGGAAACGCTTGAATATCTGAAGCGGTACATTGCTCGTAACGGTGCGTCACCAACCATGACCGAGATTCGTAAGGATCTGGGACTTAAGTCTATTCGTAGTGTGACCCAGCGTATCGAGGCACTGGAAGCCAAAGGTCTCATCAAACGTGACCGCTTTCAGCATCGTAGCATTCGACTGATTGAGAGCAATCCGCGTGCACCATTAGGAACTATCAAAGTTCCAGTGATTGCAACCGCTGGTTGTGACGCCGCTGAAGTGTATGCCGAAGAGCAGTACGACGAGTATCTGCAAGTCGACCAGTCACTGGTGCACGGAGCGAAAGACATTGTGGCACTAAAGGCGTCCGGTAGCAGTATGATTGATGCTGGTATCCGCAACGGCGACTATGTGCTAGTAGAAGTGACGGAGAACGTCTCTAACGGAGATCGTATAGTTGCGATTCTGGGTGACATGGCAATGATAAAAAAGCTGCATGTAACGCCAGTAGCAACTATTCTCATGCCGGAGTCTGAAGGAAACGGATATTCACCGATTGTAATGAGCGGAGAAAACTCGAAGATTTTCGGGAAGGTATTGAGTGTAATTCCGATGAATTTCAACGACGACTACGAAATTGTTTACGACAAAAATATTAAGTTCTAATCATTATGACAAAAAAGTACATCAAGAACGCAGGGAAACACTGGACACCTGCGGAGGTTAAGCAGCTATGCGAACTCGCAAAGAAAAATACACCAACACGTGTGATTGGTTTAAAGTTGGGTCGCCCAGAGGGTGGTGTCTACGCCAAGGCATCTGAAAAGAATATTAATCTAAAGCCGACCAACCAGTCGCCTTATAACCGTCGGATGAAGTAGCATGCCAAAGAAAAGCACATCGAAAAAGCCAAAACGTCCACCAATACCAATCAAAACCCAGCTCCAACTCTGGGTTAAGGCTGGCGGTCGCTGCTCTCTACCTGGTTGCAATAAAATTGTTTTGAAAGACAACACAACGTTGAGCTTAGGTAATTTTGCGAATATCGCTCACATCATTGCACAGACTCCCAATGGTCCACGTGGTGATAAGAAACTATCTAAAAAATTAGCTACAGACATCTCTAACTTGATGCTAATGTGCCGTGACCATGCACACGCTATTGACCTTAAGGAGAATCTTGATTTTTATACTATCGATTATCTTCGTAAGGCAAAGGCAGATCACGAAGAACGGGTGCGCATACAAACCAGTATTGACCCAGCACGAAAGACAACAGTTGTTCGCCTACAGTCGAACATTCGTGGTCGAAGTGTGGATGTGTCGAGTGCTGATGCCTACACAGCAGTTGTGTCATCTGGCCGCTATCCAAACGACGAAAAGGGAGCTTTTGTAGACTTGACTAACCTTGACTATGACACTGATGAATCGTCGTGGGAGGTTGCGGTAAAGAAAATTGACGCCGAAGTAAATCGTCTCCTCTCAATGGGAAACGACGAACATAAGGAGTCCCACCTGTCAGTCTTTGCCATGGCTCCAATCCCTGTGCTGACATATCTGGGCTACGCCTTAGGCAACACAATAGATGCCGATATCTACATAAAGCGGCGCGGGCAGCCATGGGGTATCCAGTCCGGTGAAGCTTCACTATCTTTAAAGTTGTTGAAACCTCGCAATGTAAAAAAGTCAAAGACTGTGGGCTTATCAATTGCAGTTAGCGGTGAACCGTCTGTCGAGGATATTAGGCAACATATTGGTAAAGCCCCTTTGTATACGATTTCCTTGAAAAAACCCGAGCTTGACCAAATTGCTTCAGCGGAAGATCTGGAGATATTTCGCAAAACGTATCGCCAAACTTTAGACGAAATTCAAATGAAGCACGGCAAAAAGTGTGAGGTGTATTTGTTTTGTGCGATACCGACTTGTGCTGCAGTCGTTTGTGGACGTGAAGTATTGCACGGGACCGACCCGGTCATTACTGCGTATGAGTTTATGTCTCAAGAAGAGGGGTATACACCGGCAATCAAATTTAACAACACGAAGTATGGTGCGTCTAAAAAAACACAAAATTAATAAACAACCACTATGTCAGATATAAACAAAACTCTAGAAGATTTCCTTGAAAAGACAGTCAATCTAAACCCAGACCGCTACAGGCGAGTGCAAGGCGCTGAGGAAACGTTGGGTGAGTTCGTTGCTAATAGCGATACTTTTAAGGACTTATACGTTGGTGTAACTCCGCAGGGATCCGTTAGACAAAAAACAATTATCAAGCCAGTAGGTAAAGATGACGAGTTCGATGTCGACTTACTTGTAATGCTTAAAGAAAATACTGACTGGTCACCAGCTGATTATCACAAAAACTTAGCCGGTATCTTTAAGGACTCAGACCGTTATGAGGATATCACTGATACTCGTGGCAAAACACGCTGTGTAACTATCGACTACAATAGTGATTTCCACGTTGATCTTGTGCCGGCTATCGAACGTAATGGAAAAGTATATATTTTTAACAAAAGCACGAACGAGGAAGAGTGTACCGACGGGGATGGCTACGCACAGTGGTTTGAACAACAAGATGTGTATGCAGGTGGTTATTTAGTTCCCGTCGTACGACTCATAAAGTACTTGCGTGATTCACGTAACGATTTTGAAACACGGTCTGTAATCTTGACCACTATTATCGGGATGCAAGTGCAGTCCACTGACAATTTCGAAAATTTGTCTGATGCGTTTGTGACCATTATGGGGCGTATAGATGATTTTCTCGCAGAGAGCGAAGAAGCGCCAATCATCGAAAATCCTGCAATGCCTGAAGAAACTTTTGACCGAGATTGGACAGACGATAACAACAAATCATTTAAGGCATCGAAAAAAGCAGTTGGTTCATACAACGAGACACTTTCTGACACCGAATCGCTTGAGCAGTGGCAGGAGTTGTTTGGTAACAAACTAAAAGAATCAAAAAGCAACGCAGCTTCCACTGCTGTAGGTGTTACAGCGCCGACCATCATCTCTAACCCTGCTAAACCCTGGGCTTCCTCTACAGAAATACCATGCAACCTCACCGATTTACTGAAGAAGAATTAAAACTAACGCTCGAAAAGTACCCAAAACTCAAGCAAGAGTCTGATGGAGTGTTGAAAGGTGAAATTGATCTGAACCACCAGTTTGGTGATGTTCCGATAGTTGACACGTTTCAGATATCAATCGAGGTGGATGATAGATACCCTGAGTCTTTTCCTCGTCTGACTGAAATAGGTGGCCGAACTAAATCTATAGCGAAAAAACATAACATTACTGATTATCGTGACCTACACTGTAACTCAGTCGAGGAATCGGGTTCCGCTTGTGTCTGCTCTCCGCAAGAGCAAAGAAGGAAGTTTCCAAAAGGTAGTGATGTCTGTGTTTATA
>CAYGKU010000017.1:0-17774 GCA_964350745.1 uncultured Candidatus Saccharibacteria bacterium | reverse complement strand
CAACACTGGTATCAATACTTACCTGTGGTTCTTTACCAATAAGAAGTCAAAAGAACGCCAAGGCAAAGTCCAGCTTATCGATGCTCGTGAGCTCTACAAAAAGACCCGTAAGAGCTTAGGACAGAAACGCAAAGATATTGATGAAGATTCAAAAAAAGAAATCTTCAAGCTATATAGCGAATTCAAAGAAACAGAACACTCAAAGATATTTAACACCACTGATTTTGGCTATCGGCAGATCACGATTGAACGACCGCTTCGACTTAATTTTATTGCGTCAACTGAACGGATTGCTCTGCTAAAAGAAGATAAGTCATTCCTGAAGCTCAAGTCAGAAGAGCAAGAAAACACACTCGCGCTTCTCGAAGCATTTGGTGAGAACGGGAAACTATACAAAAATCGAGAAGCTTTTATTGAAGCACTCGATGGATATACAGAGCCAGCTAAACTTCCAGCTACCTTGAAGAAAGCAATTTTAAACTCTTTATCTGAGCGAGATGAAACAGCAGATATTTGTCTTGATAAAGACGGCAAACCAGAAGCCGATAATACTCTCAAAGATAGTGAGAACGTGCCATGGGGCGTGGATGTATACGAGTACTTCGAAAAAGAAGTAAAGCCATACGTTCCTGATGCATGGATTAACGAGAGCAGTGTCGATCACAAAGACGGCAAAGTGGGGATTGTTGGATATGAAATTCCATTCACTCGATACTTCTACCAGTACGAACCACCACGTCCGCTGGAAGAAATAGAAAAGGATATTGAAGAGGTTGAAAATGAGTTATTAACTCTCTTAAAGAAGATTTAGTATGAGTAAAGTATCTCTTACAAACACATATAAGAAGTACCAGAAATACAAAGACTCAGGTATCGACTGGGTTGGTGAAGTTCCTGCTGATTGGGATGCCACCAGAGCAAAGAATGTTTTTAAGAAAAATAATCGACCAGTACGTGAGAGTGATGAAGTGGTAACTGCATTTCGTGACGGCATGGTAACGCTTCGTAAAAATCGTCGTGAAGACGGATTTACATTTGCTCAACAAGAGATTGGTTATCAAGGGGTCAGAAAGGGAGATCTGGTCATTCATGGCATGGACGCTTTTGCCGGAGCTATTGGAGTATCTGATTCAGACGGTAAATCATCGCCAGTTTACTCTGTCTGTACTCCACGGATAGATGCTGACCCCAAGTTCCATATGTATTTGTTGCGTCATATGTCTCGAAGCGGGTATTTAACTGCAATTGCTCGTGGTATTCGCGAACGCTCTACAGAATTTAAGTGGCCACAATATGGAAACTTATTTGTAATCAATCCTCCAAGAGAAGAGCAAGAAAAAATTGCAAAGTTTTTGGACGAACAAACGGCCCGAATCGATGAGACGATTGCCAAAAAACAGAAGCTCATTGAATTACTGAAGGAGGAGATTGTTTCAATTGCGCAGAAAGAGCAAAAAGAAGGTAAGGGAAAAACTATTAGAATAAGAGACTCAGTTAAATTAGCTGAGGGACCAATAGAATTAGAAGATAATTCGGAGTATGTTGCTTTAGGTTTATATAACAGAGGTAGAGGGCTTTTTGTTAAAGAACCTCAACTCGGCATAGATATTAAAGAATCTGATTTTTATAAGGTTATACCAAGAGATCTAATTATAAGTGGCCAATTTGCTTGGGAAGGTGCTGTTGCGCTTGCCAGTGAAGATGAAAGTAATTGTGTTGTATCGCACAGGTATTATTTATTAAGAGATGGTGTTGTAAAAACTGAATATTTACTAGCCTTATTAATGACAAAATTTGGTGACCACATCCTTAATGAGTCCTCTAGGGGTTCTGCAGGACGCAATAGGCCACTAAACATAAAAATGCTATTAAAAGAAAAAATTAGAGTACCTTCAAAAGAAGCTGAGACAAAAATAGAATCATTATTGATAAAGATGTCCTTAGGGCGGGAAAATATTAAAAAATCAATCAAACTTTTAGAAGAATATAGATCTTCTCTTATCTCACACGCAGTAACTGGGAAAATTAAAGTTTAGTTTATGTCAGAAAATTCAAATAAAGATAAGGTGAAGTTTGAGGTCGTACCTTTTGAGTGGGCTTTGGAAGAGCTTGCAAAACCAACACTACAAGAGGTGGGTCTTGATATTAAAAATGGTTACGTAGCATTAAAGTCAATTGCAAAGAATGCTTTTAAGAAAAATCCAAACGATGGTTCAGTGAATAAAAGGGTGGCTATAGAAGTTTTAAGATCAGGTGGTTTTATTGAAACAGATATTGGTGTTGAATATTTTGGCGGTATTTTAGCTCAAGCAAAAACAAGCGATGGCAAAGATGATAGTGGTATGTATTACACAGAAGTTGTGAAATCACTTTCATCCAATCAATTACGACTCCATTACATTATCTATAACTCGCTTCAAAAATTGTTCATTAGTGACCAAGAAAAGTATTCATTGTTGAATATTGGAATGGAGACTGAATTACAGAAGAATAGGATATATTTTGTCCCTGCGGAGTTGGAAAAGAGTGCTGGCTCACAACTTGATAAAAATATTTTTGTTTTAGTTCAGTCAGGACTTTTAGGTTCGACATTTCGAATTGACTCCATTAAGGAGGATGATCAAATTATAAAACACTACGCTGAATTTACACCAACAGCATTAGGTGTCCAGTTATACGCTAGTGCCTATGGAAAGGTTCACGACTGGCGAAATTTTAATAAGGTTCATTTTGGTGATTTTGAGAATATACCACTGCCTTCTGTGTTTTGTTCATCAAGGGATGATTTACCAGGAATTGAATTTACAATTGCTCTACTAACAAAATAATATGCCAAAAACAAACACCAAAGAAATCGGATTTGAAGACTTTATAGAAAAATAATTTTGTATATGCCTGAAATTTCAGAGACAATTCCAAAAACCCTATATGTATTTATCGATGAATCGGGTAATTTTGACTTTAGTGCAAAGGGCACAAAACATTATGTAGTAAACGCTCTAGCTACATTTTATCCGGTTGTCAGACGAGAAGAGTTGCTAAAATACCGATATCGACTTTTACAAGAAGGCTATGATCAAGAATACTTTCACGCGGCTGAAGACCCACAATTTGTGCGTGATGAAGTATTTCGACTCCTTGGACAACTTTCTGGTTCGTATGAAACACATACTGTATGGGTACAAAAAAATAAAGCTCATCCTTCACTTTATAAAGAAACATACACCAAAAAAGGTCGCACCATCTCCCGAGTGACCGGACTTGGTTTATATCAAAAACTCAATGAGTGTTTGCTTAGATATCTATTTGCGAATAAGCGGGGATTGGTTGACCGAATTGTTGTGGTGATCGGTTCTTTATTTACCGGTGATAAAAAGAAAGTATTTCTTAAAACACTCAAGCACTACCTACGAGCTAATTTTCCAGGAGTAGAGTTTGATGTGTATTGTCACCCAGTTGGATTTGATTTAAATTGTCAATTAGCAGACTGGGCGCAGTATGTGCGGTTAGAGAGAGGTGAGATGAGGCCGTTTAATGTAATTCAACCAAGTGTCCAGAGTAATTTTGATTATTTTGGCACTGGCACCACACACTTTTATGAGTATGATGAGTAGTATATATAAAAATGACCAACCCCCCTATCCCTTGCGGGAAGAGCCCAGGGGCTCGTGTCGGGGGGTTGGAACCTTTAATTTAGAGTATCATTGCTTCTGTATCAATGCAACACTCATAACTGTATAATCTTTATAAATAACGTTAATTTAATTATTAGTATGCCAAAGACAAATACAAAAGAAATCGGATTTGAAGACTTTATTGAGAATGAACTTCTTGCTCTCCATAGCTACAAATCACGAACAGCTGCCAGTCTCGACAAGAAGCTGGCCATGGATACTGAGCTGGTGACCCAGTTTGTGACTACCAGTCAGCCCGAAGCATGGGAGAAGCTGTCTGAACAATATGGCGCAGAGGTTCAAGAGCGTTTTTTGGTGCGCCTTGATAATGAGATTACGGAACGCGGGCTTTTGGATGTGCTTCGTAAAGGGGTAAAAGACCGTGGTGTAACGGTACGTTTAGCATTTTGGCAACCTCAAAACGACCTCAACCCAGAATTGGTAACTGAATACAATCAGAATATTCTCTCGGTAATGCGTCAGGTGAAATACAGTGAGAAAAATGAGAATTCGATTGACATGGTGCTGTTTCTCAATGGTCTTCCTGTCTTCACTCTTGAGCTAAAAAATCAGCTCACAGGCCAGACAGTACGTCATGCTATGGCCCAATATCGGAACGACCGAGATCCGAGAGAAAAACTATTATCTAGCGGTCGCTGTCTAACGCATTTTGCCGTGGACACTGAAGAAGTGTTTATGTCTACTGAACTGGCTGGGCTAAAGACACGCTTTCTTCCATTCAATAAAGGCGACAATGGTGGATCTGGTAACCCGACTGTAAAAGATAAATACAAAACTCATTATCTCTGGGAAGAGGTCTTTGCGAAAGATAGTGTAATGGATCTGTTGGCGAATTTCATTTCTGTACAAACCGAAGAGTATGAAGATAAAAAAGGAAAAATGCAAAAGCGCTCGTTCCTAATCTTCCCACGTTACCACCAATACGACACTGTACGACGGCTAGTCAGCGATGCGCGAACTAATGGATCTGGAAAAAACTATCTCATTCAGCACAGTGCTGGTTCGGGTAAAAGTAATACCATCGCTTGGACCGCTCATAGACTAGCAGAACTTCACAAAGCAGATAATGAAAACGTCTTTGATTCGGTAATCGTTATTACTGATCGTCGTGTACTGGATC
The DNA here is from genome assembly GCA_964350745.1 of uncultured Candidatus Saccharibacteria bacterium. Classification (GTDB taxonomy): domain Bacteria; phylum Patescibacteriota; class Minisyncoccia; order Phycocordibacterales; family UBA918; genus OLB19. Next base: position 12,959 of record CAYGKU010000017.1, on the reverse strand, counting down.
GACAACTTTCTGACACAGTTGCCAGTTTCGCCCAAGTATCTGGAGTTGTTAAGCATGTAGAAAGCTCTGCTGAACTTAAGACTGCTCTAGAATCCGGCACCAAGGTGATTGCCAGTACACTCCAGAAGTTCCCAGTGATCGTCGAAGCAATCGACCAGACAGCAGGTAAGAAGTTTGCTGTAATTATCGACGAAGCCCACTCATCACAATCTGGAGAATCAGCTGCTGACTTACGGCAAGTGCTTACCCTTGATGAAGCAACTGAAGAGCTGGCTAAACGAGAGAAGGCTTTTAAGACTACCGAGGACCTGCTTATAGAGCGTATGCGAGCGCGTAAAGTACAGTCACCAAATGTGAGCTTCTTTGCGTTTACAGCTACTCCAAAACAAAAGACCTTAGAATTGTTTGGTATAGAAGATCCTTTATCACGAAAGTATTTTCCGTTCTCACTCTACTCAATGCGACAAGCCATTGAAGAAGGGTTTATTCTTGATGTGCTGAAAAATTACACCACTTACGCAACCTACTTTGCACTTCTAAAAACTATTGAGGAAGACCCTGAATTTGATAAGAAAAAAGCGGAGCGTCTTTTGGTGGGGTATGTGGAAAAACACGATCACGCCATAACAACCAAAACTAAGGTAATGGTGGAACATTTTGAGGAGAAGATTGCTAAGGAACTTCAAGGAAAAGCCAAGGCAATGATTGTAACTAAGTCGCGACTCCATGCTGTGCGCTACAAGCTTGCTTTTGATGCTTACCTGGCTGAGAAAGGGTACTCACATAAAGCAATGGTTGCATTTTCAGGTACTGTCGTAGATGGTGGAAAAGAGTTCACGGAAGCTGGAATGAATCACGTTCCAGAAAATCAGACAGTAGAGACCTTTAAGGGTGACGAGTATAAATTCATGATTGTTGCCGAGAAACTACAAACTGGTTTTGATCAACCACTACTTACTGCTATGTATGTCGATAAAAAACTTTCTGGTGTTGGAGCGGTACAGACTTTGTCTCGGCTTAACCGTTCTTCATACGGAAAGGATCAGGTTTTTGTACTTGATTTTATTAATACTGTCGATGACGTTAGGGATTCATTCCAACCGTATTACACGACCACTGTGCTTTCAGAAGCTACTGATCCAAATATCATTCATGACCTTGAACGAGACATCTTTGGCTTCAAGCTCTTTAGTGAGCTCGAAATGAATGGGTTGGTAGAGGAGCTTTATTCCGGTGCCACACCAGATAAAATCAATGCCATTTTGGATGTGGTTGTTGAGCGTGCTAAGGAAGAAAAAACTGAAGAGGAGCTTGAGGAGTTTAAGTCAACTGCTATGGAATACGTTCGTAAGTATGGATTCATTTCTCAGATTGTTACCTTTGAAGATTCTCAGCTTGAGAAGCTATTTATTTTCTTAAAACTACTTATAAAGAAATTGCCAAAACGAACCGACGCCTTGCCATATGAAGTGCTTGAGGCGGCTGATATGGACAGCTATAAGGTAGTACAAACCGGCACATCTCCTGTTGAACTTGAGAATGCAGAAGGTGAAATTAAACCGATGGGCGGAGGTAAGGTGATAACTGGAAGTTCTGGTGAAGATGATGTTTTGTCCAAAATTATTAAAGATGTAAATGATCGTTTTGGTACTCAGTTCACCGAAGCAGATAAGGTTATTCTTAATTCAATTAGCATGAAAATGTTAAAAGATCCTGTGCTTGATGGCTCGATTATGAATAATAGTAAAGATTCTGCAAAGATTAAGTTTAATGAGTTGTTTCAGGAGGAGTTGGTTGAGGTACTTAATTCACATTTTGATCTCTATAAAAAGCTCGATGAAAACCCCGAGCAACGACAGTATGTAAAAGATCGTATCTTTGAGTTTATTATTCGTAAGAAAGAAGCTTTAACGAAATAAGAAACAAAAAAGGAAATGAAAAAACGATTATCCCAATCCATAATAGAAAAACTTGGCTACTGCGTGTAAGCTCTCATCGATCCTCGCACTAAGAAGGTGTTTTATGTTGGTAAAAGTAAAGGTGTCGTATATACGTCCATGTTGAAGCGTCAGAGCTTGTGGATGTTAAATAGTTAGAAAAGGCCGTCGCACGAAGTGCGATGGGCTTTTTGAGTTATCCCTACTTACTCTTCTTCTTAGGTGCTCTTTGGGAGAAAACACTGCAACAGGCATACTGTTTGTTAGTAAAATAGTGAGGTGAGATTTATTTTAATCTAAGTGTAAAACTTTACAACTTGACTTGTAAAAAAATACATTTTGTATTAGACTGAAAATAAGTTAATTAAAGGGGTATATGGCTACAAAAATCACACAACGTCGTAAGGTGTTTGGTCTCTCGCAAGAAGAGTTGGCTAGGCGTCTTGAAGTATCACGTCCTACCCTTATTAAGATCGAAAAAGGGGAGCGGAAACTTTCATCAGAAGAAAAGCAGAAGCTGGAAGCGGTTTTTGCGTCTTTGTCGGATCATACTCGTGAGGATGATGTGCGAGTCAGTGTGCCGGAGCAAAACCTTGAGAAATTCAAGCAGGTACTTTTGTATGTCTTGGAGAAAGTGGGCGCAAAGCCAAATGTGGGCATGACTGTATTGTACAAGCTCTTGTATTTTATTGATTTTGATTTTTATGAAAAACATGAGGAGCAACTCATGGGTTTGACCTACATCAAAAATACTCATGGTCCTACCCCTCGTGAATTTGTGTCGGTGGTAAATGAAATGAAAGAAAAAGGGGAGTTGGTTGAGGTGAGATCTAAGTATTTTGCTCATGAACAAAAAAAATTCTTGCCTAGTAAAGAGCCGGATTTGTCTCTTTTGAACGGAGAAGAACTTGAGGTCATTAGGGATGTGCTACGTCGTTATTCAGATAAATCCGCCTCTACACTTTCAGAAATGACTCACCGCGATACTCCTTGGAAAGCTACGGCTGACGGAGAGGATATTGATTACGAACTGGCCTTTTATCGCCCAGAAGAGTTCTCGGTAAGAGATTACGGAGAACTATAGAAAATACGTGGTATGGATTTTTCAGAAAGTGATGAATTTAAGCGGGAATATAAAAAACTTGCCAAAAAATACTCTACCTTGGAGCAGGATCTGGAGGTCGTTAAAAAGGCGATCAAGGCGACTCCTGTGGGAAATGGTTCAAAACACTGGATCATTTTGAAGCAAAATACTGAAGAAAAATATATTATAAAGATGCGTATGATGTGTAGAGCAGTCAAAGGTTCGCAGTTTCGGCTTATATACTACTACGACGGACAGATAGTGGAGGTGTTATTTATAGAGATATATTTTAAAGGAAACAAGGAAAAAGAAGATAGGGAGCGGATCGAAGAATATTTTACCAAACTAACAGGATCATCACCCGCCAAATAAATGGCAGGAAACTTGAGTGACGGGGTGTGTCGTATCTTTCTATTTCTCCCAGTCGGTGATGACGATACTTTTTCCTTTGCGTTCTACCACCAGTTTCTGGCGTTCACGAAGGTGTAGTTCTTTGACGATCTCCTTGGGAATGTTTATGTAGTAGCTGCCGCGGCCGTTCTTGGTGACCTTGCGCACTTCTTTGTCTTTTTTGGTGTGACTCATACGTGTATTGTACCGCAATATGAGCATGAACATACCATGGTATGTTCAAAGCGGTGGTTTGTTTTTTCTGGGTAAGAAAGTGTTTTTGTGTATGGTCTGATAAAAAACAGCCTCAGTTGAAAAAAGGAACTTTTTCAACTGAGGCTCTTTGTGACGTTTATCAAAGATATCGTCTGATAACTTCTGGGTACAGCCTGCGTTCTGTTACTTTAATGCGTTCGTGTAGACTTTCAATGTCATCGTCCGGCATTACTATAACAGCTCCTTGTTCCACAATAGGACCGGAATCCATTTCTGCGGTTACAAAATGGATAGTGCAACCGGTTATTTTTACACCGTAATTCCAGGCATCAGCTACTGCATTTCCGCCTTTAAAAGATGGTAAGAGAGACGGATGAGTGTTGAGGATCTTTCCGGCAAACCCGCCAGCCTCAAACATTTGTGGCATAAACAAAGTCATGTACCCAGCTAGAGCCACCAACTCAATCTCATGATCGTGTAAGGTTTTCATGATTTCGTAAGTGTGTGCGACGTGTTTGCATTTTTCACCAGAAACACGAGGAATCATAATATGATCTACGCCAGCCTCCTTGGCAATCTCGATAGCGCCACACTCGCGGTCGGTGATCAGAAGTTCTACCGGTATATTGGCTTTAAGTATGGCTTTAAAGATGCTGCCTCCCCCCGAAGCCATGACAGCAAATCTTTTGGTCATTGCAATCTCCTTTGGTTGGTTTGTATTAAGGTTCAAAAAAAGAACTCCTCGGCAAATTGATCTTTGCGGAATGTTGATAGTAAAGGCTTTATTGGCAAAAAAGTCAATACAGCAAGCCGGTGCGAAGGTTTTGGTGTGCGGTAGAATGCAAATATCATGAACAGCACGAAGCAAAAATTGAAAGAGAAAAAGTCAGTTATTTACCAGACAAAGTCTGGTGCTATTGAATTGCGGGGTGACTTGGAGGGGGGGGGCTGTTTGGGCGACGCAGCTACAGGTAGTCCAAGCTTTTGATATGGATGTGCGTACGGTGAACGAGCACATTAAGAATGTCTATAAAACTGAAGAACTTGATGAAAAATCAACTATCCGGAAATTCCGGATAGTTCAAATTGAGGGAAATCGAGAAGTAGAGCGAGAGATAAATCACTACAATTTGGATATGATATTAGCTGTTGGTTATCGAGTTAATAGTAAAAAAGCCACTACTTTTCGCCAATGGGCCACCAAAACACTCCGTGAGCATATCACCAAAGGATACACGATCAATCGAAAACGGATTGGTCAGAATTATGATGCTTTTATAAAAGCGGTGGGGGGGAGGTGCAGGCTTTGTTGCCGGAGCATGTTACTCTCGATCCAAAAGAGGACGTTTATGCATAAAAAAGAAGACAGCCCGCAGAAGTTGAGGTCTCTGGGACGTCTCCTTCTACGAGCAGTTGTTTAGATCGCTTGCTTCGCGGGCCTTGATTGAAAGCAGCGGGTCACGAAATCATCCGTAAAGTAGTACTTGTCGTCGTCGCCTTTGACAAGCCACCCTCCACCAGCTGGAACTGGTGGATCATATTGTCCTGCAAACGCACGTGCGAGGCTCGGAGGAATCATTTGCGGATTGACCAAGCGGTTGAATGTAAAACCGTCTTTGTGCTTTTGCGAATAGAAACCGTTGATTTCTTCATAGGTGAAAGGAGCCCATCCTTCACCCCTGTCTTGTGCGAAACGAACGATCCAGCCCGCCGAAACTTCCGTTTCGCTGTTGCCGAATGCACCGAAAAGGTGGCCAGACGCATCAATGTGCTCTGGTTTGATATGGAAGTCTTCGGTTGAGGTGATCAGACACTTTTCTGTCATGGTATCTCCTTACTGATTGTTGATTGGGAATTGGCTCCATTTCACAGAATACACTAAAAAAATGATTTGTAAAGAAGGGGTGTCGGGTTGGATTCACCGCGAGATTATTTTTATGTTCGCTCACTCAGCACACACTTCGTATAGGCCGCTCACATTCGTTCGCGTGACCTGCTCAGTGTGTGCTCGTATTTGCTAAAGGGCTTTGTTGGGGTTCGTGGCGCGCTTTGCACGTGTACCAAGTAGTTTTGTTGAAACTTAAAAGTACTTCTTAAGATGCTACAATATTCGATATGATATGTAGAGATGTTATTTATAAGTAGAATTTATTTATAATCAAAATATATGAGAAATTATGGCGTAGTAGCAGTGTTGGTTGTGGGTACGTTGGTTGTTGCTGCACCTGTAGCAATATCACTTGCTGCAAAACAGGTTGTTGATACTGCTCGCATAGAATTATCAGAACCCATGGAGATAGATGCCTTTATTACATCTGTTAAAGGTCAAGCATTTGATGAGATGATTTTAGAAAGCACCTTCGAATTTGACGGTGAGGAGGTTTACGATTTTCAAATCGTTCACAAAGGAGATCAGAATCAAAATGTTGCAGCAAAATATGCACATGCTCGCAAAGCGATGATTGCTGATGTAAAAGGAACCACTGAGTTCTCCCAAGAAGATAAAGAGCAAATTGAAAATATTAAGATCAGGGTTGTTAAATTTACAGGTACCAGAGGAAATATTGATAAAGTCAAAAAGAATTTGAAGATTAAAAAAGTTGAAACTGCGGATGATGAAATGTTGAGGTATACTCAACCCGAACGAAAACCAGAACCTAAGAAGGTAGACAACTTCTTTATTATGACTGTTGAGGCGGCTGGTACACAGTTCTATCCCATGTACAAGTATCTTCCCACGTCAGGCACTTCGTACATCAACAACTCATCGGTTTCTGGAGAGCGGTATACGTTGCAATACATGGAATGGGACAATAATTACTTCGCTGCAGATGAGACATACGAACACAAGTTATATCTTTACAACTATGATGATGACACATTCTTGAACGGTGATAGTTCTTTGTATCCAGGATGTTTCCCGACGTTGACATATGCAGCAACAACTTGGGGGTCAGCATCAAAGCCATACGTCGATACGCGTCTTGCTGAAAGCGGAACCAGTTGTGAGACAGATGAGCTTTCGTACACCATCGGTGCCGCACAAGCAGATGAGATTTCCACCAACACCAGGCACTACACGTACATGCGTACAACATATGGTGATGACAATACCGATGATTATAAATTGCAGGCGCAAGTTGGTTTCCGAAATCCCTCATCTTGCTATTCGACATGGTGTGCAGCCAAGTACAAAATATATAACCTCATTTCAGCTTGGGAAAATGTGCCAGCAGCAGATTCATGGACATTTTTAGGGGTGGCGCCGCAAGAGGCACCAAGCAATTTGAGTATATCTGACCTAACGTCCTCAAGTCTTAAATTACACTTCACTGATAATACATTTGACGAGACTACAATTCGCATTGAACGACGTGTCGCTGGAGGTAGTTGGTCAGAATGGGGCTACTTTGGTCTTCTCAATTACACCGGTAACTGGAATTGGACAAATACAGGTCTCCAGTCAGACACAACCTATTGTTACCGACTTCGTGCCAAGAATGATCTCGGGTATTCCTCATACTCAAATATTGCATGCGCAACAACTAACTAGATTCGTTATTTCATGTTTAGCATAAAAGTTTTTGCTTCACACTTCGCATTGCTTCTTTTGGCAACAGTTATGGTTATTGGAGTTGCTTTTCAAGAGAAGGTCTATATTGTCGAAGAAAGTGACTTGCAAGCTGTCTCATGTGGCTGGCCTCTCACTTTCTTTGTGAGCGACCAGAGTTGGCGTAATCCACCTTTACCGTGGTATACAAACTGTTTTGCAGGCGAGTGGGGTGATAGGTTTGTGATTATATGGTTCTCGTTGATCATTAATATACTAGCTTTCTATTTGGTACTGGCTCTTTCCTGGACTTTGTCCCGTGTTCTGATTACGAGGAAAAGTGAATGATATGTGGTCTTAGAGAAACGCCCGCTACAGATCAGTTGGCGGGTGTTTGTCGTTCTGAACAAGTACATCAGATATAGAACTTGTCTGCCTTTTACCGGCGGACGCATGGGCAGCGTCACGTGCTGACTGTGCGAGGGGGTGATTTAGAATTCGAAAGTATAATTTTGTGCGCTAAATCAATGTTTTAGTTTGTGTCAAAATACAAATATCGTGAAGCGAAAACTAAAGGATAAAAAATCAGTTATTTATAAATCCAAATCCAACATGGCTTGCAAGATAAAATTCAAAACCCAGCAAGAAGCTGGCAATTTTTTATATTGTGGTCACGAATCACTAAGTATATTTGTTCGTCTGCGACTCCAAATCTACTAAGTGTTCTCGACCCCGACTCAGCCGTATTTTGCTCTAGGAACGAGCAAAATACATGCTTCCGTCTCGCACTAAGGTCCGTAAGTGAAATTATTCACTTACTAAAAGCAACAACACTGGTTTCAAAACCAGGGTTGTTGCTTTTACCTTAGTGCGCCGGGTTGGATTCACCGCGAGATTATTTTTATGTTCGCTCACTCACTAAAAATATATCTCCCGGCACCTTGTTTCCAATCCAACCTCGGCTTAAAAATATGAAAAACGGCCATGTCTTGTGGGGTCAAGTTTCTAATTCGCTGACGCTCATAAGAACTTCCTCCCCGGACTCGACTTTTTTATTTCTAGGAAAGGAAATAAAAACATGTCTCCGTCTCGCCCACAGGCACGAAACTGAAGCAGTTCAGTTTCTAAAACAAAAGCACAATTCTCGAAGAGAATTGTGCTTTTGTTTTACCTGTGTGCGCCGGGTTGGATTTGAACCAACGTAGGGAAAACCCGTCAGATTTACAGTCTGATGCAATTGACCACTCTGCCACCGACGCATGTATTCTTTTTGTTGCGGACACTTAGGTCTTTTTGTATCCGCTTTTTTAAATAAATTACTCGTTTGAAAACCAGTAAAGTATCAACAAGTTACCATAGATCTTGGTATTTTTCAAAGTGTGAAGTGCTATGATTGGTTTATATTTAAAATACGTATTAGTCTATGGGTATGAGCAAATTTCTTCTGGTGGCTTCTTTATTCACTGTGCCTGTGATGGCGATGGCGGTGGAAGCGGGTGAGTTGGTGCCGTGTGGTGGTCCGGGGCAAGATCCTTGTGAATTTTGTCATACCGTACTCTTGGTGCAGAATGTGGCTGATTGGCTGGTCAATATTTCAGGAATTCTGGTCACCATCATCGTTATTGTGATGGGAGTGCGTGTGGCTTCTTCCGGAGGAAATGTGGATGCCAAGAGTCAGGCTAGAAGATTTATCGCCACTGCGATCATCGGGTATATGATATTGTTGTCAGCTTGGTTTGTCATTGACTTTGGCTTGAGGCTCTTTGCTAACGCTGTTTTGTATGACACTTGGAGCAGCGATATTATTGAATGTGTGCCTCAGCCTATAGTGCAAGAATCAGCTCGTCCGTCAGCCATACCGGCCAATAACCATCTCTTGGGCCCGGCTGATATCGAAAATAGAGTCAATGCCATCAACAGTTCGGGAGACTTGCAAGAGGATATTGAAACGGCCGCTATCGCTGCCGGCTTGGAAACAGACAGAGAGATCAATATTATGAGGGCGTTAATATCACAAGAATCTGGTAATTGCCAAAATAAGGTCGGTCCGCCAACAAGATACGGTACGGCTTATGGGTGTGGGCAAATGCTGATCAGTACTGCTCGTGGTCTTGACTCAAACTTGGCTGGAATGAGTGATGATGAGGTCGCGGCCAGACTAAGAGACGATGATGCTTATGCTTTAGCGCTCAGTGCGGAGTATTTTGGTCAGTTGGTCGATCAATATGATGGTGATACTACTCTGGCTTTGGCGGCTTATAATGGTGGCGGGAAGGCGAATGAGTCTAGTGTGGATTGTCCAGGACTTAGGGTGTGGGAATGTCCTTGGAATGAACCTGGTTGTTATAATACCAGCCGGACTGACTGTGAACGCAACGAAGGTTTTTCTTCCTACGAACAGACGAGAAACTATGTGGCTAATATCAACGCCATAGCCAGTGCGTTGTAATAAGTGAATGGTATAATTTTAGTATATGAATTTGCGTTTTATTTTTATTGCTCTTTTATTAATAATTTTACCAACTGACATTGCTGGGGCGGTGGCACCTGATAATTTTGTGACCTGTAACGGTCCTGATTGTAGTCTTTGTAATTTGGCGGAGATGGCCAATATTATCATTGTTTGGTTGTTCGGGGTTATTTTTATTACTTTCGGAGTCATTGCTGTGATCGCCGGTTTTGGTCTGGTCACGTCTGCCGGAAATCAGTCCCGTCTTGATGCCGCTAAGTCCAAACTCACCAATGCTGTTATTGGTTTGGTGATTGTGATGGCGGCTTGGCTTCTAGTTGATACTATTATGCGTGGTTTGTTGGCTGGAGGTGGTGCGGAGGGCGGGGTGCTTACCGGTGACGGCACGATAGAAGGCTGGGGTCCTTGGATGGAGGTGAGGTGTCAGGAGCAGACGGAGGCGATTGAGGGGGTTCGTGAAGGAGCGGGAGCAACAGACCCTGTTCAAGGTCAGGTTCCGCCACCTTCTGGACCGATTGCTCCTGGTTGAATCAGTCAAGCTGAAGCTGAGTCCCAGTTAAATAATAATATTAATATAAGTTCTAGTGGAGGTTGTAACGACAGAAATGATTCTTCCTGTACCTCGCTTGACGGTATTCAACCTACAACTATACAAAGAATAAATGAGTTGCAAGCTGCTGTTGGTCAGCCGATCACTATTACCGGAGGAACAGAAACGGGTCATGCTGGAGGGCAATATAGTCATGCTAATGGATATAAAGTGGATGTGAGAACCGATCCGGCTGTTAATGATTACATTACGCAAAACTTCACCCCTCTTGGAGGTAATCGTTGGCAAGACTCAAATGGAAATATTTATTATCGACATGGACCACCAGATCATTGGGATATAACCATAACCAACTGATCTATTTTCGGTTTAAACTATTAAATAGAATTATATCTTGCATTAACAAGAAGTGAGATTTTTTTGTGTTTGTTTGAGGACACGTGGACTCGACCCCAGATAGTGGTTATTTTATTTCACTTCGTTCATAAAATAGCTCACTTCTTTGGTCGGCTCCTCCTCGTTTTTCTCCCTTGGGGTCGAAAAACATCGTCCGGAGCTTCGAGTCCACGACACGAGCAAGGAAGATGATTGTATAGCGGTCACGAGTTACTAAGTAAAATATTTCACTTCGTTCATATTTTACTAAGTACTCTCGACCCCGGCTCAGCCGTTTTATTTCTAGGAAAGGAAATAAAAACATGCTTCCGCCTCCCGCTCGAGCACGAAAGTGACGCAGGTCACTTTCTAAAAGTAAAATCACCAGACAAATTGTCTGGTGATTTTACTTTTACTCGAGCGGGCCCACGTGGACTCGGGGTCAAGTTTCTAAGTAAATTTGTTCGTCCCTCCAAATTTTACTAAGAACTTCCTCCCCGGACTCGCCGACAAGCCCTCCTCGTACCTCGTCGTCTTGTGTACCGGCTCCGTCTTTCGAGTCCATGTGGTCCTCGCTCGCAAACAGAAAACAACCCTGCTCGGGTTGTTTTTTTAGCTCGCGGGCCCACGTGGACTCGAACCACGGTCGCTGGTTTTGGAGACCAGAATTCTACCACTAAACTATAGGCCCAAAAATGTCTCCGAGACATTTTTGTTGAGTGCAACACTTAATCTGGTTAATTAACACTCCACTCACTGTTGTTTTCGTGAGTGCTTGTAATATTAGGCGAAATAAAGAGATTGGTCAAGAAATAAACAATAACAAAGGGTTATCCTTTGTTATTTCTTTGTCGGACTATTCAAAAACATTTTTACCTCCGCTTCAAGTTTATCAACATCAACCGGAAACTTTTTCCAAATTATTTGCGGATCGGCTTTAAGCCAGGTGTATTGGCGTTTGGCAAATTGCATTGATTTGGTGATTATAAGCTCGTTCATTTCTTTATTAGTAATTTTCTTCTCTAGGTATTCTGTGATGTAACGGTATTCAAGGCCGAAACTGATCAATTTTTCAGCTGTAACGCCGGCAGAAAGTAATTTCTGAACTTCTGTTACCATTCCCATTTCTAAGCGCTTTTTGAGTCTCAACTCAATTCTTTGGCGCAGAGTTTCTTTATCGATATCTATACCGATGATAAGCCATTCATATGTCGAAGGGGTGGGAGGGGTTGGTGGTACAGTGCCCAAGCTCTCGATAATCTCTAAGGAACGGATAAGGCGTTGGCGGTTGTGTGGGTCGATGTTATCCGCTCTTTTTTCGTCTTTGTGTTTGAGCCTGATGAACAGTTCCTCGGTGCTAAGTTTTTCGAGTTCGGCTCGTAGGGTGGGGTTGGGGGGTACGGGCGCGGCCGCTTTGCGGCCGCGCAAAAGCTCCAACCAAAAGAAGGTTCCACCGGTCGCGATTGGTAATTTTTCGCGCTTCAAGATACCTTCTATGGACTTATTGGCATCTTTTGTGAAATCAGAGCCGGTGTAAGTATCGGTTTTGGGGTCGGCTACATCAAGAAGGTGGTGAGGTACACCCTTCATTTCTTCCAGCGTAATCTTGCCGGAGCCGAGATCAAGTCCATGGTAGACTTGCCGAGAATCAGCCGAAATTATCTCGCCATTAAAGCGAAGAGCCAGCTCTACCGCCAAATCACTCTTTCCCGAAGCGGTTGGTCCGACAATGGCGATGATTTTTGGTTTGGTCATAGAGAGAATATAGCATAGAAAATGCCGAAAATCAGAAAATAAAAACCCCAGCGTTATGTAAACCGCTGAGGGGGTGAGTGAGAGTTACTTCACTGTTATTTTGTTACTTAAAGAAAGCAAAATGAGAAGGCCTCCTTAAGACGTTTTTGTTCTTTTGACTTACTGTCTGCACTCAATCCGTGGTATCCGGCTTTTGCGCCATCATACAAACAAGTAATGCATAGGCCGTCTTGTTCTTTTTTTGTTTTATAATTGTTGCTGTCTGTTAATTGCTCCACTTGTGCTTCACGAGCTTCTTTTTCCAGTTTATTATATTTTTTAACAACATCTTCGCAGATAACTCGCTTTTCATCAGCTGTTAAGTCCGAGTTTGTTATACCGGCCGTTGTCGAGCAAGCCGATAGAGCTACAGCAACAATCAAAAGAACCAATAAAGTGATTTTTTTCACTTTTAAATCTCCTAATAAATTAAAAGGCTCATCACAATACCACAGGTAATGGTTGTTGTAAATCAATTTACAGTATAAAAACATCCCCCTAAGTATCTTAGGGGGTGAATTAAAAAACTTAGTGACATAAATAAGCTTGTTTTCTGAATTGTTGTTGTAATGGGACTATCATTTCATTTGTTA
>CAYGKU010000016.1:0-18140 GCA_964350745.1 uncultured Candidatus Saccharibacteria bacterium | reverse complement strand
CCCCTTAAAGCTTCGCTTCTTTCGTGGATCAGCACCAATAAACATTGAGTAGTTGGCATCACTTACTCTATTACCCACACCATTCTTTCTCTTGCTATATGACACCTCTTCGTCATTAACATATATCTTCACGCCAACAGCTTCTTCACTACCATCCCAAGTCACTCTCACTTTGTTCCATTCATTGAGCTCAATACTATTCTCTACCGTTTTCACTTCAAGGCGGGTACCGGAGTAATGCACCGCGAAAGCTAAACTGTTCTCAGGACTATTGTTCAAGCGTAGTGACCAACCCCTGTTTGGTAAAGCTCCGCCATTTCTAGCCTTGCTGATGATCCAACCCTGCCCTCTCTCACCTAGGCTTTCCGGCTTGATCCATAGCTCTAAGTCTAAGGAATCAAGATTGTTGAGTGACGCATCGGCTGATACTTTTAAGTGGTCGTTCCTACCATCAAATTTAACAGCTCCTTCAAACTGGCCGGAAGTCCATTTTGCTCCTTTTAGCAAAGAGGCGTTGTTGTTCGAGACCGAGTCGTAAGCGGTATTTCCACCACCCTCATCCATCGCCCAATGAGAAACTGAGGCCGCCTCCGCCACCGAAGCAAACGCCAAGGAAGCCATTAGTACAATGGAGCTAAAAATAAATAATAAAGATCGTCTGTATTTTTTCTGCGCAATCATGATATTGATATTATTTTGATAAACTATTGTTCAGTATACATAATAATACCGCCCAGTCCATCTCTGAATTTATGCTCCAAAAAACACCCTTCACTTCCTTGCAATTGATACGGCCTTGATGACCCTCCTCCCAAATTGACCACCAATCAATATGTTCTTTATCTTTTTTATAAAACACCATACAATATTTACATATGCCTAAAAAAATAAACCTCAAAACCAGCCAAAACGACAATAGTGTGTCCGACTATATAAATAGCGCCCCTAAGGAAATGCAAAAGGATGCTAAGGTCCTACTGAAGTTGTTCAAAGAAGTGACCGGAGCTAAACCCAAGATGTGGGGAGCGAGCATTGTTGGTTTTGGTGAATACACCTACCATCGCAAGAATGGTGATGAAGGACAATTCATGGCCACCGGCTTTTCCATCCGCAAGTCCGGCCCCACCCTGTACATCATGCCCGGCTATCAAGACTACTCAAAGTTACTAGAAAAATTAGGTCCTCACAAACTAGGTAAATCCTGTCTATACCTGAAAAATCTGGAAGGAATTGATCTGACGATCATAAAAAAGTTGATCAAGGCCGGACTTAAAGACCTGAAAAGCACCTATCAGGTAAAACTCTAGCTTTCTTACAAAACCACCAGCCGTCTGATATACTGACACCTGTATGAAACTACTAACAGAAATATCAGAAAAGTCCCTAGGGATCGGTGAAGCTGAAAAACTGAACTCAAAATACAAGCTGGGAAAGAATGTCAGAACTATCCTAAAGGACCAAGACGGAAATATCGCTCTGCAACACATTAGTAATCATCACTACCACAAACTTCCCGGCGGTAGCGTGGATGAAGGAGAAGATCTGGAAGAAGCCCTAAAGCGTGAAGTGCGAGAGGAGGTTGGCTGTGACTGCCGCCCTGAAAAACTACTCGGGATGATAATCGAATACCGCAACCAATACGAACTGATCCAGATCTCATATTGCTTCACTGCCACCCTGATCGGTGAGATCGGTGAACCGGAACTGGAACAAGCGGAGATCGATGAAGGTCTTGTAAATATTTGGCTTCCCGCAAAAGAAGCCTTGGAGAAGATCAAGGCCGGCTCCCCTTCTGACTACAAAAGTCATTTTATCTTGCAACGTGAGATCACTTATTTGGAAGAGTATTTGCAAAACCAAAACTAAACCTAATGGAAAAGTAAAAATACAAAACACCCGCCCCGCCGGCTACGCCGGCGGGGCGGGTGTTTTGTTAACCTTCCATCGTTACCTCTTGCGAGCAAACCTACTTCACCTGCACCTTCACTTTCTTATCAGGAGTTCTTTCGCGTTTTGGCATAGTTACCTTTAAGACTCCGTTATCATACTCGGCCGTTACCTTGTCTTGTTCTACCATATCAGGCAGAGCCACCACTCGCTCAAACGATCCGCGCTTGATCTCCTTGGCGTAGTGATTTTTTTCTTTCTTCTCTTGCACTTCTTCTCGTCGCCCGGAGATCCTCAAGTAACTATCCTCGACCTCTACATCAATATCATCAGCTTTCAATCCCGGCACATTCATTTCTGCTACCAGATCGTTTCCATCCTCATAAACATCAACCGCCATATCAAAACCGACCTGTGTACCGCGAGCTGATAACGTTGGATTAAGGTCGCGAAAAACACGATCAAGCTCATCAAAAGGTTCCCATTTTATTAGTGACATATTGTTGTTTTCTTAAATGAACTGATAAATTGGGTCGATACCCATATATATTATATACCCGACAAATTACCTGTACAGACCTGCAAAAAATTCACTATTACACCGAGACTAAAGTAGATCTAGCTTTTTCAAATTAGAACGGATCTTTGCTCTCTCCTTTATAAAGAGCGCACTTTGATAGAAAAACCTGATCTTATCGTCTTCCAGATCGCTGCCCTTAGGTCTATCTCTTAGTACAAAATCAACAAAGGTCTCCGCCATGTCCTCTTCCTCGTTGGTCGTGGCATATTCGGTAACAAACCGGTCACTATTATTTTTATAATATTGGTGTGCTATTTTAAAACGATCTTTCTCTGACGCATTCTCTATTCTTCGCTTGTGTCTAAAATCTGTCCTTGTCCAAAAAGTGTCAGTGAATTTCTGCCTAAACTCAGACTCATCCTCCAATAAAATATGGGCATACTCGTGAATGAAAAGATCAGTAAAAGAAGTGACTACTATCTCATCACCTATATCAAACTCAAAACGATTGACTCCCACGATCCAATCATCGGTACCAGCCATCAATTCCACAAAAGCTCCGGTGTTGGTCACCCTGTTTTCAAAGACTCGCCACTCCTCTACATTGTCTTCCACCGCCTCTTCCCCCACCACAGACACGAACAGATCATACATCTGCTTATCCACCAAACGGATCCGTCCGGTGTTGTCCGCATTCACCAGACCATCACCGTCCACAAAATAAATTTCCTCAAAATCAAAATCGAAGAACCGAGACTCGTAGGGTTCCTTATCAACCCTTTTGGATACCGTCAGTTGGTAATCAGTAGCTTTAGCCAATTGAACTTCCCTCTGATCCAACAACGCCTGAAGTCTCGCCACCTCGTTGGTCAACTCTTCAATTCTTTCCAACAAATACTGTCTGTATTCAGACAACGAAGAAGAAGTGTCGATCTCAACTGTTTTAGCAGAAACCGAAGCCGGTACCAGAATAACAGCCACCAAAAGAATAACCACTGTCTTTTTAAGAGATGACCATGTCATATCCTTCTATAATACCGCACCGGTTTAAAAACGAGAATATGGAAAGTGTTGTGTAATGCTTATTATCTAAAACCACCAACCAATTTTAAATTAAAGAGCATAAAAAAATGCCGACTTGCTCCTCCGGCTCGCCTAATTTTGCTCTAGATAAGGAGCAAAATTATAGCTACGCCCGACACAAAGGCACGAAAGCAAAACTATTTGCTTGCTTCCTGGACACAAAAAGTCGGCTAAACGCCGACTTGATTTTGTGTCCAGGACTGGAGTTGAACCAGCACGGGAATAATTCCCACTACCCCCTCAAGGTAGCGCGTCTACCAATTTCGCCACCTGGACATTTTTGTGGACTGATGCCTATATTTTTGGAAAATAAAGTTCCTGCATTATGCCTGAAAAGACACTTCACTTCAAGTAGAAGTTATTTATTATAAAGAGTTTACCAAGTTATCTTTTACAACCACTTCTTCTTTTTTAAATTTATTGTAGTTAAAGCTATTATAAATTTGAGTATACATTTCTTGCTCGGTCATGTTATTACCTTTTGCAATTTTAGACAACACTCCGTCCCCAATTTGATAATTATAACCAATATCCATACCAGCCCCATTTGCAAAAGGAACTTTCTGTCTGAACGCTATTTTATAAGGCAAAACTCTTGTAGCAGCCTTTCGTAGGATAAGCTTGGTATAAACCTCACCATTCTCTTCCCCTTTCTTTTTATCTCCAGAGATTGAGAGACCATAATCTAGTAGATCATTATCAAAAAACGGACATCTAGTTTCTATCGTATGCTTCATCGCCAATCGATCTACTCTAGCTAAATTACCTAAAGACATTGACTGTAGCAATATCCTACAAGCCTTGTTTATCTTTGATGTGGGAATATCAAAAAACTCATTATATCCACCAAATAATTCATCCGCTCCTTCACCAGTCAAAACGATTTTATACCCCAAGTCTTTTGCGAATCGAGAAATCAAGTCATTGGCAAATGAATGCCTTACAACATTTGGGTTGTCATTCTCCAAGTAATAGATAATATTTTCAAGATTTTTAGAGTAATCAACTGCCGCATCCAGAGTCTTATACTTCCAACCCATATTAAGACAAAGATCTTCCGCGTATTTTCTATCCTCCGAATTATCACCACCCAATATCAACGCTGTTACGTCTTTATGATGCTTGTTGGCATAATGCATTACCAAAGAACTGTCTACACCTCCGGAAAAAAATACCGCAATCGGTAGATCTGTATCTACTCTCTTGGCCACTGACTTTTCTAATAAATCTAAAATGACCTTTTCGTCTCCTTCTATTTCATCTCCCTCCGTATGTTTATTTAAATCGTAGTATTTTGTAAACACTCCATTTTTGTAATAATGTCCAGGTGGAAACTCCTCTATTTTTGACACACCGTCCAAATGACTCAAAGATTTCATCTCAGAAGCAAACAAAAGACAACTTTCAGTCTCACTATAAAATAACGGCTTTACACCAAGACGATCTCTAGCAATAAAAACGGAATCGGTTTTTCTGTCATAAATAACAAAAGCAAACATTTCTGAATCAATATATCTGACCATTTCTTCATGGTATTCTTGCCACAAATAAACTAAGGCTTCAGTATCTGAGTCACTCTTAAAATTATAGCCTTTGTCTTTCAAACTTATCCTGATTTGATTGTGATTGAATATTTCCCCATTCTGAATAACAAACACAGTTTCGTCCTCATTAAAAACAGGTTGGACTGCATTTTCTTCGTCAACGATAGGCAACCTGTTTGTTCCCAAAGAAACTTTTTCAAATCTTAAAATTTCATTTTGAGACAATCCACGATGACAAATTTTTTGCAATAAAGACTCAATTGGCGTTGAGCATTTGTTATCTTTATCTATTATAGTCGCTATTCCGCACATAAATCAGTATCCTTATTATACACAAACAATTTTCATTTGCTTATTTACTTAAAAGCAACACTCCAGCACTAAAAAGGCCAGACGCATGCGTCTGGCCTTTTTGCGCTGGAGTGTTGCCACCTAGCTCTTCTTTTCTTCAGCTTTTTCTTCTTTTTTCTCTCCCTCAGTTTCCTTTACTTCCTCTGGAGCGGTTTCGGTAGCTTCTTCCGCTTTGACTTCGGTCTCAGCTTCGGCTTTAGCAGCCTCTTCCTTGGCCTTAGCTTCAGCTACCTCTTTTTCTTTTAGTTCAGCCTCTTCTTTGGCTTTGGCCTCAGCTTCTTCTTTCGCCTTAGCTTCTGCGGCTGCCTTTGCTGCTGCTTCCGCTTCAGATTCAGTAGCAAAAGATACTAGAGACATGCGACGCATTTGACGCTTGATCTCGCGAGCCACTTTTTCACGGATGTAGTAAAGCTTCGCTCGACGTACCTTAGCTCGCTTCACGATCTCGATCTTATCGATAAGTGGTGAGTATAACGGGAAGATCTTCTCTACCCCTACTCCACTAGCCACCTTACGTACGGTAAAGGTTGCTCCCGGCTCATCACCGTGCTTTCGGGCCAATACCAAGCCTTCAAAAACCTGAATACGAACCTTACCCTTATCTTGGATCTTTTGGTGTACACGCACTGTATCACCAGGTCTGATACCTAGCTCTTTGCGCTCACTCATATTGACGGGTGAAATTGCCACCCCTGTAACTGCTGTTTTCATAATAATTAAAATTTCTATAAACGATAGAGACGTTTAATCGTGCCATAATCTACCATAACTAGACCTACTCTGCAATACGTTCGGCCGCTTGTTCCAATTCCGGCGGGATCGGAGAGATAAAACGCGTCGACTCACCGTTTGGCAAAACTATCTCCAAAACATGCGCGTGCAAAGCCAGACGCTTTAAACCAAGGTTATTAGACGACTCGAATTCCTTACCAGCATACAAAGTGTCACCCACGATCGGTCGATCAATAGCTCTCATATGCACTCGCAGCTGATGCGTCCGGCCCGTTTGCGGTCTCAGTTTTAGGTAAGAAAAAGTCTCGCCCTCATACTCCCCTATTCCGATTCGCTCCAAGTGAGTGACCGCTTCGCGCAAAGTTCCTTTGGCTCCTCGCTCTGCTGAACGTTTCTTGAAGTCTTTGGCATTTCGACCGATCGGTCGGTTGATAGTGGCATACCGGTCATGGATCCGCCCGTACACCAAAGCCCGATATTCTTTCTTGGCCAAGCGATCATGAAATTGTGTCTTTAAATGACGGTGAGCTTCGTTGGTCTTGGCGAGCACCATCACACCGGACGTCTCTCGGTCAAGCCTGTGCACCACCCCCGAACGCTCAAGCGGGGTTCCATCAGACTTCTCGGATACTTCTCCCACCCCTTTTGCTTCCGGCACTCGCTTCAAGAACCACTCGACCAAAGTACCTTCCACTCCCGACTGCCAATCCTCATGCACCAACATGCCGTATGGCTTACTCACCACCAGCACTTCCTCATCTTCATACAAAACCGTCGGTTCCATTTTAAGATCAGCGCCCAATCCTTCTTTCTCTGTTTCCATATTCATTTAGAATACGCTCAAATTCTGGTTTTGTAAAAGCAGGCCAGTAGGTATCTATGAAGAACAGTTCGCTGTACACGGATTGCCACGGCAGAAAATTGGACAGTCTCTTCTCTCCACTGGTTCTAACAATAAGATCAGGGTCGGGCATATCGGCGGTGGAGAGTAGCTTGGAAAACTTATCTTCATCCACTTCTTCACCAAGAGCAGTCGCCCGGTTCACTGCCGCCAATATCTCCGCCCGCCCTCCGTACGACAACGCCACCCAAATAGTAGTCTCATATTGAGACTTTTTAGCTTCAAGTTCTTTTATGCTGTTTTGAATATCCTCCGGCAGATCATCGCGTCGACCGATGATCCTCACGTTCACCTCCCGCTGATCTGACCCATCTTTGATCTGCCCTAAAAGTCCTCGAAACAAATTCATCAAGTACTGAACCTCTTCCTTTTCCCGTCGCCAGTTCTCGGTCGAAAATGCATAAAAGACTCCGTGTGGTATTTTCATTTCCACCAACCAATCCGTCACCTCCAAAAACTTTTCCTTTCCGGCCAAATGTCCTTCAACCGCACTCAGCCCTTGCTCTTTAGCAAAACGACGATTGCCATCCATGATAAATCCCACACAACCGGGTAGAACTTTTTCTTCTCTATTATTCATAACCTATTGCAACAACGAGAATTCATCATAAGTTGCATTGGCAGTACCCCAGTCCACCGCCACACCATCCACCCGTGCCAAAAGCGACCCTTCATGCAAACACTCGACCATTTCCTTAAGCGTATCCGGCTCACCTTGCGCTACCACCAAAACCGAACCATCGGATTGATTTTGAACATAACCAAACACCCCCAGCTCCTCAGCCATACTGACCACATAATCCCGATAGCGCACCCCTTGCACCTTACCGGTAACAGTACATCGCATTTCTACCATAGTAGTAAAAAGTATACCGCCAAAAGCCAACAACCCCAAACCAGCTACGCCCACACTATTGACATTAGATACCATTCGTGCTATTTTGAGCTTGGCATTTCATATGCTTTCTATTGATTAATCAATTGGAGATATAGAATGAAACATTTGATCATTTCTAGAACCACCCCTCCTACCGACGCTTTAGAATTACCAGAAGGGAGTATAATCATCGGCATCATCGAGGCCAGTTTTTCTCGAGAAAACGTCATCGAGGCTGCGGAACTTATAGCTAAAAACGGTGGTTATGAAAAACCCTTTGTTTCTCAAGCTGGTATTATTGCCTATGCAGGCAATAACCTTGGCTGGGGAATGGGTGGCGGATACCAAACAATCTAGGTTAGTTTGGTATTGAGTCAAGAACCCCAGAATTATATTCTGGGGTTTAATATTTACTTATTAAAGACCAGGTAAATCTAAACCTACAAAATGATAAGATATTGAAATTATTTTAAAAACAGGTAGTATATAGCCTACTGATATCAAAATCAGTCAAACCAAGGAAGGAAGATAACATGCGCGATTAGCTCAGTTGGTAGAGCAGCTCGTTTACACCGAGAAGGTCGGGAGTTCAAGTCTCTCATCGCGCACGAGTACAAAAATCAGCTCAAGCTTTGCTTGGGCGATTTTTGTTCGTGCGCGATGAGGAAAGCATCTTCATGCTTTCCGTAGAGACTTGAACGGCGGAGACATGTTTCTCTCCCCTTTCCTAGGGAGAGAAACGGTCGAGCCGTGTCCAGCGTTCTTATGAACGTAGTGAATTAGAAAAAGCGGGACAAGTCTCTCATCACGCACAATGTGAAATTCCGCCAGCTTCTGCTGGTGGAATTTTGCATTTTGTCGCCAGAGACTTGCACCACAAGAGCAATTCCATTTTAAGTGTAAAATAAGGAGTTGACGACTATATTTTTCATTCGCAGGACGGCACCCTTCCAGTCATTAAAAATTAAGTCGAAGGCGGAACAAAATATTGACACCCCGTCCTCTCAACGCTATATTGCAAACAGATTGACAATACACAAGGAGAAAATATGCAAGTAGAACAACCTCCGCTTGAGGAGACAAAGGCAAGGTGGTCTAAGACAACCACCTCAAGGGCCGGTTACCTTTGGATAGAAAGTAACTTTTTGCAACACACTGTCGCCAAAACAAAGGACGCAAACAAACTAGTCGTGTTCATCGACAGGACCACTCAAAGGGCAGATCGAAATTCAAATCGAACTTTGATCGGTTCACTATACAATTGCCTGTCTCAACAACTGGTCGAAAAGGGAGTGTTCAGTCTTTTATATACTCCATCAGGCAAGGAGTTTTCGGAAAATGACAAAGCTCTCAACACTCTGGACCTGCAGACAGAAAAGCTGGTCGATCTGCTGGAAATATTTTTCGAGGAATTTGGAGTATTTGATGACATCACTTTGATCGGGCTTTGTGACGGAGCTCATATCGCTGTCAGTGTACTGGCAAAGACGCGTATCAAAAAGTTCAAGATAGACCGATTGGTACTACTGTCCCCTCCAACCTATCCGGAAAGGATCGACCAGGTTCCGTTCGGACCAGAGTTTGAGGATAGACTGGCTTCTTTTGAAAAATTCAAAAGTTCACCGATATTTGAAAAACTTAAACGCTTTTGTTCTTTGGGAAGAGACCTGATGCTTGGTTTTCCGGGAGACGAAGGATCATCAGTTCCCACAGAAGTGCAGGCTCATTTTTTTGGACTAAACCCAAAAGAAAGGAATCTCCAAAGAAGAGTAAATGCAAACAAAAGAGGGGTTTTTAGAACCTTAAAAATAACAAAAGGTCTTCAGAAGTCAGACAATGATGAGATCGTAAAAATGGCAAATGAAATGATCAACTTCATCTGTTTTGACGATGAATATTAGCGGCGCTTGTTTATCAAGCGCTGTTTTTTAATTGCTATTTACACAAAAACCATTTTGTTCTATATTTAAAAGAGCAACAACTTTCTTGAACAAATTAAGTAGGGTTGAATCAGTTCATTTAGAGCCAAGTTCAAACTTGCTAAAAAATATAGGAGAACAATATGTCTACCGAAATCAGCAATGAGATTTTAGACTCAGGCAAACTGGCAGTTACTGAGTTCTTAAATAGAATTGGGATTCACAAAGTGGTTTTTGGCGATTATGACAAATCCATTAATGGCACACCTTTACTTCTGCACTCAGATAACGATGTCGATCATCCACATATATCAATCGAGGTCAACGGATACACAACAGATTACACTTTTCGCTACCTAAGGATTATCGGCGGATGCTACTCTGTTGGTACAGAAATTCGCACACACCAAGATAATGATGGTGATATTATAAAAAATTATTCACTACCTATGCTGGAAGATGAGATTGTGGAATGTTTGAGAGCGAAAAATAAGTGGTCCAAAAAATTTAAAAGGATGCTTATAGATTTATATGGATCTTTTAAGAAATTCAAATTTAGACAACCTAAACCAAGATGAAAAGTACTTACCATTTAAGAGGTGTGAAAATATTTTTTCACACCTCTGCTTTTTTATATGATTCCGCCAACTATTCCCTATTAGGCATTTTTTTGTTATCCTGTGAGACACGATCCATTGCCCCCATAGTTCAATGGATAGAACAGGAGACTTCTAAGCTCTTGATGTGGGTTCGATTCCTGCTGGGGGCACAAATCAGCCGACCAAAATGTGTATACATTTTGGTCGTTGCTGTTTGTAGCCCCCAGCAGGAATCGAAAGACGGAGACTCATGTGAATTTCGTAGCAAAGCGGAGAAAGAGAGAGTCGAGTCAGGGTCGTGAGCAGTATATTTTTAGTGAATGAAATGAACATAAAAATAACTGACTCCTGACCGATTCCTGCAAACTAAACTATATGCCCCCAGAGTGAGCAAATAGTTTTGCTCACGCCAGGAATCGAAGGGATGTTGGATGTCTAATAAGACAACAACATCCCCGGCTCGTAGAGGATTCCTGCTGGGGGCACCTAATAGTGAGACCTACTGAGAGGGGTTAATACCCCACCAATCTCAGTCAGTCTAGAAACAATAAAACCACTCAGCTGAGTGGTTTTATTGTTTATCCGGTCTTGAGAAAATGACTGCCCACCTAAGTAACTGGGAACTGATACAAATCTTTCCGTCAGCATCCTCAATTAAGCTCCCTTGTTGAATAAGCTTGGGCAATTCTCTGTATACATTTAACTTCGGACACAGGCTATTAATATGAGATTTAGAAAGACAAGCATTATTATCAATTACACAATCAATTATTGCTTCTCGGGAGCCTTTTTTACCTTGAAATGAATACATCGTTGAAAATTCTTTAGTCTGAAGTTCAAGTGCTGTTGATACAGTTGCTTTTATCCAATCATCTTCATCAATGTTTCCATCTGTATCAGCTTCATAGGCATTATGACCCAAAAGCTGCACAGCGTACGGATAACCTGCTGTTCTCTTAATCGAATCCCTTGCTGCTGGCTCGTCCCATTTTACTTCCGCACTCTCAAAACCTTTACACAAAATCTGATACGCTTCTTCGTCTGGCATAGGGTTCAATGACACTTCATCAATGTTACGCCTTGCTGATTCATCTCCTTCAAAAAATTTTCGTTCCGTATCTCTATACCCAATCAAAATGAAAGATATATAGCCTAAATCTTTTATATCTAGTGTAGTTACAATACCTCTAACCAGCTGAGCACATTCTTGAATATCCGAAAGATTGTTCAACTCATCAATTACGATTAACACACCATCCTTGGGACTGTCTGGTTCTTCTCGCAAGGCAGTTATCACATTCGAGAGTATTGATATGACTTGGTCACGAACTGTAGTGTCGTCCTGCGTTTCACCACCGGCAATTTCAACAGATGCGCCAAAGGCACCAATTGAAAACTTTCCATTTGAAAACAACTTCCCTAAATGCCTCTGCATTTTATCTAAAACTCCTGAAGGCATCCTCTCAGTGAGTTCGTTTAAAGACGCTTGCAAAACTTCTGGAGTCGATTGTCCTCTTGCCACAGAATAATATGATGAGAGAAAGTTTAGGTTATATAAACCCTCATCGTTACTAGTTGCCACAAAGCGCGTTAGCTTAGCCAATGCAGTTTTACCAATACCACGATCTCCAACAAAAATGAAGCTTGAGGGTGTGCCATTTTTCGCCAACTCTAGCTTTCTTAATATTTTGTTTACCTGAGCTGACCTGCCTGCAAAGAGATTAGGCGATACTACTCCGTTTGGATTAAAAGGATTTGGCTTTTTTGAATATGTCATAACTGAGTATTTTATGTGTATATTTTATCGCAAAATTGTATTTTTTTGTATTTTTCATGTATTTTACAGAAATTACCTCCCACCGATAAGAGCGACATCCGTCGCTCGTAAACCCTAGTGGGGCTTGGTGGGTATTTTTTCGCAACGCCTAGGGAGTACACACTAGCAAAACCTGCTTTGCTTTCGTGCTTGTTTGTGAAGCGGAGCCATACATTTTGTGCCTTTCCTAGCGCAAGATGTGGCGATCTGGGATAGCAGGTACTTAGTGCTCACAACTGGTGTAGTCAGTGAGAACATTTGGTAACCTGCGTCAAGATATTCTGACTCAGAAACCGTCACACAACAGCACAACAACCCATAAATACTCGGATCACTTCTATTAACGAAATTTAATAAACTTAAAACGCCATCTCCGGCTTACCTTGATCACCTTCAGGAGGAACTATTTCATTACTCTCTGTTTGACCTCCATCATCACCTAGGGAAGTTCTATTGCTTTCATTATCAGGATCTACATTATCGACCTCAGACACCTCCTCATTATCCTCGCTTATTTCCTCACCTTCATCCTCGATAACCTCCCCAGAATCACCAGTCGCCTCATCAGCATCACTTCCACTTTCCACCGGCAATTCATCTTCTTCTGTGGTTGAAGCCTGAAATACCGACATCACTTCCATCCCCGCCAATTCCTTCCTTAAATTCTCATACCTGAGTGCCCGCTCATCGAAATCTGACAAAGCTGCTTCCACAACGCTTTCCCTATACACCACAACATTTTCGGATATCTCACTATCATAAGCAACGGTTCCGCTGAATCTTTCATAAGTATAAACATTCCACCACCCACCAAGTGCCACCAAGATGATCCCGGCAGACAAACCGATAGCCCACTCTCTTTTTGGGTTGATCATCCTTTGTTTCATCAAAGGCTGTTCTTTGGAGCGAACAGTTTTTTTAATTATGTTGTCTACTATTTTTTTATCTATCATGTTGGCTGTATTGTTATGAAGACCGTGATCTTTCCGGTAAAATCACCACCACCCACCTCCTTTAATGACAGCGACTCAACAGTAGAATGGTACGGAATGGACTCTATCATTTTGGTAAAACCAAAGACTTTATCCTTTCTACCTGAATAACTAAAGGTCATTTTTATTGACTCCGGTCCATCATCTCCGATCCTTACTTTCTCCAAAGCCTCAGTCTTGAATTCTAAACCAAAGGTCGGAGCCAGAGTTTCAATTTCATTTAACAGATTTATACTATCGCTTTCATCCGACAAATAAAGACCGGCTAACCTAGCTCTATCCTGCTCGGTTTCTTGGACAATTCGATTAATGTGACTATAGGTCGCCTCTTTAGTGCCATTTTCAGCGATTATATTTATATGTTCTTCCATTAGTTTGTTCTGTGCTTCAATTTTATAGAACAAGAAGGCCAAAGTACCCATTGAGATCATCATGACTATCAAAGATATGATCAGTGTTTTTTTAGTTTTTCCTGACATAAAAATATTTTAACTTTCGTTATTTACCACCTCGACCGTGATCGTGAACGGTATGTTCTTATCTTTTGCTAAATTTGATATCGGCAAATCGACACTCTTTATCACAGCCTGTTTTAATAAAGCGTCACGAAAATCTACCAGATCTTGTCTATCAAGCGCGCGCCCCTGAATATTTATTTGACCGATCTCCACCTTATCTTTTCTAACAAACTCAAAATTACTGATAGCAATACCGTCCCCCTTCAGTGACTCGAACAAATCGACCATTTGAGAAAAGTCACTTGTTTCTTTTTGTTTGACCAGCATCATCGCCTGCTTATTAGCCGACACCAAAGATGAAGCGGACAAGTCGTACTCTGCTACTTTTTCAGCTGCCTCTTGGGCAAAGGAAGAGTAATTATCAACCTGAGAACTCACCAGCCCATAGACCGGCAACATCAGTAGTGTCACGATAAAACCGGCGACACTTATTATGAACATAAAAACCGTCACTACTCGAACCCAGTATTCGGTGGTTATACTCTTCTTTGCTTGTGGTGGTAGAAGATTTATCATAGTTTAAAAGACATTCTTTAGAGCAAGGCCGACAGCCGTGGCATAACCGTAAGAGTGCTTTTTATCAATTGGCGGTATATAAAGATCGGTACTAAAGGCATTACTCCAAACATCACCTCGCACGGTCGGAATACCCAAACATTCAGAAAGATACTCGGGCAACCCCTTCAAGTTGGCACTACCGCCGGTAAGTATCACCTTTTCTATCCGGCGCTCCTTATCGTTTAGGTTGTTGTGGTGCCAATACTGTATACGAGAAGAAATTTCATCTTTAATGACCGACACTGTAGAAATAAGTGCGTCGTGCATATCAGTGTCGCCGTATTTTCTAACCAGACCAACTGTATTCTTCAGCTTGGTAAGCTCTGCTTCAGGCATATCACCAAGCGCTTTACGCATAACTTGCGATAACTGCTTACCTCCAAGCTCGATAGTGGAGGTGTATAACAGAGAACCGTTATTAACAATACCCACGCCGGTACGAGTCTTTCCAAAATCAACCATCATGGCTGTCTTGGGACAATCAAGCGGTGTGACCGCTCTGGCCATGGCTTGCGCTTCCACCTCAAAGGACAAAGGAGTGAGGCCGGCCTCGCGACAAACGTCATAGTACTTTAGGATAGTCTCACGCTGATAAGCAGCCACCACTATCCTCACTTTATTTCCGGAACCGTTACCTAAAAATTCATAATCAAATATCGCATCTCGGGCAGAGATCGGAACATTCTCTTCTAAACGAAACTCTAACAAACTGCGAATCTCTTTTTTGGGAACATCGGTCTTTATTTCAGTCTCAAATATGTAAACTCTTTCTTCCGGCAATGAAACTCGGATGAATTCAGTTTTAACCTTGGCTTTGAATTCCTTCAACACCTCGACCAATTTTTTTGGATCGATCACCTTTCCCTCATCCAACACCCCATCAGGAATATCGATGTCTCCCCACATCTCTATCTCTGAAGCACGTCTCGAACGTAAAGAACGTTTAAAACAAATGTACTTCATGGAAGTATCAGAAATATCAACACCAACAGCGGGCATGGTCAGGTATTTTGGTGGCGGAACAAACTCAAGAACAGATGACAGGTTCATGTGTATATTATACTCTGTCTACTCCGCAAAAACCGCCACCAACTCACATGGTGAACCAAAGATAGATAGCAACAATAATGAACGTGATCAGAGTGATGAACTTAATATTCTTCCTGACCATACGCACCGCGTCCTCACCAAACTTATAGGTCAGATACCCTGCTATACTGTAACGAATTGTTCGTCCGATAAGAACTCCCAGCAAAAATAAAGCTAGATTACCCTTAATGGCACCGGCCGCCAATGCCGTTAACGTAAATGGTATAGGAGTAATAGCACCAAGCAGTCCGAGAGCAAAAGTACTATCCCTGAATTGGTTCACGATCGAATAGAATTCAACTACCGATTCAGGCGACAAGTATCCCAAGACCGTATCAATGAAAAAGGCTGCGGTGATGTATGCCCCCAAACCTCCCAGAATAGAAGTAACAGTCGTCACAAAGACAGCCGTTACCGCTTTCTTCTTATGTAAGATAATATAAGCGATCAGGAAAGGGTCGGTAATAAGCGGTATAAGAAGCATCGATTCAGCAAAAGACAAGATCCCCAAAAACAACAAACCGAATCTGGAACGCAACAAACCTTCGGACCGTTTGGCGACCTCTTTCATCTCTTCTTCTTTTTCCTTTCTGCGAACTGAATCTAACATTTTGCTATATTAACCAACTTTTGTGCCTGATTCCATTTTAACTTGTGGTGAAAGTAGACTAAAAACATCTTCCGATCCCACAGCCAAGATCATTCCCTGACTCGAAAGTCCACGAATGGTGCGTGGCTCAAGATTAACCAGAAACGGACACTGCTTCCCCACCAGCACCTGGGGGTCCTCGAAGTAGGTGCGAATACCAGATATGATCTGCCTCGGTTCTTCCTCGCCAAGATCAACCATCAGTTTCAGTAATTTATCAGCGTCCGGCACCACCTCAACACTGACTATAGTGCCGATCCTGATATCTAATTTTGCAAAATCATCATAGGTAATATTTTCCATAGTTCTATTTTTTTAATTCTGTCAAAGTGTCGTTAAGCTCTATTAAGAAAATTGTTCAGTATTATAGTGGCCGCGGCCGCATCCGTCATCTCGTTTCTCCCCTGGATACGTAAGGCCTCTTGGGTA
Organism: uncultured Candidatus Saccharibacteria bacterium; assembly: GCA_964350745.1. Lineage (GTDB taxonomy): Bacteria > Patescibacteriota > Minisyncoccia > Phycocordibacterales > UBA918 > OLB19. The sequence goes on along the minus strand of CAYGKU010000016.1, from coordinate 1,676 downwards.
GTGTATTGCTCTGGCTCCAAATGGACCGGCAACCCGGTCTCTAGGGTCAGGTCAGTGATCAGTATCTCCACCTGCTTGTGAACCTTGTTTGGCTCCCCACTCTTGTCTATTGAGTGGCCGATCACTATCTCTCCCACCTTCTTCTCCTCTATCAAAGCCACCAATTTAGCAAAAAAGTTTTTATCATTTGTCAAAACTCCATGCGGAAAAGCCATCTTTCCCGCTTCGTCACTAAGGGAAATACCGATCTTTTTAGTACCAAAATCAATTCCGATTCTTCGCATCACATTAGCATAACACAAGCCGATCACACTGGACAATCACTCATCAGAGACTGCCTCACCCTCTCTTATACGACCCTATTCGCTCATCAGCTCCGCCAATCTCCTTACCGTATTGATATTTCTGGCGGTCATATTCTTATACACTTCCGTACCGATGAATTTGTCCATACCACTTTGGTTGTAGTCTTTTTTGTTGACATGCCAAATTATTGCCTTGTCTACGTACAACAGGATATCGACTTCCGAGTTAGTTTTTATAAGCTCCAGACTTTTCTTAGAAGCATATTCTTCCCACAAAAACAAAACGTCCGTTTTTTGATCCTTATCGTTGACCCATTCTGAGGGAACAGCTTCACAGATCTTTTTTATATTCTTACCGTCTCGCACCACGACTCTTATATCAAGTTTAAAATTATCGGCAATGGCTTTTTCAATATTAACCACTATTTTTTTAACATCCTTACTTCCCGTCTCAAAAATAACATTACCACTATTGATGTAAGTGAGTACTTTTTGGAAACCTAGATCTTCAAAGACCGTTTTTAGTTTTTTCATTTCTACCTTGTTGTTTCCTCCAACATTTATTCCTCGAAGCAGAGCGACGTATTTCATACAAGTAGTTTAGCAGAAAATTGACCAAGACTCACAAACTGAGCTTTGCGCAACCGTTTTACACAAACCCAACCGCAAAAAAACCCTTCACACTCCGCACATGAACATACTTTGGTATGTTCATGCAATTTTCAAACCAGGTTTGCGCTACGGCTTTTTATTCCGCTATCGCTTCATAAAAACCCTGCGCCTGGCGGGAGCCGGTCTGGCAATCACAAACGCTCTGGTAATATACCAATTTGTGGTCACGAATCACTAAGTATAATTTTCACTGCGTTCAAATTCTACTAAGTGTTCTCGACCCCGGCTCGAATGTTTTTCTGCCCTAGGCAGGGGCAGAAAAACATATCTCCGCCTAGCACAAAAGCCGAAAGCAAAACTATTTGCTTTCTAAAATAAAACACACTGGCTAGTCGCCAGTGTGTTTTATTTTACTTTTGTGCTCCCGCCAGGAATCGAACCTGGAGCATTGGTACCGCAAACCAATATTTTATCCATTAAACTACGGGAGCAAGTGAAGAAACAAACAAAAGCGATAGCTTTTATTTGTTTTCTGGAAGTAGATCCCACAACAAATTTATTAATAAAGAAATTTGTTGCAGGGAGCGAATGAGGAACGAAGCTCTAGTCTCCAAGACACTTGGCCGAAAAGACAGTGGAGCGAAAAGCGGAGCTGGTACAAAACTAATGTAACTTCTACATTAGTTGCGCAAGCATAAGGAGAGTGGCATACCAACTCCGCCTCAGCATAATACATCAAAATCCAAAACTTTCCAGTAC
>CAYGKU010000015.1:9406-18420 GCA_964350745.1 uncultured Candidatus Saccharibacteria bacterium | reverse complement strand
CAGGAATCTGCCCTAGGAAAGGGGCAGATTCGGAACTAAGTTCGAAATAATCGCTACCGCTCATTTTCTCACTTAAAAAAAGCAAAAATCGCCGTGGAGAGCGATTATGCTATAAGTCTTACTGGCAGATGGTAAACACCGTCTGCTGGTATTACTTTTTTTTCTTTGTGGTCTTTTTCTTGGCAACTGTCTTCTTAGTTGTTTTCTTAGCTGCGGTTTTTTTAACTGCTTTCTTGGTGGTCTTCTTTACCGCCTTCTTTGCAGCAGTTTTTTTCTTTGCAACTTTTTTGACAGTCTTCTTAGCAGCTGTCTTTTTGACTGCTTTTTTTGCGGTCTTCTTGGCTACTTTCTTGACTGCCTTCTTTTTTGTTACTGGCATATTTTTTGAAGAAGTATTTTAGTGGATAAAATTCGACCGCAAGACCTTCTCTTTTTCAAAGAACAAATTCGGAATGAGAAAGTTTTTGCTTAACACTATTATCACGTGTATAAAAAATTTATACAATCACTTTTGTAAAAAAAATTTGTGGATAAAAAAAGTGTGTGAAATTTTTTTATAAAAAATTTCACACACTTTTTTTATTTTTGTTAGACAAATCTTGTTCAAATTCTGAAATCTTCAGCAAACCACCCACCTTATTTTTCTCATAAGAAAAACATATTCGATATATCGAATATGTTTTGTATGTTATTTATCCTTAACATACCTCACCTCCGGTTCAATGTTAATCTCTGTCATCTCAAAAACCTTAGCTTCAATATTTTTTACAAATCGCAAGACATCTTCGGCAGTCGCTTCACCATGATTAACCAAGACCAGAGCCTGCTTTTCAAACAGACCGACTTTATTTTCCTGGTATCCTTTAAGACCGCAGATATTATCAAGCACGTAACCAAGTGGTATTTTTACCTCTCCATTCTCTGTTTCGTAAGTAGGTAGATTTGGATATTTTTTTAGTAGTATGTTGGCTTTTTCTTTAGTAACGATCGGATTCTTAAAGAATGAACCGGCCGTGCCCAGTATCTGCCAATCAGGAAATTTATTTGCTCTGATACTTATCACCGCTTCCCTGATCTCACTTAAAGTTGGCTTGGTGTTCAAGAAACGTTGCTTTAGATCTTTGTAATGAAGCTTGGGTGAATAGGTTTTGGTCAACTGAAAATGAACGGCTGTAATAAAATAGTCCCTTCCCTGTTCAGTTTTAAAGAATGAATTACGATAATCAAACTGACAATCGACGGGTAAGAATTTCTTGATCTCTCCGGTAGGTACATGGCAAGCAGAAACAGACAAAACACAATCAGCCACCTCCACTCCGTAAGCACCGACATTTTGGACCGGAGTAGCTCCGACCGTGCCCGGTATGGCCGATAGATTTTCCAAACCAAAATATCCACGTTCGACCGTATCAGCTATGACCTCATCAAGTATTTCTCCGGCCTGAACAATAAGAATAACAGTCTTATCTTTCTGTTCGATATATCGAATACCTTTGAGATTGTTGTAGATGACTACTCCATCAAAACCACCGTCAGCTATCAGCAGGTTTGAACCACTACCGAGAAAAAGATGAGGCAGTGCGATTTGCTTCGCAAATCGCACTGCCTCGATCACCTCCTCCTCTGTTCTGACCTCAACCAAATATCTGGCAACACCACCTATTTTCAGAGTAGTATAATCACGAAGTGACACGTTCTCTTTAACGACCATAACAAAACACTGACATTAAATTACTGACAACCCTCAGCCGGTTCTTTTCCGGCTTTTATGTTATCAGCAAAACAGGTGGCTGTCTTGGCAAAACCGGGATTGGCTTCAATAGACCTCTCTAAGGTATCGATTGACTTCCCCTGTTCACCTTCCTGCAAATACAGATACGATAGTGATACCCAGTTCTGTACTTCTTGAGGTTCGGTCTTGACCCTAGTTTCGTATAACGTGATCAAGAAATCCGTTTCTCCGGCATTCTTAGCCGAGTTTAAAAGAAATTGATTTTCAGCAAACTTATTGATGATCCTTTCATCTTCCGCCAAGGCTTTGGCTTCTTCCGCTTTACCATTGACCAGAAGAATAGCGGCGTAATGACCACGAGCTTCTATGTTGTCTTCTTCCAACCTAAACGCTTCTTCAAACAGATCCTCGGCTTGTTTAGTGTCGCCTTTGCTGTATGCGATCACTGCTTGCTGCGCCACAATGGAAGGTTTGCCCGGTGAAAGTTCTCTGGCGATATCCATCTGCTTCGTAGCCGCCTCCAAGTTATTGATCGATCGATAGAAACTACCGAAGAATACGTGGATACGCGCATCACCCGGCTTCATTTCCACCAGTCGGTTAAGCTCCGCTTCCGCTTTGGCTATAAATTGTTGTCTTATTTCTTCCGGAATACTTGAATCATTAGCCATCGACATGGCTTGTTGTGCCAACTGCTCAGTTACCTCCTGTTGCGCAAAAGAATCGTACTCCACAGTCTTTACAAACTCATGGTATCGATCAGCTGGTGTAGTGGCTTGAAATCAGTCTATAATTCCCCCAGCCGCTTTCATTCCCGGTACGTTGACCGTGTAGATCACCGCCACCAGCACAACCGCTGCCACCGGTACCGCAAACTGCGTATACAGATCCTTGTCGATCTTTAACTTTTCAACCCATGGTATCGGTTTGGCTACCCGACTATGGATCAAGGCCAGTATCACCGCGAAGAAGATGTAGCTGATGATGTTGTCGAACACCACTAAGTTGTGAGTAAAGTAACCGACCAAAATTCCCAGCAACACTCCCCGCTCAAGGACGGTGAAGGTCTCATCGTCTTTGTGAAGCAATGGTCTAACAAACAAATAATAGACGCAGGCCACAAATATACTAAGGTAAGCAATCAGCCCCAAGAAACCTCCGGCAATCAGCCAATCAAAGAAAATATTGTGCACTCTGTCGAACCACTGTTCTTGAGCATATAATCTAGGGTCATAATTTTCGTTAAAAACATAGTTGAAGTTACTTTGCCCCCAACCCAAGACCGGACGCTCTTTCACTCCTTCCCAGGCCATACCCCAGATAATGCCACGAATTCTTAGATCTTCCCCGAGATCGATGTTGGCGATACGAGCTAAGTTTGGATTATCCTGAACAAAAGCCGAGTCCTTACCGGCCACAAACACTCCTCCCACCACCAACAACAGCAAGATCATTCCGACAGCATAGCGACGAAACTCCTGAAACTTAGCACCAAAGATAGCGATATAGACCACCATAGCGGAAGTTCCGGTTACCAGACCGATGACCGTACCTCTGGTTCCCGTTTCGACCAAAGTATAGATGAACATCACCGCCAGAATCCCATAGATCACTCTGTGCCAATTGACCTTACTCTCCACCAACATCCAGAAGGCGATAAATATATGGAAAAGCATGTAGATCGCCAAGTAGGCGGCGTTACCAAGATAACTCTGGATACGATCGTGAACGTACTCCGGATTAGCCACCTGCGACAACCCATACAAAGAAACAATAAATGCCACCACTAATGTAGTATGCAAGAAATAACTCCACAACTTCTTAGTAGTAAGTACGCTACCCAAGACCAAGACATAAAGAAAGACATGCACCAAGGTCACATAGCCATCCATGCGCTCAAAGTTACTCCAGAAACTGGATGGTGGATGTTGACCAAGTGAGTTGGCAAACAACATCACCACCAACAAACCAATAAGGCCGGACAACACCCAAGAGAATTTTGGCCTATACACAACATCCCTTAGAGCCAAAAGCACCCAAGACACAAAAACCACCTCTACGATTATTCTAAAGGCGAAATTTTTACCGGTAATAAAAGGAAAGAAATAACTGTCTGCGACGTAAAGCGTCAAAAAAGGCACGGCAAAAAGACCGCCGTACACCACTACTTTTAAAAAATCATTCATATGAGTGAAATATTAACATACTTGTTCTAACAAAATGCCCTAGACGAAGAACCAAAAGAAAGGTAACGTATAACACAACGTGAACAAACTGACCTTAAAAATAAAGGATGTACTTCAATTCGTGTTTAACGGAATATTTTACACACCTAACACTTTATACTGCTATCTAATGTCTTTTCTGATCAATGCTCCACTACCAAAAATGAACTGGGTCTCAAATCTAGAATTGATGAGCGAAATAAACAATGGACGATCTATCATCCGTTTTGGTGATGGTGAGGTCATGTTAATAACCGGTCGAAACATACACTTTCAAAAAAGTTCTCATTCTTTAAGCCTTGAACTTAAGGAGGTGGTAGAAAGATACAGCAAAGATTCAAAATACTTACTATGTCTACCAACGGAAGCTTTAACAAAAAGCCAGATCGAACTTAAAAAAAATAGTCGTCTCCGGCTCTGGCGTTTATTTAGAGCTTTTTTTCTCAGCAGGATAAAGACCGACTTGCCGTACGGTGACGCACATGCTTTTTATAGAAAAGACACTTTGAATTCTTTAACACCGTTACTTAAACATCGTCACGTGATATCTGTAAGTCATCAAAACACCATCAACAATAATTTTAGAAGGACCATGAAGAAAATATCAGGATCAACAGATTTTATAATAGTGCCAAGCAAAAACGCCTACCAAGACAAAGCGGACATTATAAAAAAGATGGACCAAGCTTTAGAGAAAAATTTTGACCATCGACCGTTACTACTCTTTGCTGCCGGACCTGTCTCTAAGGTCTTAACTCATCACTATGCAAATAAAGACATCCAGGCTATCGACCTTGGACACGGTATGGAGATATTGACCACAGACAAAGACTACACAGACCGCATTTAGACCGAACGATCACAACTTCAGACCGTCCAGCAATAGCGGATGATCTGTTCTTATAAATAAGAAATTATTTGCTGCCTTGATATGAGAGTCACAAAATTTCAATCTCTTAGAGGTCAGATCAACCCCAAACGCACTATATTCGGTAGGCACCATCTTTCTAACGCGAACAAAATCATCTTCTGTCAGCAACTCGGCTAGTATCACCACGTTGCCTTCATTTAAAATATTTTGCATTCCTTTGACCACCCGATGTTCCGCTCCTTCCACATCTATCTTGCAAACGATCTTGTCAGTCTTTTTTATTTGTTCGCGCATCAAGAGATCATCGACCGTGATCGATGGGCAGTTTATCTCCTCCATTTTTTTGTTTTCGTTGAACTTTTCGGCAAAACCTTTTTCCAAAGACGCCACGTCCACCCAACCTTCTTTAGGTACAAACAAGGTACTGGTACCGGTAACGTCACCAATGATCTCTTTTTTTGGGACAATATTATGCATTTGGTTGAGGTCAATATTCTCTTCCAACATTTTATATACCAAAGGAACCGGCTCAAAAGCGTACACTTTAGCCTTTTGGTTGGTGGCGGCAATAAGTGTGTAGACGCCGTTATTTGCCCCAACATCCAAGACAACGTCAGCATCAAGGATGAGCCTGGACCAGAGATATAATTCACTACCTTCTCTGGCCTTAAAAGCTCCCCGCCAAAAAATAGTCATTTCTATCGGAGTATTGTATGATCGCATCACCAACTTAACTCCATTCACCCAAAACTCGACCAGGCCGGTATAATTCAAGTGCTTTGCCATACTGTATGGCAAGGCTATATATTGCCTCAAAAAACGCTGTAACGACTCTGATCTAAATAAGGGGTGAATAATATAAAACACCAAGTCCAAAAATTTTCGCAAATACTTCATGATGAACATTGTAGCAGAATAATGTTTTATAAGTTAGCCATTACTGTTATACTTTGACCAATGTCTGACCCAAGAAGCCAGCGAATAAAAATATTTGTAATCAACCTCAAGCGCAGTCCTCACCGCCGACAACACATGGAGGAACAGTTGCGGTCATTGGATCTTAAGTACGAGATCATAGAAGGCACCGACGGTTTGGAGCTAACTGATACCGACATCAGGAACCTTTACTCCAAAGAACGTTCCTTAAAACACCTAAGAGAACCACTACGAACAAACGAGATCGCCTGCGCTGACTCGCATTTACGAGTCTACCAGACCATACTGGATCGAGACCTACCACAAACTCTGATCCTGGAAGATGACGCGATATTGAGTCGAGATATCTTAAAAATACTAGACCCAAACTTCCTGCGTCATGCCGATTATGATTGGTTGCAATTAGATTATCCCACAGTGGGTTGGCCCTTCTTAAAAAAGTGGTTACAAGGTAGCTTGATCTACTCCAAAAGAAATTTTTTATTTATCTTTTACGCCCTACTGAAGCTACCATACATTACCGTCTTGTCGCTATATGAGAGCTGGCGAGAAAAACGATGTCGAAAAAAAGGGCTAAGCGTCGTAAGTTTTGCCAGACCACTCTACTTGGCCAGTGCTTACATTGTGACCAAGCGAGGAGCAGAAAAGTTAATAAAGACTGGTCGCCCTATCGCTTTTGCCGCTGACATGTTACCCAACAAAACCAGAGTGATGAACAATTTAAAAATGAAGGCTATCTGCCCACCCTTAGCTTATCAAGACAAAGCATTCGACTCAGATATTGGAAAACGTTAAAATTACAACCATGCCTATACACGTGAAAATAAAATTGTGGCTCAAACAGCTTTTACCAAAAAAACTTTTTGAATCCGTACTAAAGATCTGGAGAGCGACTTTAGCACCTTTGTTTACCCACAATCCCGATCGAAAATATCTGAAACAATTCATATCCAGACACAACCTGACAATTATCGACGGACCATTCGTAGGTATGAAATACATAGACCAATCATCGGGCAGTGTACTTCTACATAAGCTGGCTGGTTATTATGAATCCATCCTACACCCAACCATTGAAACGATCAAAACCGAATCGTACGACACCATTATAGATATTGGATGTGCTGAAGGTTATTATTTAGTGGGATTAGGAAAGGCTTTACCAAACAGTACCCTCTACGGCTACGATATGGACGAAACCGCCCTAGCTAGAATGAAAAAGTTGGCAGAGATCAATAACCTAAAAAATCAACTCATAGCCGACCCGATCTGTGTTCCTGAAAAACTAACAAAACAGATCACCGATGATACCCTACTGATCTGTGACGCCGAAGGCTTTGAAGAAGAGGTCCTAGATCCAAAAAACTCACCGGCTTTGCTAAACGTAAAAAAGATGATCGTTGAAACCCACGAGTTTGCCGCCCCCAATGTGATAGAAACTCTTAAGAAGCGTTTTTCTGAAAGTCATGATATTGATGAAATTACCTTTAAAATGGCGGACCCGCAAAAGTATTCGTTCCTAAGATCCATCAGCAACCAGAAAGACCTGTATTACTTACTCAGGGAACGTGGCGAACAAGAGCAAGTTTGGCTTGTCATGACCAGAAAATAATTCTTATCTTAAGGCTGCTTTAGATCAGGGTAAATAATGTGATCGATACGCTCGTTCGTATACGCCACCTCTATACCCCTACCCACATCAATGGTCACAATATTTTCTTTTGCCAACTCATAAGCCAAGGGTTTGCTAGCGGGACCACAGGCCGCCAACACCACCACCTTATCTTTTCCAAATTTCCCTACCTCATTTATGGTTTCGTTTTTTATTCTTTCGTATTCAGAGAAAGCATCTTCGGCCGGCGTGGCCACAAATGACACCTCTGTGAACGGAATACTCTTATTGTTCTGAAATTTTTCAATATTACCCGCTCTGGTAACCAAGACCAGATGTCGGGTCTTTAGGTAAGATTCCAAATATTCGGGAAAAGTTTCATTGTAATAAAAAGCCGTGGCGTCAAAATACTTTAAATTTTTATCAAAGTAGATGGCAAAATAAGACTTCATCGGCATCCAACAGTTCAGGAGCTGATCTCGCCTTAAAGTTTTGTTGGATTTTGATATTGGTATTTTGTTTAGTCCGATCATGTAAGGTGAATTTTGATCATACTCTTTGATTATTTTAAACAGATACTCTTTTAAGAGCGGATCATATTTTTGATAGCCGATACCATTCCCATTCATCAAGTGCACCTCCCCATCACCTATTCTGATCAGTGACTTACCCTCTTTTAAGATCTCCGCCAATTGTGGAGTAGGATGATATTTTACATCGGGAATAAAATTGGGATTAAAATAATTTATAGCATAAACAAACAAATAACGCGGGTTGCGATACAGATGAAATGATATATATCTAAGAATCCGTTTTAATTTCATGATCCATGCTTCATTATTGATCTATATTTTATCAAAATATAGACTGCTACCATATTTACGATCAAAGTACGTAAGCAAAGTGCCAGCACCAGACCCCAAACTTCGTACAAAGGCACTAATATTAAATACAAAATGATCGTCAAAAACGGCTCTAAAATATTGTAATAATACAATTCTCTTACTTGTTTCTTAGCGGTAAAGATACTCCAAACCAATAAATGTGGCACCACGAAGTACGCCAACATCAGCACTGAAGACATTACGTACATATCTTTATAAGGCGCAAGAAAAGTGGCGAATATCATCTTTGAAACCAGAGTGTACAATAAAGCCAAGAAAAGCGTACCCAATAAAACTAACGCAAAAACTTTAGCTACGAACTTTACAGTGTTTTGATAACTGTTCTGCACCAAACGAGGAAAAAAAGTACTGAACGCTATGCTCAAAAACCGGCCGGCCTCTTGCGGAATGATCGAAGCTGCCCAAAATGCTGCCAGGGTGGCAGGGCCAAAAAATAAGAACAGGATGTATTTATCAAGTTGTGCGGTTATCGCACCGATCAAACTCATGCCGGTTAGGTGTTTGGCATAACCCAACATCTCTTCGTCACTCTCTGTGTTGGGCACTACTGTCTTTTGAGCTTTTATAAATAAAAAGTATCTGACAACCAAAGTTGAAACCGTGTAGGCCAACACCAAACCGAGCACTGTAGGAAAATAGAGCGAGGCTAAAATTATAAAGACTGCAGTGAATATTCTCTCAGTAGCTAAAGATATGGCGGTCACTTTAAAACGTGATGCTCCATTTAGATACT
>CAYGKU010000015.1:0-9396 GCA_964350745.1 uncultured Candidatus Saccharibacteria bacterium | reverse complement strand
TACTGACCATACAGCGCATAAGTCTCTGACCACGGTAAAGTGACCGCCGTCAAAAGCAAAGGTAGCCACAAGTAGGTCTGTTCGGTAAACAAGTAAAAATACAGGGCTGTGCCCACAAAAAAGAGTGATCCAATAAAGCCATACAAGAGCTTCTTACTTTTTGCTTGATGAATACTACCCGTCTTACCCGTAGCCACAGCCCGCTTCAGAGCGGTCCCCATACCCAAGAGAGCAAACACACTGGCTGTGGCATATAAGGCGATAATAAAACGATAGGAGCCAACGATCTCTTCATCAACCCAGTTGGCCAACACGAACATGGACACAAAAGTGACCAGCGAAACCATCACCTGTCCCCCCGACATCCACAAAGAATGACCGAACTCCGGTTTGCTCATGATATTTCCGGGAGTAATATCCATTCCAAAACGATCCAATATTTTGCTGTAAAAACTGTTCATTTGTTTGTGTATTTTATTTATATAACCCCAAAGACCGTAAAAAGTTACGTTTGCTGGGTTCTAAAGAAAAATTTTTCTTTAGGTGTTCCTTGGCTGATTCTCCCATCTTCTTTAATTTTTCCGCATCATAACATTTCAACAACGTCTCCTTAAGATCATCTACATCACCGGTCTTAAATACAAAACCTGTCTTCTCCGACTCCACATAGACGTTAGCCCCCACTGTATCACTGGTCACAGTAGGTAAACCTCCAGCCATCGCTTCCGGCACCACAATGCCGATCGCCTCATTGTAACTGGGCAGTACGAGCACATCGTGCTCATGGTAAAGCTCCGGTATTTCATCTAGATCGACCACGTCCGCAAACTCCACTTCATTATTAAGATCAAGATCATCCACCAAAGTAGCCGCCCTACCTCTTCCTTCTTCTGACCTGCTAACTAAAGTTAGCTTAAATCGCCTTCCGACTTTCTTGAGTTTAGCTAACGCCAAAAACAGATCTTGATGTCGTTTAAATTTAGCGAACCGAGCATTCATAATGATACGCAGACAATCGTTGGGTAGCCAATCTTTACCGTCGCCCGTAAGTCCTGAAAACCTATCAATATCGATCGGCGTTGGACAAACTGACACCTTGACCTTAGGAAGTGTTTTCGACAAAAAAACTTTTCCTTGATCGGTGTAAGTAAGCACCCCTTCGATCGAAGATGAGTTCAGATCAAGCATCTTTAAAAAGAACCTCATAAATGATCTTGATACAAAATTCTTAGGTAGCATTTTGGTTTCCACAAACAAATAAAGTTTGGTATGAGGATTTTTTCTAACGTAAGACAAACACTGCCAGGTGGAAAATTGGTAAAGATCACTGGTAACGATAATATCAGGCTGGTGTTTTTTTAGCTCTTTGTGCAGAGAAACAATATAACGAGGAAAATGAGTTTGTATACCAAAGCGATCAAGGATAAATTTTGGTACCAAACCTCGGTAAGTAAGCTTTATATCCGTCACTCCCTCAAGACCGGTATCCTTCTCTTTTTTATTGCTAACCACCAAGATATCATGGTCATCTTTTACCATCTTGAGATAATGGTGACTAAAAGGATGTCTGATAAATAAAAGCTTTTTTTTCATAATTTTATTGGTCAATCCGGCCATTGAGGTAAGCTAAGCATTGGTTTAAACAGTCATTAATATTTTGATTCTCTATCTCTTTGGCTTCCGGCAAAGTTCTAAGTTGGTCCTTCAAATAATTTTGATAAGTTGTTATTTCGGAAACAGTCAACTCTTGCTTTCTTTTGTACACCAAGCTGGGATCCGCTGTTATCAGTATATACTTATCCGCCTTTGGATACAGATACTTATACAACAACACATAGGGATGTTTCTGTGTTTCGATCGAAGAAGCACTTCGATTCATCCCCGGGTAGCGATCGGTCAAAACTGTATACCCTTGCAACTTCAAACCAAGTAGATAAAGATACCTGAACCAGGTTTCAACATACATAAACAAATAAACGGTGCGCGCAATGTACTTATGTCTCCTCATTAACCAGTGATAAAAATTCTGAAAACGGTAATTCTTATCTCCCATATAGTACGATACCGTCATTGGGAGAACATCCAGTTTTTCTATAACAGTACTCTTACCCGACCCATCAGGACCGACCACCGCTACTATCTGTCCCTTCTTAAAATTAAAGTAACGGGCCAATTTAGTTCTAAAAATTAAGCGCCACAGATCCCACAACCTTACATTGACCAAGAGGGCTCCAAGTTTTTTATTTAAGACTCCGATCAAACCTTTAACCTCCACAAAACGCCTAAAAGGACCTCTTGATATGTATGCACTATCAAAAAAGTATTTATAATATTCAGCAAAATTGTCATTGATCAGCTTCAATTTAGTCGGCCTGTTCTTTAGAAAAAAGATCGTTTGAAAAAAATCTAAGAAGATCGGATCAGATACCGCTCTTTCTTTGAATAAAGGTCCTAATCGAACGCTGGGAAAAAGTGTCGTTAAGTATTTGAAATCTAAAACTATATCTAAAATATATAGCTTTTGATCGACAAAGATCGCTAGTTTTAATTTATCGTCCGTGTGTTCCAGTAAAGAAAATCCCTGATCAAGCAGATAATTTTTCACCAAAGCGACCTTGGCCTCGCCAATATAATAATCAATGTCTGAACCTTCTTCAAGGTCCAAAATATCACCGACCGTCAACCGTGTCACCGGAAATATTTCTTCAAATTTTATTAAAACGTTATCTATCATAAACTAAATTTGTATAAAACTTTTTCGCAATCGAAAATGAATGAGTACAATATATATGTACATTATCTTTTTTACAGATCTTTTGAAAAACTTTTCTTCGGTACTGAGTGTCTTCCATACTCGCTTGGTCTCATGACAAATGAACTGCTTAAGCAGGGTATCATCCACAGCTTCTTTACTAGAATAACCCTCCAAAAAAGCCTTGTGCCAATCATTCTTGGGAGACAGATACTTATACCATTGCTTGGCCGGATAATTACCCCAAACTGTGTGGAGCAAAAAAGTGGCGAGATCCAATTCTTTCTTATTCTTAATGTAAAGATCAATGTCACCAGTCTTTGTTGCTCTAGGCGGCTCCCAATCCACCACCGTCCAAACCTTGTCTTTAGTCAAAAAAATATTGGCTCCCCAAAAATCTCCATGGACATGATCCGACGAAGAGATCTTGCTGTGAATATAAGCCAACCTAAAACCGGCTTCATAACAATATTTTTTCACCACCTCATTATCTCTATCATAAATAACTCTGTTCAAGGTCTCTTCTTCGTTCAGGTCCAGTTTCTCAAAAAAAATGGTGCGGTCTTTGACCTTAAGAACTCTGGGCACTTTGATCATATCATCACCGGAAAATACCTTTGCTAAAGATCTATACTTATCGAACAATTTAGCAACCTCCGTTTCCGGCAGTGAATATTCTTTTATATACACATCATCCTGCTCATTCATAGGACACCTTAAGTTAAGCACTTTTTTACCATTTTTTCTATTCCTTTCACTTGATCTTTTACATTGAATGCCTTGGCTCTATTTTGTAACTTTTCGCTGTCAAAGTGGTCATTTTGAACTGACTGCAATGCTTCAGATAGCTGTTGGTATAACTCATCCTTGCCATACTCAAGTGGTGAACCGATCAAATAACCATAATCGGTCCTATACGGATAGGTCACCTCCTTTAGATCGAACTGGTCCATTATCTCTCTTGGTCCATAAGGTGCATCAGAGACCACCACGGGAACACCGACAGTCAGAGCCTCTACTAATGATACACCAAACGACTCCGCTCTGGCACAAGACACATAAGCGCTAGCTTCAGAAATTTTTTCTTGAACATTTGGTACATAACCAGCAAAAGTAACACTTTTCTCCAAGCCAGCTTTTTTTACCTTTTCTTCTAAAGAACCACGCAAACTTCCCTCACCTAGGATCAATAGGTGTCCGGGATGGCTAACGAAGTAGCGAAGAAACAGATCCACCAACACATCAGCTCCTTTCACCTTTTCTAACCGAGACGCCGTCACAAACAAAGGAGGTTGACCGGACAAGTCAGTCCTTTTACCGTAAATATCAATCTGAGGTAGGCCGTTATACGCCAAAACCAGCAGATCTTCAGGTATACTGATCGACTCTTTCATTTCATTTTTTATACCAAACGAAACACAGATCACACCATCTGCCGTTGGGTAAGACCTCTTTATTAGGTACTGCTCCATTTTACTACCCAACGCAAAGCTTTCGTGCACATAGACCAAGATCGGTAATTTTATTATTCCCAACCTTTTTAGAAACAAAGACAAAACACTGACGCCGGTAGTGGACACGATCAGAATATCAGGCTTAGCGTCATTGATGCTTTTTACTAATTCTCTACCCCGCTTGATCAACTTGATGATCTTATGAAATATATTTGAACTCAATTCTTCACCAAGACTTCGTTCATAAAACCAATCAACCTTATCATTGGGAACATCACCATAAGTGGTAAATGCCGACACTTGATAACCAAGTTCACCGAACCTTTTGGCAATCACCGGAACTACAGTCTGTACACCACCAACCCCTTCAAGTTCAGGTTGCACAAATAGGATGTGGTTTTTCGTAGCCTTTTCTTGATCCATGTTAAATTTTTTGTGATAGTCAATAAGACCGACTGTCTGACCTTAGTTGTGATTTTTCTTTGACAATAAATAATTACCAATAGCTAAATATGATAATCCTGATCTGGCAAACGTTCTAAGTGCATCAATTGGTCTTTCCACATTTGGCTCACCATGTAAATTGAAGCTAGTATTGAGTATTCCACCTACCTTGGTCAGGCGTTCAAAATTACTTATAAGCGCGTGGTATTCCGGATTGGTTTCTTTAACAACCATTTGTGGACGACTGGTTTGATCGTAAGGATGTATAGCGGCGATCAGATCGGAATGAGCCCTTGTTTTAGTATTAAATGTAATGGCCATATAAGGTGCCGTGTAATCATCAACGTCCTGCAGATAGTCATGTCTTTTTTCATACAAGATACTGGTAGCAAACGGCATCCAGAAGTCTCTTCCTTTGATCATTTCGTTGATAAGCTTTACGTTATCTCGTGAGGTGGGGTTGGCCAATATTGATCTGTTACCCAAGGCTCTGGCTCCCCATTCGGCCCTGCCTTTAAATCTGCCCACAACATTATTTTCCGCCAACAACTTTGCAACCCTGTATTCTATATTATCTTCTTGTTCGGGATCGACATAAGAAACCGACACTTCCACAGGAAAATCATAATTATCGATAGCCATCTTAATCTCATCATCCGTATACTCTGAGCCTAAATACAGATCTTTTATGGGTTTCAGACCGCTAATATCTCCATTATTCAAACTACTGTATCTGTAGACCACCGCACCAATAGCCAAAGACTCGTCGCCACAAGACGGTGTCACAGTTAATGTCCTGACCTCATCCATCTCTCTTATATACTGATTGGCTTTTACGTTCATAAACACCCCACCGGCCAAAGCAATGTCACCGATATTATATTTCTCGATCGAAGCCTTTGTCATTTCTTTTGTTGCCTCTTCGGTTAATTTTTGAACGCCATACGCCAAAGAATCAAAACGATGCTGGTGATAGTTATTGGCAATCAGATACGGTGTTATTCTATCCAAAGGAATTTTAGAGATAAACGTCATTTTCTCACGATCAAATCGGACAATATCCTTTAATTTATCGTACACTTTTTCACCGGCGCTAACTTTAGCATACGGAGCCAACCCCATGACCTTGAACTCATGTTCATTTCTGGACATACCCAAAAAATCTACGATCGATGCGTAAAGATATCCGATCGAATCCTTGATCAAAATTTTATGCTTACGTTCCACCTTACCATTATCGTAAACGTTGATACTTCCGGACAGATTATCTCCGGCACCATCCAAAGTTAGTATCAAGTGAGGTTTTTTAGTGTCAGATAAAAAAGGGACGGCAGACCAGGCATGAGCTAAATGATGTTCAATTCTAGTTACCTTTGTTGATGGAAACTGTTTAGTTAAAAATTTATTCAATTTTTGATCAACACCCGCATAAGCCTTCTTTTCCATCCAACTATCACGAAGAAGCATCAATTTGTTCAGCCAAGGCAACCTGAAGAAGATCGCTCTAAGAAAATTATCGGAAGGCAGAGAACCTCGTTCCCGATTTTTACGTTTTTTTTCAGCAGTGGCAAAAACGTCGTTGGTATGTTTTTCCCCCACTAAAACCACTTCAGAAAAATCCGTTATGCCATATTTTTCTTTTACGTAATCTATTGCCAAATAGGGAAAACCACTATGTTTCTTTACTCGACTCAGACGCTCTTCCGACATTACTTCTATGATTTCACCGTCTTTCATCAAAGCTACTGTGGCGTCATGTCCGGCATGAATTCCTAAAATATACATAAAAAATACTTCTTATTTGGTTTATTTATTGTTAATAATATACCGTAATACTTTCAAAATCCCTAACCGTCTCAACACCTTTCTTAGACCAGCCAAAGGCACCCAGGACTCCGCCCAGTGGTGACGACCGTAAGCTTGGGACAGGACCTGACCATCGCAAACCTCCCCTTCATCACAAGGATGAAAGTATGTATGACCATAGACCTTCACCTCACTAACACCATCAATCGATCTTTGAATAACGATCGGTGAGGTATTCTTTATGCTGTACTCTAGGTCCTGATCATAGAAATTTAAAGCTTTCCGGATAAAGTCAGCTCGAGGTTCGGCTCCAATAATACTGGACTCGATATCGCCTTTTTTTGAAGTACCCACAAATCCTTGATCGTCCAAAAAACCATCCAAAGATCTTAAGATCTCCATATCAGTATCCAAGTAAACTCCACCCTCTTTCTCCAACGCCCAAAAACGAATGTAGTCTGACACAAAAGCCCATTTTCTTTTAGCATACATGGCTTTCACGTAATGGTGATCCATCGGGCTGTTGGTCTCATTCCATAACTTGATCTCGTAATCAGGTAAATGCTCTTTCCAGCTCTGAAGGCAACGTTGAGCGAGCGGTGTAAGAGGTTTCCCACCCACCCAAATGTAATGGATGATCTTTGGTATTCTTGTCGTCTTGTTTTCTTTTATGGTCTTTACTTCAGAAGTCATTATAAAATAATATTAATTTTCATACACCCGCAGGGTATCCTCTACCATTTCTTTTAGAGTGTGCTTTGGTTGCCAGTTGAATTCTTTCTTGGCCAAGGTGGCGCCGGCCACCACCAAAGGGGCGTCGCCGAGGCGACGGTCGACCTTTTTGACTTTAAGCGGTTTTTTTAACTCCGCATTAAAAGCTTCTACCAACTGCTTGACCGAATAACCATTACCTGTACCAAGATTATAGATTCCAGATGCAGACGATCCAAGAGCCAAGGCATGCGCCTCCACCAGATCCCTGAGATGGATATAGTCTCGCACACAAGTACCGTCAGTGGTATCATAATCATCTCCAAAGATCATAAACTCACCACCATTTGTAATAGTTTTGGCAATGGTGGGAAAAACATTCTGCGCTTTATCCTCTTTGTAGTTGAGTCCAAAATCTCCCGCCACATTGAAGTAACGAAGAATACTGTACCGGCTGATCTTACCGGTACGAGCATAAGCCTGGATCATATCTTCCACCATCAACTTGGTAAGACCATACACACTAACAGGACCGATAGGCGCATCTTCAAAGAGAGGAGCTGATTCTCTAGGCGGAGCGTAAACAGCCGCCGTGGAAGAGAAGACGATCTGCGGAATACCAAAGGTCTCCATGGCTTTTAGAATATTGAAAGAGCCGGTAACGTTATTTTCAAAATACAAGGATGGATCCTCTTCGCTTTCCCCCACCGCTTTTTTGGCGGCAAAGTGCATCACGGCGTCAAACTTAAAATCTTGGCAGACCTGTTGTAGGTCTTTTTTGTTTAGGATACTGCCTTTTACCAACCGAGCTTTTGAAGACACTTTATCCGCTTGTCCGGTCGAAAGATCATCAAATACGACCGCCCGCCAACCCCTATCTACCAAAGACTGTACGCAGGCCGATCCGATATAACCGGCACCGCCGGTAACCAAAATTGTTTTTTGCATAGTTTATACTACCATTTTAAGGGCCAAAAAGTTACCCTGGAATCAAGCTTTTGAGGACCAAAGGGTAAAGGGGCGCAAGACTTCGTCTTGCGCCCCTTTACCCTTTACCCTCTTTGGTTCCCTCCAAAAATCAGATCCCCCACTCACTATTTAGATCTCTACGCAACAACGAAGACAGTAGTGTTACATCCTCCTTAAAATACTCTTTTAGCAGTTTCTCCAACTCCGGATCAAGCGGAACCCTCTTGGCCAATATCGTTATCGCCTCAACTTCAGAGACCGGCGGTTTAAAATAATGCAAAATTTTGGTATAAGTCTTTATAATGATCTTGCGAGAATATTTAAAGAACCTTTTTATAAAACCATCCTTCTTTTCGTCATCTTCGTCTTTGATCGACAAATGCTTTAGTGCCAAAGGAACAAAAGATCTATCCAACCCCAAGTGACCGAACAACCTTTGGGTTACCACAAGCGGATCTTTCACCACCTCATCCACCAGCAATACCATAAGATCACTATGTGAATAATAACCAAAATAACGCGATAGCTGTCGACCGTATTTTAGTTTATCCAATAGCTCCGGGTTTTGTTTTAAAAAATAAGCCAATGATGTTTTTGGTGATATCACTTGGTGACGAAGTGCCTCCAAATAATGCACTCGCACACTTAGCAGCGGATCACCCACCACCGCAAACAATCTGGCTTCTGGGTAAGTTTTGGCTATCAACGCGGGGGCGCGCGAACTACGTAAATAATCATTTGCCAACTCCCCACACTTCATTTCCATACCGGAAGGACGAAACAACCCTTCGTACCAACCAATGCCCTTAGCATAGTTTTCCGCTCGACTAAAAAAATGAGTCGGCTCCTTAGGTAAGCAGAGGTCCGGGTGAGTCCCCAGATAAGAATACACAGCGGTAGCTAGACCTCCCGCCCCCAGACCAATAATTGCTATACGATCATTCCTTGCCGTCATAAACAATATCCATTAATTTTTGTTAGTCTCTTTGATCTCCTCACCAGCATCGACCTCTTTTTCTTCGGTCACCACATCACTATTGCCATCATCCTTATTTTTATCACCTTCTTCAACCTCCTTCGCGACCTCTTCGTTGTTTTCCTCATCAATATCTTGTTCATTCACAAACAACACCTTCTCAATACTCTGTCTAAAATCCCTCATGTACTCTGCCGGATCCTCGTGAAATTTCCGTCGGATCATTTTCTGCGCGTTCTTGACCAAACTTTCCCTAAGTTCATCTCCTTTCATTATGTCATTCA
>CAYGKU010000014.1:13924-19095 GCA_964350745.1 uncultured Candidatus Saccharibacteria bacterium | reverse complement strand
CCAAACAGCAGGATTTTGTTGTCGGTCAAAGAATATTTGTGTATCGGCAGATCAAGATTTTTGAAGGAGAAAGCAATCATAAGCACATAAGTACCAAAACAAGCGAAGATGACATTTTGCGCGGTTTCGAGTGGTACTCCGGTGTTGAGCAGTATATCGTAAAGTAGTAGTAGTAAAAGGGAGGTAAAGATACCGATACCGAGGGTTAGGAATTTTACCGGCGTGTCAAAGAATTTTTTAGAAAAATCACCCTTTGGAACTTCTTGCTTATCAAAAGCATAAGCAATGGCGGGAATACTGCCTGTAAAGAGATTGACCCAGATGATCTGAATGGCGGTAAGGGGCATGGCTAAGCCGGCTAAGATCGAACCGCCGATCAGAACCACTTCATCGAAGGAGTTGCTCATCAGATAGACAAATATCTTCTTGATATTGAGCAGCATTCTCTTGCCTTCTTCGATCGTGGCCACAATGGTCTTGAAGTTATCATCGAGTAGTACCAGGTCGGCGATACTTTTGGCGACATCACTACCAGAGCCGACGGCGATACCGATGTTAGCCGCCTTGAGTGACGGCGAGTCGTTGACGCCGTCGCCGGTCATGGCAACGATCTCGCCACGAGCTTGGTAGAGCTTGGTGATGCGTAGTTTATCCTCCGGAGTAACCCGAGCAAAGACGCGGATGTATGATAGTGATTCCGTCAGCTCTTCGTCGGTGAGTTGCTTTACTTGGTCGCCGGTGAGGATCGATTGTTCATCGACTTCCCACCCCAGTTCGTTGGCGACTGCCATGGCTGTTCCGGGCAGGTCTCCGGTAGCCATTACTACGTCAACTCCATAAGAATCGATCAATTTAAGTGAAGGCAGGACTTCTTTGCGGATCGGGTCGTAGAAACTAAGTACACCGATAAAAGTTATTTCTTGTACATGGTCCGGTTTGAACTCGTCGGTCGGTACTTTAGGGGTGATAAGAGCTACTCCGAGCACTCGTCTACCGTTCTGACTGTAGGTGGCGATCGCTTCACTGGCTTTAAGATAGGTCTCTTTGTCCACGTGGGAGCGATTGAGCAGGATGTCGGGTGCGCCTAGGACCACGTGCGGGTTTTCGTATTGTTTTAGGTGTCCCGGCAAGAACTTACTGCTGATCTTGGCCACTGAAAACTTGTGGCGTGAGTTGAAAGGGATGACTATTTGAACATCTGCTTTATCTTCCGGAGAAAGTCTGATCCCTCTGATGGCGGCACTACGAACTATGTTTTTGCCTAGCACCGTGCCGGACATGATCCAGTCCTTGGGCTCATCTTCCTCGTTATCTATCACTACCTCGGTGTTGGTCAGGGCCATGGTAAGTAGTTCTTTTTGTTCTTCGTTGTAGTGTTCTCGTTTTTTCGCGCTCATTGGTTCACTGATTAGCTTCTCAAGTGAGGTGATGTCGACCAGCTCCATGTTGCCTTCGGTCAAGGTGCCGGTTTTGTCGGTGATGATAAGGGTGGTGGAGCCCAGAGTTTCGGCGGCGGTTAGGTTGCGCATGATGCCTTTGCGTTTGGCAATGCGTTCTACACCAATCGCCAAGACGGCAGTGAGGCCGATCGGTAGGGATTCCGGTACCGCTCCTACGATAATAGCAATAGAAAGCAGAAGCATTTCATAGAAAGATTGCCCCTCCATTACTCCCACTATAAAGACCCCTAATACCACCACCGAAATAGCCACAATGATCACCCAGGTCAAACCGGAAAGAGCCTTTTGTAGAGGGGTTTTTTCGGAGGTGGTCTCTGATACCAAACGGGCCAGTTTTCCGATCTCGGTGTTGCTTCCGGTGGCGGTTACCAAAGCATAACCGGAACCATCAACCGCCAAAGTGCCGGCGTAAAGCATATTGGTCCTATCTGCTAAAAGAGTGGTTTCAGGTATTGAGTCAACCTTTTTGGCTTCAGGAATAGATTCGCCGGTGAGTAGGGATTCATCAGCGGTCAGGTTCGTTTCTTTGATCAATCTGGCGTCAGCGGTGATTCGCATACCACGGGTGATGTGGATCAGGTCTCCCGGCACCAGTAGTTTGGCGTCGATCTCGTGTTCGTGACCGTCACGGACCACTCGGGCTCGTTCGGTAATATAAGAACGCAGGTTGGCGATTGCTCGTTCTGCTTTGTATTCTTGAACAAAGCCGAGAATGGCGTTTACGATGATGGCAAAGCCGATCACAAAAGCGTCCAGCCATTCAGATAATGACACCGTAAGTACAACAGCAATGAACAGTACAATGATAAGAGGGTTGATAAATTGTCGAACAAAAATAGCCAGGGCGCTATTTTCTTCTTCTTCCTTAAAAATATTTTCTCCGAATTTGTTTAGTCGATCCTTGACCTGGTTTTCACTCAGTCCGTTTTCGGTGTCGGTTTCCAGTAATTTTGACAACTCTTTTGTGTTTGAGGTCCACGGGTGGTGTGGTTGTGGTTTCGTTTTTATGTTCATGTGTTAATAGTGTAACAGATTATTGATTGCGTTCATTGGTTTTTTGTATTGAAGTGTTCATTTTTTTAAGTTTACAAAAAACTATGTGCTACAATTATTTGATATGAAAAATCCATGGATAATAATAGGAGTTTTAGTAGTAGTCTTGATCGGCGGTTCTGTGTGGTATTCCGGTAGTGTTGAGGAAAAGAACAATGTAGGCATTGATCCGAATATCTCACATATAAAAGGTAATCCTGATGCCGATGTTAAATTAGTCGAGTATAGTGATTTTCAATGTCCGGCCTGTGCCTCCTATGAACCAATTCTGCAAAAGATCTTTGAAGATTTTGGGGATGATATTTCCTTTGAGTACAAACACTTTCCTCTGATGACCATCCATCCTCTGGCCGAACCGGCAGCCAGAGCTTCTGAGGCGGCTGCTCAGCAAGACGCTTTTTTCGCGTATCACGACCTGTTGTTTGAAAACCAAGCAACTTGGTCCAAGAGCCCAAATCCGACCGCTTTGTTCGAACAATATGCGGAAGATCTTGATCTTGACGTTGATACCTTTAAGCGACATATGCAGTCTTCGTTGTTGAGAGATAAGGTTAGGGAAAGTTTTAACGAAGCGCGTGACCTGGGATTGTCCGGCACACCTTCTTTTTTCCTGAATGGAGAAGAAATGAACATTACTACTTTGCAAGACCTGTATTCTCAGGTTGAGGCGGCAGTCGGTACCGGTACGGTTTCTTTTGAACTTTAGTTTTATAGTAAGTTTTGAAATATGGCATACCCAAAATATTGTCAAGTATTGACTTTCAAAGAACGTGTGTTCCTACGATTATTTTCTGAAATCTGTAGTATGCTAGTACGAAATCGATCAGATATAAAAATAAAGACCAGGTAAAAATTAAAGTTTGATTTGCTTATAACAAACGTTATTTTATTTATGCAAGAAAATAAATCAGAAGAAGTGACGAAGCTCAAAAATGAGCCATCATCGAGCAATGAGGCTAAGGAAGTAACCAAAAAAGCAGAAAAGAAAGAGACGGAAAAGGATAAGAGTACCGAAAACGCCACCAAGAAAAATATCTTGGTGTATGTAATGAACCTACCTCATGGTTTGATAGAAGGTATAAGGGAATATGAAAAAGAGACCGGTACAAAATACCGAGTGATGCTACTTTGGGATTCTCGAGTGAAGGACAAGGATGATCTAAGACTGACCAAGGACCTTGATCTGGCGGTTAGTTGTGATTTTTCTAAATCTGAGGATATCGCCACCGCTCTGTTGCCTTATCAGGATGAATTGCTGGCCATAACCTGCCGACAAGAACAAAGTATGGCTCGTTTTTCTGAGGTTATACCTAACGTGCCGTATCTTTTTACCCCTACAACAGAATCGTTGCGTTGGGCCAGTGATAAATATGAAATGCGTAAAAGAATGCAGGCCTATGATCCATCTATTACTCCTAAATTCACCCTGATCAAGACCAATAACAAAAAAGAACGTGAACGCATCAATAAGGAGATCGGTTTTCCGATGATAGTAAAGCCGACCAACTTATCTGCCAGTCTGTTCGTTTCTATCTGTTATCACGAGGAGGATCTGGAGAAGACCTTGCGTCAGACCTTCAGTAAGCTACGAAAAGCCTACAAGAACGATAAGCGTCTGGAGGAACCAAAGCTGATCGCGGAGGAGTATATGGATGGAGATATGTACTCGATCGATTCGTATGTAGATGCTCGTGGTACAGTGGAGCATTGTCCTTTGGTCAAAGTGGTGACCGGTAAGAAGCTTGGTCATGACGACTTCTATAATTATCTCCAGATCACTCCACCGGTCCTAAAGAAAGGGACCGTGGAAAAGGCAGAAAAAGTCACCGAAAAAGCCATTCACGCGCTTGGTTTGCGTAATTCGATCGCGCATACAGAGCTTATGAAGATCGATGATGAGTGGAAAGTGATCGAGATCGGGGCGCGTATGGGTGGTTTCAGACACGTACTTCATAAACTTACCTGCAACATAAACCACTCCATGAATGATATTTTGGTTCGTATTCCCCAAAAACCAGTCGTACCGAAAAAATGCACCAGTTATGCCTGCGCCATGAAATGGTTTGCCATGAGTGAAGGAAAGATCACTGAAATGAAAGGTATAAAAAAGATCGAACAGTTAGAATCATTTCATAGTATTGAAATGAATAAAAAGATCGGTGACCGTTCGATATTTGCTCGTAATGGTGGAAGATCGATCTTTAACTTATTCATGCACAACAAAGACCGTTCTAAATTACTGGCAGACATCAGAAGGGTGGAGCAGTCCGTAGAAATTAAGGTTAGTGGACGTAAATCACCAAGTACTCAAAACGGTAGTTAGTCTCAGGTTTGGGGATGGAAGAAGGTTCTAAATACAAAATTCTCTGGTATTATAGTGGGTATGCCATTTAAGACTAGGGATTTTTTGTTGTTTTTGAGCATGGTGGCCTTTTTGCTGGTCGGTATAACCGGCACTTTGGTTAGGGATCGTTCCAAGGATCTGGATACCAAGTCCCCGCCTTTAGATCTTTCAAATATCAACGAATCAGCGGTTCATGAGGCGGTTTTGTCTGATGAGCCAAAAGAAGTAAGTAGAGCCGATCGCCTATCTAGCCTTAAGACAAAAATTGCCAACCTAAGTGCCAGTGATAGTGTTGCCTCCGTGGAGATCGAACC
>CAYGKU010000014.1:0-13909 GCA_964350745.1 uncultured Candidatus Saccharibacteria bacterium | reverse complement strand
GCGATCTTGATCTTCAGGGGGGAGAAATAGACTTATGTGGGTCTTATCAAGAGATATCACCGGCTTGGTCTCCGGAAGGTTTGGAGTTTGAAGTTGTTGAAGGAGTGAGGGTGGTCTATCGTGATCTTGGCGGATCCGCGGGGGCAGATGCTACCACCGGAGGAGCTGTTTTTTCAAATCGTGAGACCGTCCTTGAGTTACCGCTTAGAATAAGGCCGGTAGCGGTCAAGAGTTGTATCCAGAGCGATGTGATCGGGATTGCTCTGGATGGTTCTCTGATCAGAAATGATGAGTATGGACTTTATGGTATCTTTGGTAAAGATACTCAGATCGGGTACGCCCTTGATGGTTTTCCGATCTACGGTACGAATGACGGTGTGAGGACGGACGCTTGCGGGGGGACGATCGATCTGGGAGAGTATCGATATTATTTATCAGCCGAACGTGAAGGGGTGCTCGGATGTTATTCCGGTGTGCCGGTCAAATTTTAGATCAGCTTATGTCCACCCTGATATTCGATATAGAGACAGTGGGGGAGGATTGGGGCTTGCTGGATGAGACCACTAAAGGAGTGTTGACCCGCTGGGCGGATCGTTCGGCCAAGACTCCGGAAGAAAGACAGTTGATGCAGACCGATATTGAGTCGGGTCTGGGGTTTTCACCCCTAACCGGCTTTGTGGTGGCGATCGCTCTTTATGATCTTGAGCGGGAGAAGGGGGCGGTCTATTACACCGGAGGTGGTGATGAGGAAGATGAAGAAGATCGGCAATACACCTACAAACAACGCAGTGAAGCCGATATGTTGTATGAGTTTTGGGACGGAGCCAAGTACTATGATACCTTTGTGACCTATAACGGACGAGGCTTCGACGTACCTTTTTTAATGCATCGATCGGTAGCCAAAGGAGTGAAGCCAACCAGAGATCTGATGGAGGGCAGGTATCCTTACCAGCAAAAGTCATGTCGACACGTGGATCTGCAAGATGAACTGACCTTTTTCGGGGCTATGCACAGGCGCCCGAGTTTGCATCTGTTTTGCCGCGCTTACGGGATCGAGAGTCCGAAAGGGGAGATGGGGGGCGATGATGTCGCGGAACTTTTTCGCCAGAAAAAGTTCCGCGACATCGCCCGCTACAACGCTCGTGACGTTATCGCCACTACCGAGCTCTACAAAAGATGGCAAACTTACCTCGATTTTCGTGGCCAAGCGGAAGTGGAGATTGATTACTAGCTTCAGATAGGTTCTACTATTGTTATGAATGAAATTGAACTCAAGTTTTTAAATATTGATGTTGACGAAATAAAAAGAAAATTAAAAGAGATCGGCGCAGAATTAAAGTATGATACTCATGTCGAATCGATCTCTTTTACTGCTGATGGATTTAGCGGTAGTGACTCTAGTCAAAAGTATTTGCGTGTCAGGAAAGTTGATGGTGAAGTGGAGATGACCTATAAGGATCCGGAGATAGATTCTCACTTGTCAGAGCGGGAGGAAATAAATATAAGTACAAGTGATTTTGGTGAGGCGGTAAGATTGCTCGAAAAGCTAGGCTTTAGCGGTGAAAAACTTTTTAAAAAACACCGGATCCACTACGAGCTGGGTGATATTCATTTTGAATTAGACACGCTCCAAAACATACCTACCTATCTGGAAATAGAAACGCAAAACCAAGCAGATATGAAAACCGCTTGTGACCTGCTGGGTTTGGACATGGGGGATGGAAAGAAAGGGACGATAGTAGAGATATTACCTGAGAAATTTAAAGATTGATTTTTAAGAAGAAATAACGAGCATGTAGTGCGAGTATATTTTCCTTAGGCAAGCACAACGAAATTTGCGACCCTCAAGGGATAAATGAGCAAACGAGCGTAGCGACTATTACGAATTTATGTCCCGATTTTTCCTTCCCCAAGGAAAATCGCTGGAACAAGAGACTCCAATTAATAACCTGAGTCAAAAAAGATATGTGGTCGCCAAGTGAATCTAAAACTACAGCAAACCCAAAATGACGTAGTTCCGAATCTGCCCCTTTCCTAGGGCGACCTAGTTTTTAATGACTAGAGGGAATGTAAAAATGGAAATGCCCTGGTGGTGAGATTCCTGGAACAAGCAATGCCAGAATAGTTGACCAGAAAATAACATATGTGTTCCGCCAGAGAGCCTGAAACTAGAATAAGGTTTGTATGACTTGTTACGACTATTGTGAATTTTGTTCTTGACATTTGATTGACAGTATAATCAATACAATAGCAAGATGATTGATTTTTGATACATTTGTGGTATTGTGAAGGTTGATTTTGTAACCATAATAGGTAGAGGTGTGAAATGGGAATTTTGTGGAAATCTTGCTCTAGAAAAGAGGTTCCTGGGAACGGCTTTAGCTTTGGTGGCGGAGATCTGTACGCCTGGCCTAAATCAAATCCACTTTGGGTATTTCAAAATAAGTGGAGAATATTAGAGGTAGATGATAATGTTCCTTATATAGTTTATGTTTCAACAGACAGTTTTTCTATGATATGTAGTAGACTAATATTTACTAGACGAATTGCGGTCAGGATCGGTCAAGAGAGAACTTACTTTTCCGCGATAAGGAATTTAGATTCAAGTCGTTCATCGCAAATAAAAGTTTTGGATTGCTATTCATATAGTCTTATTGAGATAATTGTATCTACCAATAAGCATTTAGCTAAAATTTTCAGAAAACAATATATTTCCGATGTCACGATGATATAAAACAAATAAACAGAAATTACCTTATACAGTGCCACTTCGGCACTGTTTTGCTATACTTATCTACATGAATAAGTACGATTTTCCGGAAGGGTTCTATTGGGGAGCGGCGACCGCTGCGTATCAGGTCGAGGGTGGAATAGAGAATAATGACTGGGCCAAAGCGGCCAAGGAAGGGCGTGTGCCGGAGTGTGGCATGGCTTGTGATCATTATCATCGCTATGTGGAGGATTTTGATATCGCCAAGAAGTTGGGACATACCGCTCACCGTTTTTCGATCGAATGGGCGAGAATTGAGCCGGAAGCCGGTCGGTTTGATGAAGTGGCTATTAGTCACTATCGAGAAGTTTTAAAAGCCCTTCGAGCCAGAGGTATCAAGCCGTTTGTAACTCTTTGGCACTTCACTTTACCTTTATGGTTTTCAGAATCGGGTGGTTTTGAAAGAAAGGATGCTCCAGAAGTGTTTGCACAATACTGTGCTTATGTAGTTTCCAAGCTCGGAGATCTGTGTGATCATTTTACTCCAATTAACGAACCTGATGTTTATGCGACACATGCTTACCTATACGGTTCTCGTCCACCTTTTAAGGCGGTAAGAATTTTTGGTATTAAAATCGGTAAAGACTATGGTCATAAAACAAATCGAAGAACTTTGAGATTCATGAATTTCTTTAATTTTTTGAAGGTTAAAAATAATCTCGTACGGGCTCATATTCATGCGTACGATGCAATTAAATCAATAGCACCAAATACAGAGGTGAGTGTTGCTAAACATGTGAGGTATTTTTCTGCAAATAAGAATCCGATATACAGACTTATGGCATCGATAGCACAGTATGCACAATCAGGGTGGTTTTTATGGGGGGTAAACAAGAAAATTGATGTTATTGGTTTAAACTATTACCGCAGCACTCACTTTGGAGGAAGTTATTCATATGATATGACAGATATCGGTTGGAAAGTCACTCCCTGGGATATTTATGGCGCTTTAATTTATCTGAAACGATTTCAAAAACCAATAATTATTATGGAAGCCGGTCTGGCTGACCAGCATGATAAGGATAGGGCTGACTATATAGAGAAGCAAGTAAAAGCTACTTGGGAGGCAATCGACGACGGAGCTGATGTGCGTGGTCATTTTTACTGGTCGTTACTCGATAATTACGAGTGGGACGATGGATTTGGTATGCGGTTTGGTCTGGTTGAGATCGACTACAACACGCTCAAGCGAACCATTCGCCCTTCCGCTTACGTGTATAAAGAAATTTGTGAGAGTAATGCTCTGATAAAATAAGCTTATGTTTCTTTGGGTTACTTTAGCGACCGTTGGACAGCTTATAAATGCCATAGTTGTATTTTTGGATAAGTTTTTGGTGACTGATGAAAAAGCTTTACCAAAACCATTTGTGTACGCTTTTTATTCTTGTCTTTTGACTGGTTTTTGGGTTTTGATCTACGCTTTCGGATACTTTCCTTTTTTACCTGACTTGGGAGTACCAACTCTGGAGAATGTGCAAAAGCCATCCATTCAAGTGTTGGGGATGTGTTTTTTGGCGGCCTACACCTTCTTTATGGCTTTGGTGTCAATGTATACTGCTTTGAAAAAAGCTGAGGCCGATAACGTGATCCCGGTTATTGGTACAGTGTCTGCCTTATCTACCTTTGGAATGAGTTATCTTTTTTTGGATATATCTTTATCTGCTAATTTCATTTGGGGAATTCTTGTTTTGGCGCTCGGAACCTTATTGGTGGCGCAGACCTTGCCTAGGCGTGACACTGTTCTCAGTGTAGTGCATAGTGGGGTCTTTTTTGGCCTGCATTTCATCACCATGAAGGGATTATTCTTGGAGACCAACTTCGATGACGGTTTCTTCTGGTCTCGGATAGCCTTTGTTTTATTCGCTCTATCCTTACTTTTGGTGCCGATCTATTATGAAAAGATCGCCTCGCAGACCAAAGAAACTTCGCCCAAAACCGGCTACTTGGTCATTTTGACCAAGGTCTTGGCAGGAGTGGCCGCTTTCTTGATCCTTAAGGCCACCGACTTGGGAGATGTGTCGGTAGTGCAGGCCTTGGATGGTTTGAAATTTGTTTTTATTTTGATCATTACGATCATATTTGGTTCCATGTTGCCCAAAAGTATTACCGGACATGAGGTGAGCAAGAAGGAGGTTAGGAGAAGGGTGTTGTATGTCGCAATCATTACTGTGGGTTACTTTATTTTGTTTATTTAGATCAAAAACATGTGGCGAAAAATTTTAAAAATAACTCTGGTCCTCCTAGTGGTCTCCTTGGTTGCTGTTGTTTTGTTGATGCAAAAGGAGAAGCCGGAGAAGATAACTTATGGCATGTCGTTCAATACCATGTACGCCGATGAGCTCGGTTTGGACTGGCGAGAGACTTACGACGCTATTCTAGATGAGCTTGGAGTGCGGTACTTGCGTTTGGCGGCTCATTGGCCGATGGTGGAACCGGAGCTGGGTGAATATAATTTCACTGAGCTTGATTACCAGATCAGGCGAGCGGAAGAAGTGGGAGCGGAAGTGATTTTGGCGGTTGGCCGACGTTTGCCTCGGTGGCCGGAGTGTCACAATCCTAGCTGGACTGATGATATGAGGATTGGAGAAAGAAATAAGCAACAACTTTTGTATATGGAAAAAGTGGTAGAAAGGTACAAAGACAGTTCGGCGGTAAAGTATTGGCAGGTAGAAAATGAGCCTTTTTTGGAAGTTTTTGCTTTTGAGCATTGTGGTAAGCTTGATAAAGATCTTTTGGATAGGGAGATCGAACTGGTGCGAAAACTTGATCCATCAAGGCAAATAATCGTGACTGACAGCGGAAACTTGGGTCAGTGGTACGGCGCTTACAAACGAGGAGATATTTTTGGTACCAGTGTCTATGTGCATTTTTGGAATCCTGAATTGGGACAATTTAGGACTTTAGTGCCGGCCTGGGGTTATCGAGTGAAGGAGAATTTAATGGCGCTGGCCTTTGGGAGACGACCGGCTTGGTTGATCGAACTTTCGACCGAGCCGTGGCTCATTGCTCCGGTCACGGAAGTGCCGATAGAAACGCAACTTACTCGAATGGATTTGGAAAAAATAAAAGATATTATAAAATATGCTGAAGATACGCGGTTTGATCGGCAATATCTCTGGGGCGCGGAGTGGTGGTACTGGATGAAGCATAATGATCACCCAGAGATGTGGGAATGGGGTAAGGAGTTATATAATGAAAAGTGAAAGAACAATGAAATAGTCGCGTATTTAGAAATGAGTGAATTTTTATAAAAGTTTAATTATTAACCCGCAACTCAAATCCACGAATGTTCAGGCACTATCTTTGGCCAAATCTAGAGCAGATTTGAGTTGCAGGTTAATAAACTAATATAAATACATTTTAAATATGAGTGCCAGGCGTACATTTTTGGTGGTTGTCTTATCAAGCGCGGTCACGATCCTGATTTTGGTGATCGGTGTCATATTGTTTCGGTCTGAGATCGTGACCTTCTTGGTCGGTCAGTCTGAGGTCTCTTTGGAAGATCGATCTTCGGAGGTTGAAACGCTGTCCGGCGGTGTTGAGCCGGTAGTGGAAATGATAAGTCAGGTCAATCCGGCGGTGGTGTCGGTGGTGGTATCAAAAGACGTACCGATCTACGAGCAGTATTATGAAAGGTATGATCCGTGGGGATTTTTTGGCGGTTTTTCCATACCAAGGCAGCGTGAGATCGGAACGGAAGAAAGAGAAGTAGGTGGTGGTTCCGGCTTTATCGTGAGTGAGGATGGTCATATTGTGACCAATCATCATGTGGTCAGTGACAGTGAGGCCAAATATTCCATTCTAATGAACGATGGCGAGTCCTATGAGGTGGAGGTGCTGGCCAGCGATCCGCAGTTTGATATCGCGGTCTTGAAAATGGTGTCTTTGCCGGAAGAGGGAGTGAGTCACCTGTCTTTTGGAGATTCCACCGAGCTACAGCTGGGGCAGACGGTGGTGGCTATCGGCAATGCTTTGGCTGAGTTTAGAAATTCGGTCTCGGTCGGAGTAGTGTCGGGATTGGCGCGGTCGATCACCGCTACTGATAATTTTGGACGAAGTGAGGTGTTGGACCAAGTGATCCAGACCGATGCGGCCATCAATCCGGGTAACTCAGGTGGTCCATTACTCAATGTCAGTGGCGAAGTGGTGGGAGTGAATGTGGCGACTTCGCGTGGCGCCGATAATATCGGCTTTGCTTTGCCGGCACATGTGGTCAGGGAGGTGGTGGAGTCAGTGAAGTTGCACGGCGAGATCGTCCGTCCTTTCTTGGGTGTGCGCTATACCATGGTCACTCCGCGTCTGAAGGAAATAAATAATCTCACGGTAGATAACGGAGCGTTAGTGATAAGAGGGGAAAGTCGTGATGAGTTGGCGGTAATGCCGGGCTCACCAGCCGATAAAGCGGGGATTGTGGAGAATGATATTATCTTAGCGATTGATGGTGAAGAGCTTGGTGAGCGTGATCTGGCGACTATTTTGCGCACCAAGCAGGTGGGAGAGACTATAGAAGTGAAATTACTACATAAAGGTGAAGAAGTAACTAAGACTGTGACGCTAGAAAAAATGCCTTGAAAAAGCCAGTAACGGAACGAGGCGCCTATGCTAATTAATTTACGTAGAAAATAACCGAGGGTAGACCTTTCCCGTCGCTTGGTTGCTCCTCTTTAAGTTCTACCCTCCGTTATTTTCTTTAATTTGCTTGATTTTAGTTAGTACAGGTGCCTTCTTGTAATTTTACTCCGGTCAGATGTTATAATAATGCATAATTTATGCCGATCAAAAATATCAAAAAAGATGTGACTGTCGTATCAAAAGAAGTGGCCAATATCACCATGGACGCGGCTGACTTGGTGGAGGATGGAGTGGAGAAGACTGTCAAAGGAGTGAATACCTACATCTCACCATTCCGCGAGACCGTCTTCAAGCGCTATCCGATCATGTTCTCGGTATTGGTGGCCTCAGGAGCTATTTTTACCGTGCTCGGTTTTGAATACATCTTGCATCGTTATGATCTTCTGACCGGACACCCGTGGGCGATATTTATCATTGGAGTGGTTATTTTGGCCTTTACCGGCAAATTATACAAAAATTTAAATGAAGATATAAATAAGTAAATATGAGTTTCTGGCGTTTTGTATTTAAGTTTCTCTACGTTCGCAACTGGCACACCGGCAAGAAGGAGATATCCCGCCCGCGTTTGATCCTGTTTGTTTCGGTCATTTTTTTGATCGTATTGGCGCTTATATTCATCACTATCTTGCAGGCGCCGATCGAATATAAGGCTCCACAATAAAATGAAAAAGTTCTTACTAATTTCCGGTGGTTTATTGTTGATATCTGTTTTGGTGATAGTTTTTGTGTATTGGTATGTGCAGAAGATCATTTGATCTGTTTGAATTTAAAAAATGACCAAAGATGGCCCGGCCCTCGCATGCGAGGGCCGGGCCATCTTTGGTTATTTTTTTGTTTATCACAAGGCTAAAACGCCCAAAAATGCACGATCAGCGGAATAGAAGCTAGTATGACCAAGAGTTCAAGCGGTAATCCGACGCGGAAATAATCAAGAAAAGTGTATCCGCCTTGACGCATGACCATGGTGTTGGATTCGTGTCCGATCGGGGTAAGGAAGGCGCAGGAAGATCCGACCGCCACGGCGATCAAAAATGGATCGACCGACACACCCATGCTCTGTGCTACCAAGATGGCGATCGGTGCCATGACCACGGCGGATGCCATGGCGTTCATAAAATCAGAAAGTAACACTGATATGATCAATATTATAGTTAGCATTAAGACCGGCCCGATAAAGCCATTGAGACCAAGGAGGAACTCGGCTATAGTCTGGGCGGCGCCACTTCTGATCAAGGCATCCCCGAGAGTGATCATGCTGGCGATCAAGATCAGTACTGTAAGGTCTAGACTTTCGTAGGCTTGTCTTAGAGTGACCAGATTTAAAAGTACAAAAAGAATACTGGCCACCAAAAATATAACAGCTATTGGTAAGATATTCAGTGAAGCTATCGAAATAGCACCGATGATAATGGTGAGGGTTAGTAGGATCGAATTATTTTGACCAAAGGCGAGTTCAGGGTTGGCTATGGGCAGGAGTTTGAGAGTAGATACTGTCTCCTTGATAGAGGTTGATCTTCCGCGTAGTAGCAGGATGTCGTTTGGCCATAGGGTGGTGTCGCCCAGTCTGGTTGCGATATCACCGTTTCGGCGATACAGTCCAATAAAATTAGTGCCAAAACGCTTTTGGAGAGGAATGTCGTTCCAAGAACTACCGATTATCTTGGTGTAGGGTGGGACAATGGCTTCAATGGTGGTGTAATCATCCTCGTTGGTCACAAACATTTCTTTGGCCCGCAAACCGCTCAGGTCTAAATTAAATCTTTTGGTGTATTCGGTCAGATGATCAACTTTTCCTTTGATAATAACATTATCTCCCTCCATGATCTCCAGGCTGGATATTGGTTCTATCTGTTTTTCTTCACGATGGATGCTGATGATCTTTATATGATCATCACACAATTCTTCAAATTTGCTGATCGTCATATTTAAAACACCGGCCTTTTCGTCAATTGTTACTTCAGTGGTGTAGTCTTTTGGAGTTACGACCTCGGTATCGCTCACTTTTTTTAGTGGCATCAGACGCCAAGCGATGGTAACAAGAAATACTACGCTAAGCAGGGCAATAGCTCCGCCAACGTACATAAAATCAAACATGGCAAAAGGACTGCCGGTGACATCCTCTCTGAAGTCCGATATCAAAATATTGCGAGGTGAACCGATCAGGGTGGTAAAGCCACCAAGGTGAGAGGCAAAAGCCAAGGGTAGCAAGAAGAGTGATATTGGGGTGTTGCTCCTACGAGCCAGGTGGATGGCGATCGGTATGACCATGGCCAAAGCTCCGGCGTTGTTCACAAAAGCCGACAAAAACGTAACCAAAATAACCAAAAAAGCCAACCCGATAATGGGCTGAGTATAGAGAAAACTAAGTCTATGAACAATGGCGTCAACAATACCGGAGCGGACAAAGGCCTCGCTCATAATATACATAGCGGCCACAATGATCACTACCGGATGGCCAAAATTGGCAAAAACCTCGCTATAGCTCATAACACCGGTCGTGATGATGGCCAACATCACCAAAAGTGCCACCATGTCGTACCGGATCCTGTTTCTTAGAAATAGGATCAGGGCAATGCCCAGAATGCCTATAACGGCAATCTGTGGAATGATAGTGAACGCGAAAGGAAACATAACTCTTTAAAAAACACTATTATATGTTATAGTGTGAATACTATATTACATAAACTATAACATTCCTTGTCGACTTTATGTTGTCAAAGGGGTTGATATTTAGGATATGGATCAAAATAGCAATCACTTAATCTTATTTTAATTAAACAAAATTCATGAAAAATCTTTTAGTATATTCACTGACATTTTTTTTGATACCACTCATAGCTTTTGGTGCCACTACGGTACGAACCGGTGAATTGGTGTCAGTCGATCAGGATCAGGAAGTATTTGATGATTTTTATGGCTTTGGCGATTCGGTAGTGGTCTCCGGTGTGGTTTTGGGTGATCTATTGACCCTAAGCTCCAATATGTCAGTTGATGGGCAGGTGAAGGCAGATATATTTTCGGCTGCCGGTAGTGTTGATATTGGTGGTGTAGTGGAGGATGATGTTCGTCTTTTGGCGGGTGACATTGAGGTCTCCGGAGAAATAAAGGGCGATCTGGTAGTAGTGGGGAAAACTTTGAAGATTCTGCCTGATGCTAAGATCGCCGGTGATGTCATGTTCTTTGGAGCGGAAGCAAACATTAGCGGAATGGTTGAGGGAAACATCTTGGGAAATAGTGAGAGGTTGCGGATAGATGGAGAGGTCAAGGGTGAACTTGAAATAAACACCGGTGAGTTGACGTTGGGGGGTAGAGCCAATATCGCCGGAGATGTGAAATACACAAGTTATCAAGAGTTGGTGAGGGCGCAGGATGCACAGGTGGATGGTGATATTGTACGAAATGATCCGGTGGTGCCAAATGAGTCTGCTTTGATAAAGAATGCTTTGATAGTTTTCTTGGTGTTGGTATTTACAGCCTTGGTAATGTACCTGTTCTTGCGAGGTTTATTGACCAGAGCGGTCAAATATTCGCATATTCATCCAATGAAAAGCGCTTTACTGGGATTTGCCGTCTTGTTCATGTTGCCTTTTGTGTCTATCATTTTGGTGCTCAGCACGCTGGGTAGTGTTTTGGGGCTGATGGTGTTGGGGGTGGGTGCGGTCTTGGTGTTGGCTTCCATGGCCATGAGCGGTATAATTGCCGGTTCATACATTTCCAAACTTAATTCCGGAAAAGATCAGGAACCGAACGTGAACGTGTTTTATGTTGTGTTGGGAATGGCGGTGGTGTTCGCTCTAACCTTTGTTCCGGTCGTCGGTACGGTCACTGTTCTGGCTTTATATCTGATATCTCTTGGAGCTTTGTCTGTAACTGTCTACAAAATAATCCGCCAAGCTTAAAGCCTGTATGTTATGGTGAATAAATAAGAAACTGGTATGAAGATCCTACTGGCAGTATTTAAAGATTTGTGGAATTTCTTTACTTTTGGTGTTTTTAGAAACCAAAATAAAGGTAGAGTCGAAGTGGTGGGTCCGCCGGAGAATAGTGAGGCCAGAGTCGATCCAGATCAAGCTCTGATGGAAGAAACTCATTCTGGAGCAGAAACAAAGATCAAAACCATAGAAAAGACAGAGGTAGCAAAAGTTGATAATGGTCAAGAGTCAGGAGAGTCAGAAAAGCCAAAGTTGCTCCAGTCGGCGATACCGGACAAGGCTGATGTAAGCATTGATCTTGATATCAGTCTCATCTCTGAAACAGCTTACGTATGTGTCGGTCAAACTCGTTGTTTTGTGAGGCCGGTCTGGGCTTTTGACAATGCTTTTTTGACCTTAAATTACGGAGATAAGGTTGAGGTTATGCGTTATGAGGGTCGGTTTGCGGGCGTGAAGATCGGTGGTGAGATCGGCTGGATCTTAAAAGATGATATTACAACTAACCACACTCATATTCATCCGACTTTTCTTGATAGCGTCTTTTATGATCATGATCATCCTGAGACTGTAAAATTACGTAAGGTTCTAAATGATGACTTTTTTGCTTCTGAATTGCGTCTTCCTTTGCAGGCTCCTGAATTTATTTCTTACTGTATACACAAGACCGGTAGAAAGATAAATTGGAGCAATCAAAGACCGCGTCTCTCTGGAACTTGGCAGATATTGCTAAAAGGGCGTTCCGGAATACATATCGGCATCGAGCCAAAGACCGGCTCTGTCATGGAGTATTATGAAGACCATGACATTGGTCATTTGGGTTACGTTAAAGAGGTTCATGCTGACAATTCTATTTTATTACAAAGTATCGGCAGAAAAGAAGAGGGAAAATACTACGAGGAATTTTTATCCAAAGCAACTTGGAAGAATTTACAGCCGGTGTTTATTCAGGTGAGTTAGTGTTCGTTATGATCCAAGGTAAGACACCTTGCTGTATTACATGCTACAATAGCCACCATGCAAAGAGTGGCTTTTTTTGATATTGACGGGACGGTGTTTCGCTCCAGTTTGCTGATCGAGCTGGTAAACGCACTGATAAAGAACGGGGTTTTTCCGGAGGAGGCAGATGACGAGTTCTTGTTGCTGTATAAAGACTGGAAGAATCGTGTGGGTTCTTACAAGACATATATTGAAGCGGTTGTTGACGCTCATATTAAATACATCAGAGGTGTGCACTATGGCGATTATGCCGATGTTGGTCGTCAGGTGGTGGCTATCAATAGTCTTAGAACCTACAGATACACTCGTGACCTCATAAAAAAACTAAAACAAGAAGATTATTATTTGGTGGCTATATCACATTCACCCAAGACTATTCTTGATGTTTTTTGTCCACAATATGGCTTCGATAAGGTTTACGGCACCATTTATGAGATCGGTCCACAGGATAGATTTACCGGAGAAGTGGCTGATCGGCATCTTATTGGCAATAAGGCTAATATTGTAAAAAGAGTGTTCGATCACAATGATCAATTAACGAGAGAAGGGTCGATCGCGGTAGGGGACACGGACAGCGATATTCCACTCTTGGAATCAGTGGATAATCCGATCTGTTTTAATCCCAACCAGTCTTTATACGGTCACGCCAAAAGAATGAAGTGGGAGGTGGTGGTGGAGAGGAAGGACGTGGTGTATTTTCTCTAAAAGTTGAACTTTCGCACTCGAATGAAAGTTCTAAGGGTGTGAAAACCAGAGACCGACAGCGAAGCTGTCGGTCTCTCTGTTACTTAGTATCATTCAGTCTCATAGTAGCAATGATACCGGTAACCATTATCAAGCCTAGGGCGACGAATATAAGGTTGAATGGCAGAAACATGAGAGTAATGCTACCAAGAACAGAGCCTAAGAGTAGAGCGGTCGGACGCATCAGACGAAAGAGGCTGATGAGTTTGGAATCACTTTGTTTTACTTGTTTGAAAAAATAACTTTCAGTGGTGATCTCGACCAAACTGGCGCCGATCCTACTGGTGAATACTAATATCATCCAACCAACAACCCCAATGGCTCCCACAAAGGAAATACTGGCGGAAGCTAAGGCTAAGAACACAAAACCAATTGCCATCATTTCTTTTTCACCATATTTGCAGTCTGCCAGCCGTCCTGCTGGATATTGCAGCAGGACAAAAGCAAATAGACCAACGGCAATGATCTGGCCGATGGTGGTCCAATCAAAGCCGACGACAGTGGATAAATAAAGTGGAATATAGATCACTGCCCAGGCATAGAACAGTTGTAGTAAAAAATGGGCAAAGAACACCAGTTTTATATCAGAATTTTTTAAAGCACAGCTAACCACATTGCTGATCTTAACGGTGCTGTAGACCGGATCTTGAAAATTTCTAAATCTGCTAATAATAAAGGCCATAAGTAGAAGGCTGATAAAAGCTGATACAAAATAAACGTTGGAAAGATTGTCGTTCTCGCCTACGATGTAGACCATTGCCAGTGGCGCCAGAAAGATGGCAAAACTCATTAAAGAAAGTAATATTCCACGTCTGCTTCCGGTCGTATTCTCGTC
>CAYGKU010000013.1:15711-21599 GCA_964350745.1 uncultured Candidatus Saccharibacteria bacterium | reverse complement strand
AGGGCGTACTATTCCTGTGTCATAAGCGAGTAAATAAGAACTTATCAAACAAGAAGCGGACATAATAATCGAAAGAGAGTATTTTAGTACACCCCTTACAGCCACTCACCATGCTTTCTTGGGTACGGCTGGAATTGATGAAAGTAACGGTAGTGGCCACTATATTCTTTTACCGGAAAATATATTTAACTTTGCTAAGGAACTACACGCTTACCTGTGCCAAGAACACTCGCTTGATTCTCTCGGAGTGATCATTACGGATAGTTACTCAACACCGTTTCGTTATGGAGCTCTCGGGGTGGCGCTCGGTTGGTGGGGTATTGAACCACTGGAGGACCATGCCGGACGAATGGATCTCTTTGGACGAAGTATTGTCTATGAGCGTTCCAATGTAGTCGATGCTTTGGCGGCGGGAGCGATAATGGTGTCGGGCGAGGTGGATGAGTGTATGCCAATAGTTATCGCCCGCAATGTGCCAAGATTAAAATTTACCGACAGAGATACCAGAGATAAATTACTTGTACCTTACGAAGAGGATCTGTTTCGAGTGTTGTATAAGAGATTTTTGTAGGTATTTACTTAAGCCTTTTAGATTTTTGAAACTTGCATAAATCAAAATTATGTTGTATATTCAAGGGTGAAATATTTTGAATAACGATTCAAAAGGAGTACTTTGATGAAGAAGTTAATTATAGTATTTTTACTATTTGTGACTGGTTGTGGACTGGGAGTTGAGTCATACCAAAAAAATTTAAAAGATTTTAATGAGGGTCCAAAGAAGATTTCCATAGGTGGTTCACACTCGGGAATGACAGTTACTCAAATTATAACTCTGGATTCAACAGGATTGACATGGATAACTGCTGAAAAAGGTAGTACAAAAGTTGGTTTTTCTTCTGGACCTAATCATGGTCTAAGTGTGGGGGATGTTGTTAATGTGGTTGGTATGGTATCCAGACCTCATCCCACTAGTGAAAAAATCGGATTTTCGCTTGATACCGGTGAGGATTTGAAATAGTAAACTAGAGAAAGTTTTACTCCCGCTCAAAATCAACCCATTGATATTTCAACCCTTCGTGTTCTCGCGAAGGGTATTTTTTTGTCTCGATAAAATCATGAGTGAAGTCGGGGAAATGAGCGTCTCCTTCCGGTTCATCATCAAAAAAGGTGAGATGGAGGCGGTTGACGTAGGGGAGGGCTTGGCGGTAGATCTCTTCGCCACCTCCAAGGTGTATTTCGGTCGGGTTTTCTTTTTCGGCCTCCGCAAAAGCTTCTTCTAAAGAAGTGGTGGTAATGGCGCCTTCAAAGTGATAGTCGGGATTTCTGGTGATAACGATGTTGGTGCGACCGGGGAAGGGTTTGCCTAGGATTTCTATGATTGACTCAAAGGTCTTGCGACCCATTATTACTGGATGTCCCATAGTCAGAGACTTAAAGCGTTTTAGATCCTCCGGCACATGCCAGAGTAGACCATTTTCCTTGCCGATGACACGATTCTCTTTACTCATGCCGGCGACTATTACGACCGGGACTGATGGTTTTTTCATGGTGCATTGATTATGGCATAGATTCTTTTTGCTGTCCTTATTTGCTGTGGGCTTAGTCTGAGAAGCTGTTTAAAATCTCCCGGAGCATCAAAAATTTCAAAATTCGAGTCAGAAAATTGATAAAATTTTAAATCATATCAGGATATGGTGAGAAATTTTTGCAATTTTATGGCCGAATTTTGGAATTTGACTGCCCGGAACCGGGTTTAGTATCTTTGGTGTGAGATTTTAAACAGCTTCTGATATAATGGTCTCACTATGGCACACTTTGAAATTGAAATTAAAAGCCTGCTTGGCGAAAAGGCCAAAGCGGATGAATTAGTAGAGAAGATGCGGGCGCTTGATCCGGGTCTTAAAAAGACGGCGCATAATAGTCAGCTTAACCACTACTTTAAAGGTGGTGATCTGCATCAATTGTATGAGAAGGTTGAGCATTTGTTTGCCGGCGAGCAACACGATCGTTTTCAGAAAATTGCCGAGAAGGGTAGCGATTTTTCTGTTCGTACCCGCCAAAAGAACGACGAAGTGCTTTTGGTGATGAAAGCGGCGCTTGATGGTGGTACCAGCAGTAACACTGTTTCGCGGATGGAATTTGAAGAGCCGGTCAAGGTCAGTCTTGAAGAGTTGGATGAGTTGGTACTGGCGGCTGGTTTTGACTACGAGGCTAAGTGGTCGCGCGATCGAGAAGAGTACCAATACAAAGATGTGGCGGTCTGTATCGACCATAACGCCGGTTATGGCTATTTGGCGGAGTTTGAGACTGTGACCGAAGACGAATCAAGTCTCGGACAGGTGCGTGATAATCTCGAGGCGCTGATGGCGGAGCTTGGGGTAGAGGAGCTTCCGCAAGAACGCTTGGCGCGGATGTTTGCTTTTTATAATGAAAATTGGCCGGATTATTACGGTACTGATAAGACCTTTAACATTGAATAGTTATGTTCTTGTCTGACGTTGATATCATGAAAGGGGTGAAGAGTGGGGCACTCACTATCGAGCCTTTTACTGAAGAGCAGCTCCAGCTGGCTAGCTATGACGTTACTCTGGGCAATGATTTTGAGGTGGTGGACCGGCACTTGGTGCAGGCCTCTGATTCGGCGAGAAAGAAATATCCTTCCACCAGAAAATTTAAAATAGCTGACAACGATGAGTTCGTACTTCATCCGGGGGAGAATGTGCTCGGCAAGCAGCGAGAATTTATCGGAGTAGATAATGAACATCTGATCTTGCTTTCCGGCAAGAGCAGTTTGGCGCGGATCGGGCTCGTGGTACATAACACCGCCATGCTTTTTAACCCAGGACATAGGTTCTACCCAACTTTTGAGTTGGTGAACGCTAGTAATATTCCGATCATCTTGCGTCCGGGGATGCATATTGCTCAGCTATTGTTCGCCAAACTTTCTTCACCGACCAGCAAGTCTTATGAGGAAGTCGGTCGCTATGATAGTGAGAACTCAAACCATTTTGCCGAACCGAAGAAATAATTATTTTTAACCAAAATAAAGTAACTAAGATCATGACAAATAAACATCCCGAATATCAATATTTAGACTTAATGCAAGAGCTGCTGGAAAAAGGTGATCGGCAGGAAGATGCTTTGACCGGTGATGTAACCCACAGTTTGTTTGGTCGACAAATGCGTTTTGATTTGAGTCAAGGCCTGCCACTTTTGACCACTAAGAAAGTGTATTGGAAAGGGGTGTTGCATGAATTGTATTGGTTTATGTCGGGGCAGACTAATATTAAAGATTTAGTCGATAACAAAGTGCACATTTGGGATGATTATCCGTTTCGAATTTATAATAACAAACGTGAAAAAGAAGGTTGGCCGGAAATGACCAAGGAGGAGTTTGTTGAAAAGATCGCGACTGATGAGGAGTATGCTAAAAAGCATGGCGAGTTGCCACGCATTTACGGCGAGATGTGGCGGAAGTGGCCGACCAAGGATGGTGGCGGGGTAGATCAGTTGCAGTGGGTGGTGGATGAGATCAAGAAAGATCCGCACGCTCATAATACTCTAGTGAATAGCTGGAATCCGGCATACCTATACAGCATGGCTAAGCCAAATGAAGCGAGTCAGTTCCCGATCTGCCACAATATGTATCAGGTCAATATCAAAAACGGCAAGTTGTGTCTGCAGCTTTACCAGCGTTCGGCTGATATCTTTCTTGGGGTGCCTTTCAATATCGCCAGCTACTCTCTTTTGACTGTGATCTTAGCCAAGATCACAGGCTATGAGCCCGGGGAGTTCATCCATACTTTTGGTGACGTGCATATTTATGACAATCATATCGAGCAAGCCAAAGAACAAATGTCCCGCGAGCCAATGCCGTTCCCGACAGTTACCATCAGTGATGAGGTGACTTCCATTGATAATTTCAAACCAGAACACGTCACGCTAAATAACTACGAATCTCATCCACCGATCAAAGCACAGTTGGCGGTGGTAGGGGGAGTGGATCATAAGATCGAAGGGGATGAAAAATAGTAGTGGTTGACTGAAGGTAAGATCGGCCCCAAGCCAAAGGCTTGGGGCCGATCTTCTTAAATACTCCATGCTATACTGAACATAGAAAATTACTTATTTATAATAATTTAACTATGGAATTTTTGATCGTAATAGGTTTGCTGGTGTGGGTGTTCACACTTAGTAAGAGAGTGGGTGAGCTGGAGGAGAAGATCAAAGGAACAGTACGGTCGGATCAGGGTACGGCAGGGTACTCCCCGGTGTCTGATCATAGTTACTCCGGCAATGAACCCCGTCCTTTGGTGTCTCCACAAGCTATGTCAGCTTCCGGTCTGGATCAAGCAGAAGGCCAGCCGGTCAATTTCACTCCACACGTGGTCGAGACAGAGAATAAAGGGGTACAACCTGAAACTGTTGTCAGCAACTTCTTTGCTTGGCTCAAGCAAGACTTCATGGTGAAGCTGGGAGCTTTCTTGCTCCTGATCGCTTTTGGGTGGTTCGTGAGTTACGCTTTTGCCAATAATTGGATAGGAGAAATGGGACGGATCACTCTCGGTCTTGTTTTTGGCGCGTCGATCATGGGTCTTGGTATGTGGCGGATCGAGAAGAGACCGCACCAAGGAGGGATATTTATGGTCTTGGGATCGGCCACGGTCATCCTTACCTTGTACGTGGCGCGTGAACTTTATGACATGTTCACGCCGGCAGTAGCGCTTGCCATTATGTTCTTGTCGGTGGCGCTGGTGTCTTACGTAAGTGTCCGCTACAGCCGCAAGAACCTCGCGCTTTCCGGGCTTATTCTGGCCGGAGTGGCGCCACTCTTTACCGACGCTCCAGATCCTGATGTGGTTGGGTTGTCTTGGTATCTATTGGTGACGACTCTTGGAACTTTGTGGGTAGTGTACTTGCGAGGTTGGAGTATTCTCGTTTTTGCCGCCTTGGGTATCGTGTTCTTGTATCACCTGCCTTACCTCGATGCGATGAATGAGGCTGGTATATGGTTTGGTTTCTTGTTCACGGCTATCTTCTTTGTGGCCAACCTTGTTGGTTTGATAGCCAATAAAGCCGGCAAGGAGCACAAGTCTCACTTGTTTACCGCGGTAGGTACCGGGGTCTATGTGATCTTATGGATCTTGGCGGGAGTGGCTGATGAATGGCAGAGTCTGGTCTTGGTGTTGTGGATGCTGGTCTTTAGTGTAGGTGGTTTTATGGTCTATCGGTCACTTCAGAGTCTGGCTCCTTTCTATATTTATGGTGGTACCAGTATTGTGTTGTTGGCGGCGGCCACCGCAGTGGAGCTCAGTGGCCCGGCCTTGACCATCGCGTTCATTTTGGAAATAGCTGCTTTGGTCATCTTGGCCTCAAAGCTTTTTGCTGGTACCAGAATTGCTGTCAGTTTGAGTTGGCTTTTCTTGGGTCCGATCTTGCTGTCTTTTGATAGTATGGATTCGTATACTTGGTCAGTAGGTTTGCTTCATAGCGATCTGGTGGTATTGACCCTAGCTTTGTTTGGGGTGGGTGTCAGCTTCTTGATCAACAAAAACGAACATAACAAAAAAGCAGCTTCCGTATTTCTTGCGCTTGGAGCAGTCTATGTGTTGGTTTTGATTTGGCTGGTCTTGCATGCCGGAACGGGTGGTCATTATTCGTCTGAGTATGAGCGGGGTACGATGTTCTC
Organism: uncultured Candidatus Saccharibacteria bacterium; assembly: GCA_964350745.1. Lineage (GTDB taxonomy): Bacteria > Patescibacteriota > Minisyncoccia > Phycocordibacterales > UBA918 > OLB19. The sequence goes on along the minus strand of CAYGKU010000013.1, from coordinate 15,910 downwards.
ACTTATTGTGTACACGATCATCGGTATTTATACCTACATAAGAGGAACTAGAAGTGGTAGCAAAGCAGTGGCGCTTGGCGGGTCCATCTTGCTAGGTTTGGTGGTGGCGAGACTGCTCTTGGTGGAGGTGTGGAATATGGAAATTACTGGCAAGATCATTACCTTCTTGGTCATCGGAGCATTGCTGATCTCTACCGCT
>CAYGKU010000013.1:10128-15701 GCA_964350745.1 uncultured Candidatus Saccharibacteria bacterium | reverse complement strand
TAAGAGAAACAACTCAGTGCCACCGGTGACCAAAGCTGAACCAGAAAATATAAACAATAATTAATATGTCTATTTATACCAATCGTCTTTTAGCAGTAGCCTTGATGCTGGTGTTGATCGGTCCGGTAAACACATTTGCCTTTACGGTGGATCAAACAGAGGCGGGGTACCGCAACTTGATGCAGGTTGAACCGGTGCCGGTGGTGGTGCCGACGGTGGTTGAGTTGCCGTTGGGTCAGCAGCGGTTGGAGCGGCCGGAATTCATGGTGGTTGAGGCTGAGACGGGAAAGTATTTACCTTCTTATTATCTGGAGCGGTATACGGTTCGGCCGGCCACTACTTCGGTGACTACGGCGGGTGGAGAAAATCCGGTCGAATATTTGATAGACGAGGATCCAAAGACCGGGGTGTACTACAGTTTGCCTGAAGACTATTCCGGTGAGGCGGAAATAGTGCTGGAGACCGAAGAGTCGGTCATGGTGTCGGGTTTGACCGTGGCTTTGGAACAAAATGTTTCTTTGCCGACCTCTATTGAGGTCAGGAGTTTTGATGAGGCCGGAGGAGAACAGATCGTTCTGGCGAAGACCCCTATGAACAGTGGACGGGTTAGTTTTATTCCCACTTCGGCAGATCGGTGGGTGGTCAAATTTACTTACGTGCAGCCATTGCAGATCAATGAGCTAAGTCTTATACAGACCGATGTCGAAAAAAGTGTGGAGCGGGGACTGCGCTTCTTGGCACAACCAAGTACGGCGTATACGGTCTACCAAAACCCTGATCGTACTGTGAAGTTGCCAAAAGTGGAGTCGGGGAATTTGAGTGATGACGAAGGAGTACTGTTATTGCCGGTGGTGCCACTTTTGGAAAATTCTGTTTATAAGCCACTGGATAGAGATAATGATGGGATCGAAGATCTGAAAGACAACTGTGTGATGCAAGCCAATCCTGACCAAGAAGATATTGATGAAAACGGTCGGGGTGATATCTGTGATGATTGGGATCGTGATGGGGTGATCAATAGCGTTGATAATTGTCCTGATACACCAAATTCATCCAGGTTGGATACCGACGGTGATGGTATTGGTGACGCTTGTGATGAAGAGGAGAGTCGCTTGACCGAGAAACATGAGTGGGTGCCGTGGGTAGGTATTTTGGTGGCGGTGATCGTAATTGCAGGAATGTTTGTGGTGGTGGCGAGACGACCGCTCGGCAAGAAAGAAAGTGACGAGCTTAAGGACGTAGATGAAGAGCCTCAAGGCCAAGACGAACAGTAGGTTGGTTTTGATGGGGAGGTGCATAATGCCCCGCGCCTTCGGCGCGGGGCATTATGCACCTCCAGTAGTCAAGTAAAACAAATTTATAACTATGTTAAAATAGCAGAATAATTTTAGCTACTATGATCTAAAGTTTTTGATGCTTCGTAAGATAAGTGAGACATATTGAACTTGTTCCAGTTGAGACTTTCTTGGCGGAACACATATGTTATTTTCCTTTAGTTATTATTTAAAGTCACTTGTTCCAGGAATTCGCCCTAGGAAAGGGGCGAATTCGGAACTAAATTCGAAATAATCGCTTTCGCTCATTTTCTCATTTACTATTAAATTTTAAGTATTTTTACCTATGAACGAATATCAATTTATCAAAGACCAAGATCCAGAACTATACGCCACCTTGATCGGTGAAGAGGAAAGGGAAAGGAAAGGAGTGGAGCTGATCCCGAGCGAGAACTACGTGAGTAGAGCCGTTCGCGAAGCGAACGGCTCCGTCTTCACCAACAAATACTCTGAAGGTTACCCCGGAAGACGTTATTACGGCGGACAAGAATTCACTGATCAAATGGAAACGATCGCCATCGAACGAGCCAAAAAACTTTTCAAGGCTAAGTTCGCCAACGTGCAGCCCTTAGGCGGAGCCAATGCCAACGTGGCCATGTACTTTGCGCTGATGGAGCCGGGCGATACGGTCTTAGGGATGGACCTTAGTCACGGCGGACACCTTACCCATGGTCACCCGACCACCGCCATCAACAAAGTATTCAACTTTGTCCGCTACAAAATGAAGAATGTTGATACCGGCGAGATTGATTATGATGAATTAAGAGCGGTGGCGCTTCGAGAAAAACCAAAGATCATACTGGCCGGCTTTTCTGCTTATAGTCGTGAGCTTGATTATGCTAAGTTTGTGGAAATCGCCAAGGAAGTCGGGGCCTACACGGTGGCGGATATGGCACACATTGCCGGTTTGATCGCTGGTGGAGTAGCCAAGAATCCGTTTGACGCTGGCTTTGATGTCATTACCACTACCACCCACAAGACTTTGAGGGGGCCACGAGGAGGAATGATCTTGGTGCGAGAAGATGAAGAGATCGCCAAGAAGATCAATCGCGCTGTCTTTCCAGGGATGCAAGGAGGTCCTCATATGCATATCATAGCCGCCAAGGCCGTGGCTTTTGGTGAAGCTTTGACACCGGTTTTTAAGGAATACTCAGCTCAAATTCTAAAAAATGCCAAAGCAATGGAGGCTGTTTTTAAGCAAGAGGGAATACGTCTGCTTGGTGGTGGTACCGACAACCATCTACTGTTGGCGGACGTATACGGCTCACACGATATTACCGGCCAAGAAGCGGAGACCGCTCTAGATGAAGTGGGTATCACTCTCAACAAGAACATGATCGCGGACGAAACCAGAAAAGCTTTGGACCCTTCCGGAATTCGGTTTGGTACTCCAGCTATGACCACGAGAGGCATGAAAGAAAAAGAAGCGACCCGTCTGGCGGAAATAATGATCGAAACCATGAAGTCACGAAACGACACCGTTAAGAAACAAGAATTGCAAAAGGAAGTGGAGGAGCTATGTGAAGCCTTTCCGGTACCGGAGCGTTTTGTTTGATGAGGTGTTGAGGTTGTCTTTTTAGTGGTCTGTGTATAATTGAAAGTATAATAGTACGTGAGTTTAATAAGGCCCTTTGGCTCCACCTTAAAAAGTGGGGCTTCTTTTTACTAGAATTACTCCTTACCCAAAACCACAAAATACTTCTGCTCTTGAATATTGTAAGAAAACGTTGTATTCTAAAAAAGTTCATCCTTCTCTATCGGTGGGGTGAATGAAATAACTACTCGCTACGCAGTACTGGCCGGCACGAAGTTTGTGTCGGCCATTTTTGTTTGTTTTTATTTTCCGATAATGGTAAGCTTGAGTTGATCGGAAATTCCGGTCATTGGTAGTGTGCTCTTTATTAAAGAGTACACATAATTTTGTATGATCGATAAGAACACCCCCTCACAGTGCACTTTTGGCTGTGAGGGATTTTTATTTATATAAAGTAACGTGCTAAGCTATAGGTACAGTCAGGTTCCTGACTGTACGCGAAAGACTTGCTTTGTCTGTGGGTGAGTCTGATCTTTTAAATAAGATTCTTTGGACAGCAGGCCCTCTTCGATCATAAAAAGTCGAAGAGGTTATTTTTGTGTACATAAATTTTCTAATATCATATATTTAATATCAGTAGTACTCATGATTATAAAATAATCTCCTTCAGTAGATTTTCATCCGCCACCTATATTTATATTATAGGCGGGTATTCTTTTGTTAATTTTTCCTAATTACCATACAATGTAAGTAATGCAGAGCGAGAAGATTTCTTTTTTTCATTCCAAGTGGTATCTGCGAGCCAGAAGACACTGGCTCACAGTGATCTTTTTGTTGGGGTTTGTTACCGACTACTTACTCCTAAACCGTATCGACGACAAGTTCGATAATGCTATATTGCTTTTCTACGTGATCTTGGCTACTAGTTCCTTACTTTTATTTTATGTGGGGGTGGCCGATAAAGTTGGCTACAAGTGGTCGCAAAGATTACTTTACTACACTCCGATGGTAATGCAGTATTCATTTGGAGGTCTGCTTTCGGGAATGCTCATCTTCTATGGTCGCAGTGGAGACTTGTTCGTTAGTTGGCCTTTTATGTTGCTTATTGTGGCGGTCATTGTTATCAATGAGATGGTGGGGAAACAGTCCGACAGATTGTTGTATAACGTGTCGGTGTACTTTATTGGATTGTTCTCATACTTTATTTTGGTGGTGCCGGTGGTGATGGGTAGGATTGGAGACTTGATCTTTATTGGTAGTGGTCTTTTGGCGGTGTTGGTCATAATTTTGGTGATCAGAACATTGGAGAAAATAATACCCAATTTTATGGCCATCCAGAAACGGAGTTTGGTTTTTGTGATCGGTTGTACCTATGTCTTATTTAATGCTTTTTATTTCTTGAACGTTATTCCGCCGATCCCGCTATCTTTGACCGAACTCGGTATTTACCAGTCGGTGGAGCGTACCGGTGTTGGTGGTTATAAAATTGTGCAAGAAGAAGATCATTGGTACGAGATCCTGCCTTTTGTCTCGTCGGATTTTCATCCCGTTTCTGGACAGGGAGCTTATTGTTTTGCTCGGGTCTATGCTCCGACGAAGTTAACTACCAACATTGTGCATCGTTGGGAGTATAAGGACCAGAACGGCAAGTGGCAAGAACATTTTGTGACTGATTATCGCATTACCGGTGAGAATAAAAGAGGGTATAGAGGTTATACCAACGTTAGAAGTATACAGTCCGGTAAGTGGCGCTGTAGCGTAGAGAACGCGCGCGGGCAGGTCTTGGGCAGACTGACCTTCGTGATCGATACCACTAAAGCACCGGAGGAATTAGTGACAATTGTGGAATAATTGGTTATTGTACCTACAACTATGAAAGGAGTAATTGAAGTAGCTGTTAGTGAGGCTTTAGAAGAGCTGGGTTTGGACTCGGTGGATTTTGTGGTGGAGCATCCGGCTGATCTCTTGCATGGTGATTATGCTTGTAATGTGGCGATGGTGTTGGCCAAGCGAGTGGGTAAAGCGCCACGCGAAGTTGCGGAGCAACTTCGCGCGACGCTTGCCGGAGAGATCGAATACGTCGATCGCATCGAGATCGCCGGTCCCGGCTTTTTAAATTTTTATCTCAGTCGTGATTTTTTCACCGCCGAGATCGCCCGCGTGAATAATTCGCCTGAAGAGTGGGGAAGGAATGATGTTGAACATTCAGAGTTAGTCATGCTGGAGTACACCAGTCCCAATCTTTTTAAACCTTTGCACATTGGTAACTTGGTCGGCAACATTATCGGTGAATCACTTTCACGATTGTTTGAATTTTCCGGTGCCGATGTGAAGCGCGTTAACTATCCATCCGACATTGGCCCTACTGTCGCTAAGGGGGTATGGGGAATAAAAAAGACCGGTGGTGATCCTGATAAAATAGAGGATCTTGGTAAGGCTTACATGCTGGGAAACCAAGCTTATGAGGCGGGTGGTGATGAAAAGACTGAGATTGAAAGTATTAACCAAGCTTTATATAAAGAGAGTGACGAAGAATTGAATAAGATAAGACAAGCTGGCATCGCGACGTCTCTTAGACGACTGCGTGAGCTGTGCGATATTTTGGATACGAAATTTGATCTGGAATTTTTTGAAAGCGAAACCGGGCCTTTGGGTACCAAGATCGTGAAAGATAATATCGGCCAAGTTTTCAAAGAAAGTGATGG
>CAYGKU010000013.1:0-10118 GCA_964350745.1 uncultured Candidatus Saccharibacteria bacterium | reverse complement strand
GTACGAAGGGGAAAAGGTAGGTCTTCATACCAGAGTGTTCCTGAACTCAAAAGGACTGCCGACCTATGAAGCTAAAGACGTAGGGAACTTCATTACCAAACAAAAAACCTATCCTGATTGGACCAAGTCGATCATTGTTACCGGTAATGAACAAAGCGAATACTTCAAGGTGTTGTTTGCCGCCATCAAGGAGCTTTTTGTGGAAAGTAAAGAAAAAGACCTGGAGCACGTACCGACCGGTTTTTTGACTCTCACGACCGGTAAGATGTCTTCACGAAAAGGTAATGTGCTTACCGGTGAGTCACTTATAACGGAAATGAAAGAAGAGGCCAGAGCCAAAGCGGAAAATACCAGAACTGAGAGAGTGGAAGAATTGACCGAGGAGGTGGCGGTGGCAGCTTTGAAGTATCAGATACTGCGTCAGGGGCCCGGCTCAAATATTGTATTTGATAAAGAAAAAGCCCTTTCCTTTGAAGGGGACTCCGGTCCGTACTTACAGTACACCCACGCGCGTATCGGGAGTGTTTTAGAAAAGGCTGAAGCTGTCGGACTTAAAGCCGATATCAAAAAAGCACCGAGCGAACCGTATGTGGTAGAAAAGTATCTTTACCAATGGCCGGAAGTGGTAAAGGAGGCGCTCGCTTCGCGAGCGCCTCACAAAGCCGTCGGCTACCTCACCGAACTGGCCGGAGAATTCAACTCCTTCTATGCCAAAGAAAAGATCGCTGATAGTAGCGACGAGTACGCCCCGTACAAGATCGCTCTCGCGGAAGCCGTCAAGACCACCCTCAAGAACGGTCTGTGGGTCTTGGGTATCAAAGCTCCGGAGCGGATGTAGTATTGACACAACTTATTTTTAATGATATTAATTTGTTAGTTCAATTTGTACATTGAATAATAAACCTATAAGGAGATTTTGATGAACACTCAAAGTCACGACGTTAGAGTTGTTAATTTTAAACATATCCATAGAATCACCGTTGCACATTATCAGGCGTTGTTAAAAGCTGTTGACCCGAAAGAAGGGGATGTGATTCTTGAGGGTTGTGCAGGTTATGCTGATGTCTCAAGGCAGATCATTAAAGCAACAAATGATTTAAAAAATAAACCCGAGATCTATCTGGTGGAAGAAAGTCCTGTTCAAGTAGCTAGGATTTCCTCTGAATTACAATTACCAGCAAACCGTATAATTGTAGGTGATGTTAGACAGACGAAATTACCTTCAGAAAAATTTGATACAGTGATAATTAAAATGGGGGTTCATGAGCTATCAAAAAATGAACAACCAAAAGTTTTTGCTGAGATGTCTCGTGTATTAAAGTCTAGCGGTAAATTCATTGTTTGGGGATTTTCCCCTACTAACGAAACACAAGAAATCTTTCAGAGAATCGTAAGAAAAAAAGATGAGCTTTCTGGTTTTGAATCTATGGCGAAAAATCGGTATTTTCACAGTTATGACGAACTTTGGCGATTATACAAGGGTGCTAAGTTTCAGAATATTAAAGATGAATACCGTATGCGATATACTTTTGATCCAAAAGACAGATTTGATGAATTGGTTTCAAAAGACCGTATGCAGATGTTGGCGGAAAAAGATGCACTGGACGATAATGACGAAGAAGAATTACGGACTCGAGCAAAGGAGCGTGTCGCCTCTCTTGTGGCATACATTCGCGAACAGGTTACCGATGGCTTAAAAGACGTTCTTGAGTATAAGGATTCTGGGGATAGTGTCGAGGTGACATTTGATCAAGTCATTATGAGTGGTAGGAAATAAATCTAAAAAATTGAATATTTCATTTTTAACACCCGATTTTAATGATCGGGTGCTTTCTTTTTTTATGGGGCGGTGAATATATACCTTATATTATTCCACACATTTTTTGTTACTTACCATGGTAGTTATTTTGTTACAAACATTTATCATAAAACACCCCACTGTGGTAAGTGGGGTGGAGTTGGAAAAATTTAATAATAAGATCAATACTTCTTGGTCTTTGGTTTTTGTGTGTTCAGTAAAATCCAATGATTATTTTTTATAGGTTCTACATGGTAAAACTTTCTGCCGGTAGTTTTGTAATATTTTTTCCTTTTTGTAATTTCATCCGGTAAACCATCATCCACGACATATATAATAGGACGAAATATAGCCTTTGATCCTGTTTTTGTTGCCCACCTGAAAGAATTCAGGTTTCCAAGTTTTAAGACCACGGGAAGTACTTTGTGAATTACAACACGACTACAATTATAGGAACCTATTAGTATCAGTATCTCTTCTTTAATGGCAGAATTTAATAACTTCGCAAATTTTTCTTCAGTGTATCCGTCTTCTTTAAAATTTTTAAAAACGAATTGTACCTGTCTGCCGGCTTTGGAACTTTTGCTGGTTCGATTGGCGCGAATTATTTTAATAACACTGTTTATAAAACAGTTATAATCTTGGTTCATTTGCAAACCTCGTTTGGTTGTCGAAGTTGATACTACTTATCCGTTTAAAAATGTATGGGTAAACCGGATATTTGTCAACGGTTGTGAGTTGGTCATAAAAAAACGACACCAACTTATTTTTACTAAGTCAGTGTCGTATTCTTCTAAGTCAAAAGTTTCTTTTTTAGTCCATAATGTCGATGGTACCCTTTGGGCATCTTTTTTACCAAGACTGTTTCCAATATTTCATCCAGCCTCTCGGGATGATTGTTGATTATGTCAGTATAATAGAAAAGAGCTCTGGCTTTTGGTTCGATAAAAACTGGTCCTCTGTTAGTAATGACAAGCGCCGGTCTGATATCATGCTTTCTTTCATAAGCTTCAACCATATCTTCATTGACCTTTACTTCAAGGAGTTTGTATCTATTCGCCATAATAATGAGTGTTTGATAAAACTTTGAGATAGAATCATGGTTCTCTTTGATCGTATAACCCGAACGGTTTCCGAGGTTGATCATCTCCATTATGTTTTGCCAACCATCAGGCATATTTTTGTATAGCCGTTCATAGTCTCCGACAGGCTTCACATTGTCATATGACCCAAATACCATCATCACGACCGCTATCGTGATGATTAAAAGTAGTAGTTCAAAATACCAAGCGATAAGCAAGATAAGACAAAAAATAAAGAACTTAAGCATTTTACCTCCTGTGTAGGATGCTCTAAGATAACTAGATTAGGTTAAAAAGTTGGTGTTGTAAAGTGGTGGTTAAAATAAAAACAACCCACCGATAATTTCGATGGGCTATAAAGCTATTTGAATATTAATGCAAAAAGTATTGCGAAGCCTAGGGCTAATATTAATACAGAAATAAAAACCTGCTTTTTATTCTTCTTATTTATGTTGCCTTGTGTTTGTATATCCATATTTACATTTAATATGTTAAATATGGATGTCATAATGAGTGCAACACTAGTCACAAAAAGACCAATTTTATAGTTAATACTCCCTTTTGTGACAATTTCAGGGAAAAATAACTGCATACATGCAAAGCTAAACATTGCAAAAAAACAAAGAAATGTTGCTGTACTTCTCCAGGTTGGTTTTGTGAAAAAATTCGTTAAAAAATCACAGAAGCTAACAAATACTTTCTTAACAATATTAATAAAGAACAGAGTACCTATATATTCTCTCATGCTTATATCTCCATTGAATGTAGGTAAGTTTCTTATACTATAACATAATTCAGTAAAAAGTAAAGTAAATCCTAGCCAAAATCACCACTCATGGTAGTATGTCAATACATGTCTGATATACATGTTTATTAATATGTCTGATATACATAACTAAATTTTTTATGACAAAAACAACCAATAAAAATAACGAGCAGGAAGAAGTGGCGGTGGTAAAGGAGGTGGAGAAGTCTGAAGTGGCGTTGCGTGAGGAGGAGATGCAAGCCTTTTGGGAGAGAGAGGAAATTTTTAATAAAAGTTTGGAGCGACCGGCAGGTGAAGATCCGAAAGGGGATTATATTTTTTATGATGGACCGCCGTTTGCGACCGGACTGCCGCACTACGGGCATATTTTGGCCGGTACTATAAAGGACGCGATTCCGCGTTTTCGGACAATGAACGGTTATCGCGTGCGTCGGCAGTGGGGCTGGGATTGTCATGGGTTGCCGCTTGAGAACCTGATCGAGAAGAAACTTGGTCTGGCCAACAAAAAAGATATCGAAGATTTTGGTATCAAAAAATTTAACGAAGAGGCCCGAGAGGCGGTGATGGAATATGCTGATGATTGGCGTCGGATCATTCCGCGTCTTGGTCGCTTTGTCGATATGGACAATGACTATAAGACTATGGACAGTAGCTACACTGAAAGTGTGTGGTGGGTCTTTAAGTCGCTTCACGAAAAAGGTCTAGTGTATGAAGGGTTCAAGGGAATGCATCTTTGTCCGCGTTGTGGGACGACCTTATCGAACTTTGAGGTCAATCAAGGCTACAAGGATGTGAAGGATATCGCGGTGACGGTCAAGATGCCTTTGCTTGACGAAGCGGGAAATCCGACCGATACCAGTATTCTGATCTGGACCACCACCCCTTGGACCTTGCCGGGGAATATGGCGGTGGCGGTGCATAGGGAGATTGATTATGTGAAGGTGAAAGTGACGGACGAGAACGGGGAAGAATATTTTGTGTTGGCAAAAGAGCGACTAACTCAGTTGGGTGACATTGCTTATGAGGTGGTGGAAGAAATGAAAGGAGCTGATCTGATCGGTCGAAGTTACCAACCACCATTTTCGTATTTTGACGATCAGGATCTTGAGAATAGCGAAAACGCCTGGAAGATCTATCACGGTGATTTTGTGGAGATAGGTGAAGAGGGGACCGGAGCGGTACACTTGGCACCGGCCTATGGTGACGACGACTTGCGCGTAGCGCAAGATAATAATATTCCAATCGCGCACCACGTCAATTATGAAGGGCGGTTCATGGACTTCGTCACTGATTTTGCCGGTGAGCTGGTAAAGCCAAAGGATGACGATGCTTCCGGTACGACTCACTTGGACGCTGATATCAAGGTCCTCCGTCATTTGCAGAATGAGGGTAAGATCTTCAAAAAAGAAAATATCACTCACAGTTATCCGCACTGTTGGCGCGATGAGACTCCGCTTCTAAACTACGCGACCACTTCTTGGTTTGTGAAAGTGACTGACATTAAGGATGATCTGGTGGAGGCGAACAATAAAGTGAAGTGGGTGCCGGAGCACGTGGGAACCAATCGTTTTGGTAAGTGGCTGGAGGGCGCCCGCGACTGGGCGGTGTCACGTCAACGCTACTGGGGTGCGCCGCTTCCGATCTGGAAGAATGAAAAGACCGGAGAATACAAAGTGTTTGGTTCACTGGATGAGCTGAAAACTTACGTACCAAAGAGCGGAAACAAATACTTCATCACTCGTCATGCCGAGTCAGTTTCAAATACCAAAAATATCGTGACAGCTGCTCTTCGGGTGGAAAACGGCATCACTGAGAAAGGGTTGGAGCAGGTGGCTGATCTGGCGGAGCAGCTAAGGTCGGAAAAGATCGATCTGATCTACTATTCACCACTGCAGAGGACCAAGGAGACTGCCGAGAAGGTGGCGACTGACCTCGGACTTTCCACTGAAAGTTTGATCGCGGACGAGCGCCTCTTGGAGGTCGGGATCGGTGAGTTTGAGGGTAAGACCATTGATGAGTATCATGCTTTTTTTGCAACCTATGAAAGCCGGCTGACCAAGCGACCAAAAGGAGGTGAGAACTGGACTGACGTCAAAAGACGAGTGGGTGAATTGATCTATGAAGTTGAATCCAAGCATGAAGGCAAAAATATTCTCTTTGTCTCACACAACGGTACCTTGCAGATGTTGCAGGCCGCCATCAATGGCGATGATGTAGATACCGTTTCCGAACGTTTGAAAAATAATGCTTACGGTATGAACAACACCGAACTTCGCGCGGTAGACTTCGTGCCACTGCCTCACAATGATGACTACGAGCTCGATTATCATCGACCGTATATTGATGAAGTGAAACTTTATGAGGAGGGGGAAGAGTTGGTACGAGTGCCGGATGTGTTTGACTGTTGGTTTGAAAGTGGCTCGATGCCTTATGGCCAGCACCACTATCCGTTTGCCGCCAAGGACAATTTTGAGACCGAGCATTTTCCAGCCAACTTTATCGCTGAAGGTTTGGATCAGACTCGCGGGTGGTTCTACTCCATGTTGGTCTTGGGAGTGGCGCTCTTTGGGCGATCGCCGTATGAGAATGTGGTCGTCAACGGCTTGGTCTTGGCGGAAGACGGAAAAAAGATGAGTAAGTCTCTTCAGAATTATCCTGATCCGATGGAGTTGGTGGCGAGAGTGGGGGCGGACTCCATGCGCTACTATCTGCTGTCTTCACCGGTGGTGTACGGAGAGGATCTGAATTTCTCTGAAAAGGAAGTGCAAGAACTGCAGCGCAAGAATTTGGGACGCTTGCATAATGTGTTGGCCATGTATGAGATGTTCGCGAGTGGTGAGGAGGAGGCGCGCCATGATTCTGATAATGTTTTGGATAAATGGATCATGGCGCGCCTCAACCAACTTATCGCTGAAACCACCGCCGGATACAAAGCCTATGAGCTTGATAAAGCCACGCGTCCACTGAGTGACTTCATCGACGATCTGTCAGTGTGGTACTTGCGACGTTCACGCGACCGACTGAAGGGAGAAGATGAGGTCGATAAGCGTTTGGCGCTTGGTACTCTGCGTTTTGTTTTAAGGGAATTGGCCAAGGTAATGGCACCAACTATGCCTTATTATGCCGAGTATCTATGGCAAGCGGTGCGAAAGGATGGTGAGGCGGAAAGCGTGCATTTGGCCAAGTGGCCTGAAGGAGGAAATGTCGATTTGGCATTACTTGAGACCATGCGGGAAGTGAGAATGGTTATCTCCGAAGCTTTGGAGCTTAGAACCAAGGCTGGTGTAAAGGTCAGACAGCCACTTTCAGAAGTGCGGATCAGCGAAGAGGTCGTGGTGCCGGATGAATTCGTGTCTATCATCAAAGAAGAACTCAACGTGAAGTCGGTAAAATGCCACTACCAGATAAAGACCGAGGATGGAGAGTTTGTTCTAACCGGTCAAAATGTGGAGTTGGATACTGAAATCACGCCGGAGTTAAAAGCGGAAGGTGTGGTGCGAGAGTTCATTCGCGGGGTGCAGGCGAGGCGAAAGGCCGAAGGCCTTTCGCCTCAAGACGCCATCTCCCTCACCATCAATACTGCAAAAGAAGGGGAGGCTCTGATCACGCAATTTGAGACAGAGATCAAAAAGACAGTTGGTGCTGATACGATCGAGTTTGCCAAAACCGAAGGAGAGGAGATCAAGGCGGGTGAACATACTTTCGTGGTTCACTTGACCAAACTTTAAAATGTCATACCAAACGTATACAACCGAGGCTTTGGTCTGCGGAGCTTTTGAACGCAATACTTCAGACAGGTCTTTTCGCCTGTTCACCAAAACAGCCGGTATGATCTACGCGACGGCTCGCAGTGTGCGCGAAGAGCGTTCCAAACAACGCTATGCCTTGCAAGAATTTTCTCGGGTGCGAGTGTCTCTTATTAAAGGAAAGCGAGGTTGGCGGGTAGGGAGTGTTGAGGTCAGCCAAAACGATTATTCTTTAGCTATCAGTCGTGAAGTGCGTGGTAGCGTGTTGATGTTGTATCGGATGCTCCGACGCTTTATTCATGGCGAGGAACCAATGCCCGAACTGTTCGATTTTTGCATTGAGGCTTTGGATGAACTGATAAAAAACGACCGAGATCGTGAGTTCTTGGAATTGTTCGTGCAGTCACAAATTCTCTTTAAGTTGGGATATGTCGACAATAAGGAGGTACCAAAATTATTGTATGAAAGCCGTATCTCTGAGATATATAACCACCAAAAAGATATTGGAACCAAAGAACTATCGGTCATTGTAGAGCGGGCTATTCATAGTAGTCATCTTTAGCAATGGGGGTTTAGTTGGTATACTACAAGATAATATGTCCGGAATAAAAGACCAGGAAAATATTGAAGAGTTACGTAAACGCCTGTATGACAGGCAGAATAAACCTCTCGGAGTCGGAAGGCACGATCTGTCTGATAATCCGGTAGAGGTCTCACGTGGTTGGAATAAGGAGGTGGCAAAACCAGCAGAACAAACTCCGACCATTTCCGACCAAGTAACTGCCGGTCCTCAGGCATCTGCAAACACTCAGGTCCAACCACCACAATCCGGAATTCAGACACCAAATATGTCAGGAGGAGGAAGTCCACCCGTCACTAACGTGCCGAGGGATTTCAGTGAGCCCAAAAAACATCCTTATCGAGCGATCATACTTCTGTTCAGCTTAGGTTTTTTTGTGATCGCCGCCATTGCTTCCAGTATATATTTATTTTTTGGAGCCAACGAAATCTCCACCAAGAATATAAATGTCACCATGAAGACCCCATTTGCGGTAGCGGCCGGAGAGGTTCTGCCTTTGCAGTTGAGTATTACTAACCAAAATTCCGTACCGATCGAGTCTGTTACTTTGATATTAAAATATCCGGAAGGAACCAAGTCCACCGACCTTGATCCTCGCGACCTTTACGAAGAACGTACACCGATCGCCGATATTAGTCCGGGAGAAGCGGTCAATATCCCTGTGAGTATGGTTCTTTTTGGGGAAGAGAATGAAGAAAAGGTGATCGAAGCTACTGTAGAATATCGAGTTAGAGGTTCGAACGGTACTTTCTTTAAAGACGCGGAACCTTCAGTGATAAAGATCAACTCATCCCCGCTGGTGTTGAGAGTGGATTCGGTTGATAAGATATCCTCCGGTCAGGATATTGAGATACGTCTGATAGCTTCATCAAACTCACAAACACCGCTGAAGAATGTAGTGGTAGAAGCTAACTATCCAAGTACTTTTTCTTTCATTAGTTCAGAACCCTCACCGGTTCGTGGTCAAGATCAGTGGTTGATAGACGAGTTGTCACCGGAAGAGACCTATGAGATCGTACTGACTGGTCTGGTATCAGGAGTGGCCGGGGAATTGTCTGAGATCCAGTTCAGTGCGGGAAATCAAGGCTCCGGCAGTCAATCCGGCATGGGGTCGATCTTGTCTCAGGCTAAACACAGCTACTTGATCGAACATCCGTTTATTGGAGTTGATGTGATCGTGAACAATCAAACCGGATCAGATGTGGTTCTAAGCTCCGGGCAAGATACTTCGGTGACTGTTGTCGCCAGAAACACACTGGACGAAACCTTATATGACATGAGAGCTGAAGTGATACCAAAAGGTAATACTATCCGTGAAAATTATTTTGAAGTGGCCAATGGGTTTTATGATCCTAATACCAAAAATATAAATTGGGAAATTGCCGGCCGGCCGGATCTGGAGCAAGTTTTTCCTGGAGATAACCGTTCTTTCAGTTTTTCCTTATCTCCTGATACTACCCAGTCGGCCGGAACCTTTGATGTCTCCGCCAAGATCTTCGCTAGAAGGGTTAATGAAGCCAGAGCCAGTGAAGAGTTGGTAGGAACCGCTATCGTGAGAGTGAAATATTCCTCAGTATTGTCACTGGAGTCAGAACTCAAATACAACATGGGACCTTTTGATGACTACGGTCCGATCCCGCCGGTGGTTGGTGAAAATACGTCTTATACCGTGACTCTAAGAGCCGGAGCGGGGGTCAATGATCTAAATAACGCGGAAGTACAAACTTCGTTACCGCAACACATTAAGTGGCTGGGGGTGACGGATGGTGATGGAACAATGGAGTATAATCCTGTTGCCAAAAGGTTGTTCTGGAATATTGGAAATATAGAAAATGGAGAAAGTAAGGAGATAAATATGCAAGTCGAATTATTGCCTAGTATCACTCAGGTCAATAAGGTTGTTACTGTTATAAATAGACAAGAATTCAAAGCAGTCGATAGTTTTACCGGAGAGACCATTGAAACGATCGGTTCTCGAATGGTCAATGAACTACCAAGGAGTTCCGGTTTCAAACCAGGCAATGGAAATATCAAAGAAGACTAGAGTGACTAAGTTTGAGTTTTATGGTAAAAGAGGGAGATATGAAAAAAGACATGGACAAGATAGTGTCGCTTTGTAAGCGTAGGGGATTTGTATTTCAGGGTA
>CAYGKU010000012.1:0-21764 GCA_964350745.1 uncultured Candidatus Saccharibacteria bacterium | reverse complement strand
ACTTCGAACATCCTCCACAAAGCGGGCAAAATATTGATATAGTTGATAAACTATGTTTTTATACTTTCCAGTACCTTATTCGATCGTACACAAGAGGAAATGTAAAATGCCGTTATATGAGAACATCAGTACTAAGGAGTGGGAGATGCTTCCTACTCTCGACTATCCACCCAACGTAGAGCGCACCATAAGCAAAATGTACTCCTATGGACGGAAAGCCATTGTTCCAGCAGGAGAAGTTTGCAGTTGGTGGAGTGCTATCCAGCAAGTCAATCGAGCATTCATTAAAAAGGAAATGCCCTTTAGACTTCGTATCGTGCAGGGTGGCTATCCAAACGATCAAACGTATCCGAAGGGTTACTTGGTTCAACTAGCCAAAAAGCTCAAAAAGAAATGTGTCGCGCTTTAGATAGAACACTATCATTAATGGTCTGCATCCCGCCTATAGAAGTCGTTTACTTCTATAGGCGGTTTCTTTTTATATTACACAGGTTCGAACCTCGTCCACAAAGCGGAGCAAATTAAAATACCTTTATTTATCATGGGTATTTTTTGTTTTGGTTTAACACTTTGAGAGAAACCTGAGCCAGACACCTTTGTATTTAAAAAAGCACGGTCTAATAATTTCTCAAATTTCAACCTTCCCAACTCACTCTATTTTACACCACCCCAAACATCTCCCAGAGCTTAGAAAGTAATGAAATAATCCTCAATTTAGAGCTTCTTTAATATACCCGCTATTTCACTTGAAAAATCAGTACCTACTTTTACCCTTACCAGTTCCAAACCGATAGCTGGGTAAAGTCTGTCTTTAAAGTCATCACTTTTTTTCATACGGTCACCATTGTGAGAATTGCCATCAAGTTCGATCGCGACAGCGATCGAGTTCTTTTGCTTGTCATAAATTAGAAAATCAATATGCTTAGATTTAATCTTATTCCAACTCCCCCACTTTCCATTGCCTTTTGCAGTTATCTCCACAAAGTCACTTAATCTAACCTTTGGAAAAATTGTGAACCTAGCGTGATCAAGTTGTTCTTCTAAAATTCTCATAAATTCACCTTCTGAGCGAGAAAAGAAATATTTTTTTAGCTGAAATGGCAATAATTCACCCACTTTTACACCACTTCCTCCCTTTTCTAGCTTTTTAATATAAGGCGCTACGATGATAAGTAAAATTCCTAAAATAACAATTACAACTGCAATAACAAATATACCCATGTTTAGAATTGTATCATTATCAAAAGACCAAGGAATAAAATTTATTTTTATGGTGAATTCCAATAGTCCGGGTTAACTTTAAACAATATCCAAAGAAGGACTATAAAAAAACTAACCCCGTAAAGAACTGCAAAAAAGATTTGAGGGATGATCTTTTTAATTTATCTCTAAAAATATCATCTGTTTCATCACTGGAATAATATCCATATAAGAACAGTGAGTAACACACAAATATTCCAGAACCTAAAACCCACCAAGCATCAAATTCTGCATTATCAACTAAAAATACAGGAGGTCCGGTCATAAAAACAATAATTAAAAATAGTACAAATATACCTACAACACCCCTCAATAATAAGTTAAAGATTACTTTCATTTACTAATCATAACATCATGAGTTGGTGTGACCTGACCCCATTTACTTTATCCCTCACAGATAAACCCATTTACGCAAAAATACACCACATATTTATAAAAACAAAGGTGTCTGACCCTTATTTCCATGGGGAAAGTATGCAGAAGGAGGTTGATGGTATAATTAATATTAAATAGCTATGAAAATTGAAAGAAAACGTTTGTTGGAATGGAACTCAAAAAAGACTTTTGAGCTTAGTGATGAGGAAATGATTCTCACATTTAAGAGTATCAAAGGAGGTTCAACTCTCAGAATTCCATACACCGACATTGATCCGAGCTTGGTTGATTACAAGATTGCTTACTCTCCATACAATTCAATTGCTTTCTTTGTGATTATTATTGCAGCAATAACCAGCTTCTTGGATCTGCCTAATCCTCTGACATACTCGTTAATGGGAGTGTCTGTTCTGTACTGGGGACTTTATATCTTTGCTAAACGTTCGTATAAGGGCTTTATGAATAGAAATCATAAAACTCAGTCTCTTTTTTTTATTGAAATGGATGACAGTAAGGAAACAAAGGATTTTTTTGACGCTTTAAGCAGTAAGCTGAATTAAGTGTATGGAGAAACTCAAAGAGACAAACAAACTGAATAAGAACGAATGGCTCATTGCTGCGATTTTCTTCGCAACAGCAGGTGCTGCAGCACCTCTTCTGCTAGCTGAAGCGATGCAACGTATTGTCTTGACTGGAGCATTGGATAATGTTGATCTTCCAATCAGTCCGACAATGATTGTAATTCTTCTTACTTATCTTTCTATTACTCTGACTGTTTGGTATGTAGCAAAATTTGTAAAGAAAAAATTCGAACAAAAGGATTCTAAGAAAGTTGCTCTAATTTCAGTGGGCTACTTTGTGGTAATAATGATTGGCTGGCTTACCTATGAATGGGTCGAAATGATGAATATGTTTGAGATTAAAGGTGGAAGCTTTGGTTTCCTGCTTGGTTTTCGATTGGTTATCTTAGTTATATACGCATTTGCTCTGTATCATTCAGTTAAGCGATACTTCAGATAAGCTGAGTGAGGCAATATTTGACTCTACACCACGCCAATTGATAGTGTGAAATGCTTCCAACTCTTGGAGCAAAGAAAAATAAGGGTCAGACACCTTTGTTTTTGAGAATGTGTGGTGTAATGTAAAAATTTTGAAAGTGAATACGGAAGTATAATGTGTTAATTTGTTCGTGCATTTCTGATATACTCAATTTTATGTCCACTAAAACCTATCCCATAATCGGAATGAGTCCTGGTAACAGTTATTTTAATGAAGTCAACATAAAATTTCTCCTAAATAGTCTCCTTAGTGAACACAAGGAGGTTTTGATAATGATCGCCGACATTCCCGCCATATCAACTTACATCGCCTTAGGATATCCAGAAAATCGCGCAAGGACTGATAAAGCTGTTAGAAATAGTAACAACATCAAGAATAAAGTGCTGAAGGTAATGAGTGAAAATGATATTAATCGCTCTAAGGTCCGCATCTTAGATTGGAACACAGAGGTGGAAAATAACAGTGATTATAGAGAAAAATATAGCGAGGTACGAGAACTTTACAATAACAACCATGAGTTCAGAAAGGTCTGCAACCAAACAACCCAAAAAGTTTTAGAGGGTTTTTCTCATCACATTGAGGACATGGATCGATCTGTCACTGTGGCAGTTCACTACTTACTGGCCGAATTGGCCTTTTTGGAATTCGCTAACAAATTCCTCAATCAACGACATGTAACTTACGTTTACCACAATAACTGGCCGGTGTTTGAGGAGTACATTGCAGGAGCTTTTGATGGAAAAGACAGGAGGGATTACTTGGGTTTTAAGATACTTAAAAATTCTGAAACAACATCAGTCGAATGATTTTAATCACAAGTCAAACACCGAGAAATAAGAAATAAGGGTCAGACACCTTTGTTTTTGTAAATATGTGGTGTAATGTCATAATATTGAAAGTTAATAAAACATCACCAATGCTAAAAATATGAAGTTTGATTGAAATAAATTAATAGTATTTGAACCCTTGAATTTAAGGTACACATCATTGACAATGATGTGTACCTGTGTTATTATTGAAAAGGTTATAGTTTGTTTCATTCTTTCTTAAAAATTTCTAGGAGATTTTCATGAAAAAAGCGACAGTAATCTTTACCACAGTTCTTATTTTGGTATCTACAACATTAAGTGCAGAGACCTTAGTTTACACAGTAAAAAAAGGAGATACTCTATCGGAGATTTGTCTACTTATAAAAGGGAACGGGTCTCCGGCTGTCTGGGAAGCAGAGGCAGAAAAACTCAACTTGGAAAATCCTCACTTAATCTTTCCTGGACAAATACTCAAGTTCCAAAACTTTTATCGAGTTGAATGGGAGTCATCATCAACAGGATTTAAGGGACATGGAGAATGGTCGGAAAGTAAAAAATGGATATCGTCCGTGGTGGAACAAAGTAACAAGCAGTTTCCTGACTTGATTCATAGAATCGGAACCAAATAACCAAAGCTCACTCTAAAAACTAACCTCGTGTTAGTAAGTAGGAGTGAGTTTTTTAGTTAAAATGAAATATGGACTGTAGAAATAAGGGTTGAGACAATATTACTTCACTTCCTGTAAGCAATGTTTATATTCCTCACACCCTACCCAATCCCCCAAACAATGCTATAGTAAAGGATATTTAACATAAAAAATACAATAAAATATGGACTCATTTTTTAAAGAAATAAGGGTCAGACACCTTTGTTTTTGAGAATGTGTGGTGTAATGTCATAATATTGAAAGTTAATAAAACATCACCAATGCTATGGTAGCATACAGAAAATTTGACAAGTTAATTTTAATATGATATTAATTAAACACGCCATGTGGTGTGTTTTTTTTGAAGGAGAAGATGATGACAACAATGCGTGATGCGTTAATAGCAAGCGGAATAAATCCCACTCAAGCTCAAGTTCGTGAACAACGCGAGACGGAAGCACTGAATTACCTCAAACAAGAGATCGCACAACTGAAAGCTGATAGTAGTGAGCGACAATGCATGAAAATACTGAATGAACTTAATTCTGTGAGTTCACCTAAGAAGTTTCGTGCACTTAGCAAAAAATTACTACTGATCAAACCTGACCATATCCGAAAAGTTACTGAGATCGCTCATGCGAGAGGTATACACAAGCAATCAAAGGGTGGTAAAGCGTTAATTGCTCAATTGCTTCAAGCAAGAAATTTGTTGGAGTCAAAAAACTTATCTAACACAGAGAAAGTTCTAATGATAGATAATACAATCTCAAAGCATTAATTGGAGGTTGTCATGTTAGAATCAAATAAAGGATTTAAAAAACCTATGTAGCCAAAGCGTTAATTTAGTAAATTGACGCTTTTTTTATATCAGAATATAGAAACCAATGATCAAACTATAGTAAGTTCAACAATTTTCTTTTACCTCAATCCTCCCCTACCCAATCCCCCAAACAATGCTATAGTAAAGGATATTTAACATAAAAATACAATAAAATATGGACTCATTTTTTAGTGAAATACGTAATGTGCTATTGATCAACATCAATTTGTTTGTTGACGCACTTTCTGCGTACGCTCCCAAGATACTGAAAGCGATGCTCATTTTGCTGGTTGGTATCATTATTGCCCACTATATAAGAAAAGGAGTGATCAAGGTGTTGGATCTCATCGGCTTTTCTGAGGTGGCTCATAGTGCTTTCATCGGTCGATTCTTCTCATTGATACGCATCAAAAGAAATCCGGTCATTGTCATTGCTGATGTTGTGTATTGGTTGATCTTTTTGTTCTTTATCTCCAGTGCGATCAACGCGCTTGATCTGGTTGAGGTTGGTAGTATTGTTGCGGCCGTCACCTCTTACGTCCCTGCTATCTTTATTGCGGTCGTTACTCTGATCGTGGCCTTGGTGGTGGCGCGTTTTTTCTCAAAACTACTCACCGGCTCACTCGAACGCATAAACTTCCCCTACTCGTCACTGATCGGCAGATCGGTAGAGATCGTGTTGGTGCTTTTTGGTCTGGGGATCGCCATCACTCATATTGGTATAGACATTTCCCTTTTGACCACCAATGTCACCATCTTTATCGCTGGTTTTGTGGCTCTGGTGGTGTTTGCTCTAGCCAACTCTTCACGCTCCGGATTATCAAATATGGTCAGCGGATACCATGTTAAGAAAATATTCAAAGTCGGCGATGAGGTTTCTATACTCGGTTTTCAGGGTACGGTGATTGAGATCACCGACATGATGCTGGTCTTAAAAACAGAAAATGGCAACAAGTACCTGCCAAATGACCTGGTCCTAAGACACGGATCGACCGAAGCAAACCGCTCTTAATATAATAAAAGATCATGGCGACCGAGAATCACAATTCAAAACTTGATCAAAAGTGGCACGCCATGCTGACGCCTCTTTTGGTGGACGAACTTGAGTACCTAAGGCCAAAAAAGGAGCTTTTCGATGCGCAAAAGCAGTTATTTTTGAACAACGAGATCGAAAATCCCACCATGTCCTACCCTTTTCTCGAAGACCTTGATCTTGATAAAAGAATGTCTGATCTTCAAACCTTTAAGGACGAGCTCAAAGCTGAGGAAAATGATCTTGTTAAAGAAACATATTACAGAGTGGTGGCGGAGCAGATAAAAAAGGTAAAACTGCTCAAGGCCACAAAAGAAAGAGATGACTACGCTTTTTCTGAACTATCCGGCGAGCTTTACGGGATTCCTGCTTTCAGTACGTACAACATCGTCATGAAGTGGTTTGATTGGTATCGGGTCCGTCCGTCGGTCTTTATGAAGATCATGCGTCCGCATTTTTCCTCGGCCGAAGTGGAAGAACTTTTTTCTCGTGACCTTAAGCGACGCAAACTGGATGATTGGCAAGCTAGAGTGGATGAGGGTGACGGCCGAACCAACATGAGTGTGTCGCATCACGAGCGAAGGATCAATATCCCGGGCGATGATTATCTCCATGTGCGGGCCACTCCCCTGACCCGAAGACGTCTTGATGGGTTGCGTCGACATGAGGTCGGGGTGCACGTGATGAGAAGGATAAACGCGGAAAAAGGTCCCTTACTTCTCCTTACTACCGGACTCGATGGCTACATCAAAACCGAGGAAGGTATTGCTATTCGTGAAGAGCTTAAGATCGGTACCGGAGACAAGCTTTCTTGGAACAGTCGTTATCTGGCAGTCGCGCTTTGTTATGGTATGGATGGTCCGTTGCGAGATTTCCGCGCCACTTATGAGGTGCTTTTGAAGAATATTTCTTCGGTCAGAGACGACACGATCGATGAAGCTGGAGACGTTGATACCAATAAAAACATCGCTTTGCCCACCCTTGCAAACAGCGACATCGCCTACCAGATCTGCTATCGCATCTTCAGAGGCACCACCGCCAAAACTCCCGGCGCTTGCTACACTAAGGACCGAGTCTACATTGGTGGATTGATAAACGCCATTGAAACCTTCAAAAAATACCCCGAAGAAGAGAAACGAATGCTGATGGGTAAATATGATGTTAGCAACCCATTCCATCGGGAGGTAATGGACTATGTTGGTGGAGTACGCTAAAAGAACAGGCGGGTTTTTGGTGTCTCAAGAAGTTGATCTGAAACTCTTTATTTGATCTGCCGTTTTTGCACAAACAAACCACCGAATATCTTTAACTGGTTTTCCAAAACAAGGTATAATTTTTATATGGAAGTATTGGTCAAACGTATCTACGAGCCGGAAGAGGACGAGGACGGATACCGAATATTGGCGGACCGTCTATGGCCCCGTGGTGTCTCCAAAGAAAATGCTAAAATTGATCTGTGGCTGAAAGGGATCGCACCATCAAAAGAACTGCGCACCTGGTTTCATAAGGACAAGACGGGGCGCTATAAAGAATTCACCAAGCGATACAAGACTGAGTTGAAGCTACTCAACAAAGACGTATTTACAGAAATAAAGCAGTACAAGGTCATCACTTTGATCACCGCCACAAGAGATATTGAATGTTCTCACATCCCTACTCTCAAATCATTTTTGGAGAGGTTGTAGGGTTGGTGGTTTGAGGACCGACCTTGTGATCAATTCATCTAAAGAAATTTTTCGTTTGCTCCTTATTTTAAATTACACATGTTATACTATTCAAATATGAAAACTTTTACCTACTCTATCAAGATCAACAGACCTCGTGACCAAGTATTTAAAACCGTAACCGACAGGTCAACATATCCAAAATGGGCCAAGGCCTGGGGTGAGGGTATGACCTATGAAGGAGAATGGAAAGAAGGTCAACACATTTCTTTTTATAACCAAACGGAGGGAGGGACCAAAGCTATAATTGAAGAGATCAGCCCAAACGAACATATCAAAGCCAGACATGTTGCCATGGTAAATCCTGACAATGTCGAAATGGAACTAACTGACGATATGATGCGAAAATGGATCGGTTCGCGCGAAGAATATTATTTTAAAGAAGAAGGAAACAACGAGACACTACTTGAAGTGGTAATGGTTACTGATGAAGCTTTTGCGGAAATGCTGGAAGAATGGCCAAAAGCTCTTCAATACTTGAAAGAAGTATGTGAAGCTAACTAAGCGTTTATGACAAAGATCGCTACCGGAGCTGGTCCACAAGACACCAAAAGACCGGCCGGCCATATTGGAGTCTAGTTCTGACCTCCTTGAACTTTGCTTTGGAATAAATTCACCACCTTGGCACGCATGACCAAATACCCACACCGTCGCCCAAAAGCGAAGAAGTGGTTTAGATGAATTTCTTTATCTGAACAACCCGGTCACATCGTCTATATATTCACCATAAGCTCCGAAGTTGTAAAAACGGTGCCATAAGGCCGGAGAACCCATATGACCAAGATAATCGAGTAACTTGACCCGACTTCCGTTTGGTAAAGTAATGATCTTCATATGAACAGTCTCGGCCACCAACTGCATCGTACATTCCCCTGTCAGAGGATCAAAATCATCAAGATGATGCCAAGTATAACCACGAGGTTTTCTTCCGAGTCTAGTAGCGGCATTGGCTAAGGCGTCGTCAGTACTGCGCATCCCGGTCATTTTTATCTTAACGCCGGCAAAAAGTTCATCACCGTTGTATATCACCGGCTTACCTAAATGAACAGTATCGACCAATGAAGCATAATCAGGAGCAAAACCACGAGCGGAAGCTTCAATATCGAGTCCCAGATACAAACGAGCTTCGTCGACATCAAATAGCTTCCCGTCATCCACCAACTCTCTCACGATCTCATCAATGTACTGACTCTTCTTCTCAGGAGACAGTCTGTATACTCGCAAGAAATTATCAAGCTGAACTCTGGTACCACGACAAAGCATCTCCCCAGCTTCCGTAAAAAGATCGATCCCTCCGGAAAAAGCCCGACGGTGAATTACTAGTCGATAGGCCAGACCGGTCTCTTTCATAAAAGCGAACGATTCAGAACCAATAGCCCTAAACAAAGAGCTTGATTCGGTGCCGAAGATTTCGAGCCCTATCATCTCCACCTCATCCATGTAGGTAGTGATATCTTTGGCGTGCACAAATATCTCTTTGAACTTCACCTTTTGACTACCGGCAATGTCATAAAAAAATTCTATACAGAAAGCCATATCACGTTCTTACCTTACATATCGCACAACCCTCGTCCGCCACCTTGACCAACGCCATGCCAGTATCCTCGAGCCATCTAGTCAGTTTTCTGCTGGTGGTGCCGATCTGGCGAGCGGCCGCTGTGATATACTCTGCCCCTAAAACAGCAGCCTTTTCAATGACCAAAAAGATATCTTGAATAGCAGTACGGATGGCCGCTCGCCCACCTTTTAGGATTGCCAGTATTTTTCTAACAACTGCCGTAACCGTTCTAACAGAGAAAGTAGCTACGTCTCCCAAAACTTTCTTAATGGAGACAGTGAGAAATTCAAGCATTTCCTTGCCAATCTTGCCCATTTTACTTAGAAGTGAACCCACACTACTGATACCGCCAGAAGAGATCAGACCGACCACTAGCTCCACGATAAAGCCGACAATAGCCCCGATCACATAGGCCACTTTGTCCATGGTGATCTCGGCTGTCAGGGCGCTAAGATTGAAACTGCTAACCTCTTCAATGATGGTACTAACGGCTTCACTGAACATACCTGAGATATCGGCACTCATAATGGCCTGAGTAGCCTCATCCAGTAATTCCAACGCTTCAGGAATGAGTGAGCTGGCGTTTGAAACAGCTTCACCAACAGCTCCCATGGCCACAAAGATCCAACCCAGAATATCGATCAACCCGAGCACTGCTTCGACCAAAGCATTCCATAGACCGCAAAAGTAGGCATTGATGGCACTCACTACTTTTTCACCGGTATCCGCCAAGGCCCTGACCGCTTCTTCTACTTTTTCACCCAAAGCCATGACAAGATCATCTACTCGACTAAACATCCCATCCAAAAGTTGAGACAGATCTTCAGAACTGATCAAAATAGTAGCGTAAGATTTTGACATGGCGGCCCTAACCTGTGACTCAAATTCACTTTTTCTTCTGGCGATCTCAACCGAAATGGTACGAGTAATGCCCTTTATAGCGTCCTCCGATAACGACTCATAAGACTGAATGCCCAAATTTGCAAAATAGGACAATATGGGAGAATAATCGGCCGCGGAAGAATCCCAGTGCTTTTCTTTGAACTTCACGTAGTCGCGTACCGTCTTGGTCACAGACAAAATTCCGTTTCCTATCAGTGAGTAAGCCCCTGAAAATAGAACGGTCTGCCAATTGACGATCTTGAGAAAAGTAGCGAAAAATTCCACCGATGGATCTTCTATTCTTCCCGTCCTTATGAGTTCTGCTATTTCCGCCCCACTAAAATCTAGACTGTACCCACTATCGCTCTGTTCGTTGATGATGGTGATTATTTTAGACTGTTCAGAATCAAAGGCGGCAGCCCTGTCTCGAAGTCGTCTGATCTCGTTTTTGAAATCCTCACCCACGGCAATAAAGGCACTTCGGCCACTAAATAGATCGCCGTCATTATCTTCCAAGAACAGACATATTTCATTATTATCCGGAGACGCACTTTCAAAAGCTTCTCTTAGATAACCGGCGTCTCGAGATACAAACACAGAGATAGTGTACCGGTATTCTCCATCATCAAGAGTCTTGTCGCCATCCCGATCCATGTACGCCCAAAACTCTTTTATCAGGGGTTCTGACACGTTGGTTTCGGACACCACCTCCACCCCCGCCACTTTATTGGCGGTGGCGCTACTGAAAAAGTTGTTCTTGATATCAGAAGCTCTGTTCGGCAATGGCGACTTGGCCAGTGGGCTGGTGTAGCGTAGAGTGTTCGGATCTCTTGTTTTTGTAGTCTTTGCTGGTGGCATAACTAATGTTATCGACTAATTAACCGAGAATTTATTGATCATCCGCATCATCTGAGTCATCGTCCGCGCCATCATCCGTATCATTCTCTGTTGTATTACCTAGAACGGCGGTCGAACCGATCAATTTGTTGGTATCATCGTATTTATCACAACACGGCAAACCTTCGTCATCGAGGTAAACGGAATTGCCTTGAATGATAGTAAGGGAGGTCGGTGCTCTAGTCTGCCACTCTTCTTCCACAAACCCTTCCACCTCTGCTAGCTCTTCCTCGATCGAGAGATAGAGATCGTCGTCAGTTTCGATCACCAAGTCTCCCCCATTCCAAATGTCACCAGTCTCCAAATAGTAATCAACCGCCGATTCAAACCCGACCCTGACCGGCACTACCACTCTCGCCATACCGCTTTGCAGAAAAGCCTCGAAGGTCTCATCAGACTCATTTAAGGTATTGACCAAACTGGCCCAATCACATTTTCCGGCCCAGTAATATGGGTAGAACAAATAAGCCATGATACTCCAATCAAAAGCCTGTTCAAAGAACTTTACGTGGGAGGAATACTCTTCCCACTTTGCTCCTTGTTTCACCTGCGGAACATCACACTGAGCGTCACGATAAAAGTCTTTTCCTTGGGTGATATTGAAAGGCTTGGTCAACATCTCTACCGCCACGCGCTTGATCTCGCGTTGCTCAATGCTACGGTATGAACTGGAAGGAATAGCTTCCGCCACCTCTTCTTCACTGCTACTAAGAGCTGCTTCTTGCTCAGCCACGTCACTTTCGTATTCACGAAGAGCTTCTTCATAAGCATCCAGCAAGTCGTCATAGGTCTCAGTTTGCCATGAACTATACTCATCAGGATCAATAACACAGTTTAGGGTTACGTTCAAAGTGTAGCTTAGTGTTCTGTGACCAGTGATGGAAACATCCAGCATCTCACTGATCGGACTATCCATGTTTAGAGTGAATGAATAGTCTTTATGCCTATCATCATTACCACTACCTTTAACGCTCTTGGTCCACTCTCCGCTCCCTACAACTATCTTCCAATTGGTACCGACATTCTTCTTAGAATCATACCGAAAAGAGACATCAACATCAGCACTGACACAGCGATATCCGGGCGGTATGGCAATGGGACCGCCACCATTAAACTCATCACTCTTCTTTAAATTTGACTCTGAAAAAGGCTTTGAGGTCGTGTCTGTCTCATCGGGCGGAGGATTGGGGCCGATGCCGTATTCAGCCGCCAACTCCTCGTAATTTGGATTATCATAACCCTCGATATCTGATGGTCCATTGATTCCCAACTCTGCCAAGGTCGGCGGTGCCACGGTGGAATCGATCTCTTCTTCGGTCACTCCACTGGCTTCGGCGGCTTGTTGCTCCAGAGCAAACTTATAGAATTTTGCCGGTTCCGGGATCAAGAACTCCACCATCAAACGCTTGCCATAATTTACCAAACGATTGGTGTATACAATATCGACCCAACGATAAACTCCGGTCACATGCTCATCGCCTTCTCGGTTGTCAAAACCGTGTCGGTTGTTTTCTTCATATTCCTCAAGCATTTTTACGGTACGTTTGTAGGCGGTCTTTTGCACTATTCGCTCCAGGGCGTTATTGACCACTTCTTGAGCGTAGGTCTTGGCGTCGGTATCTGATTGTGAAGCTGAATTGGCCGAAGCATAGTCAAAATTGCCATCCGCCGAAACCGTTACCCCCATATATTCACCCGATACCCCGGCTGATGCTCCGGCACCGATGTCAGTACCTTTTTCCAGTACTTTGGCGATCTCTGATTGTAGTTCGTTGCGAACGGTTGAGGAGGTGTCGGTCTGATTTTCCACTTCTGTTTCAGTTGACTCTTCTGTAGCTGTCTCAGAAGAACTAAGGGTTCTGGTATGTCTTTCTTTGTACTCACGAGCCATAATATTCTCGATACGAGAAACCTCACCCGGTACATAACAACACACTTCTTGCTCCACTTTTCTAAATACACCAATACCCAATCGGTTTACACCATATAGCTCACCATCAGCCTCTGTTTGACTACCATTACTGCCAAGGTCGACAGAACCAATACCGACCGCCGGACTTTCCAGAATGACATTTGGGATCTCTACTTCCATTTCAGTATTATCATCAAAGACAAATTTTCCAGTCAGGGTCAGATCACCGCTCCCTGAAGCATCAATATCCTTGTCTGGAAAAAGTTTTATGTTCAGAAGATCATCGCCACTATCCACCACTTCGACCTTAGTAGCACTGACCACAGTCGATCCTCCTCGCTTCAGTTTGTATGAAACTGAGACCGGTTTGGCCCCGG
Organism: uncultured Candidatus Saccharibacteria bacterium; assembly: GCA_964350745.1. Classification (GTDB taxonomy): domain Bacteria; phylum Patescibacteriota; class Minisyncoccia; order Phycocordibacterales; family UBA918; genus OLB19. The sequence continues at coordinate 8,411 of CAYGKU010000012.1, read as the reverse complement.
CCTTATTGGTTTTTACGGTAAGGAAAGCGTCAGTTCCGAGATCGCTGGTCTCGCTTATAGTCAGATAGGATGTAAGTGGTTTGATCTCTTCATTAACGGTCTTGCTAAGGACTCTGGTATTTCGCGCTGCCAGGTGTAGTTCATTTCGTGTATTTCGAATAGACTCATCCAGGTCAGTTTCGAGGGTGGCGACCGTCTTCTTTTTTACCCTATCGCTATTCAAGAGATTGGCGGTAACCGATCTGAAGGTCACATTTTCAGCCGTAGCCTCGCGACTGATGGCGTCAACCACACTATCCTCATCCACCTCAGACCTGACCTTTGCCACGTCGCTCTTGATAGTCCTGTAAGTATTTAAACGACTTTTATTTCGAGCAATATCTTGTGATCTTTTAAAACGATCCAGGATATTAGGCAGATCATCCGGACCGTTCTTCAAGTCAGTCAAGCCACTCCCCGAATTGCCCACTTCTTTATCTACCGAAAAAGCCTTTGGTACTACCACCTTAGCGTTGGCCAAACGTTGCAGATACAGCTCAATACGTCGTTCAGGCGAGGGTGGTTGTGGTGTTCTGGGGGTTTCAATGAGTTCGATCGCTTCCGCTTTGAAGTCAGTATCCTTATAATGGCGCAAAAAGTTATCTGCCACCAAAAGACGACTACACGCTTGTCTTACAGTCGGATTATCGCGAACCACTAGTTGGTAAAATAAGTTGTCCCATACTATTTTTTGGTTCTTAGCACTTAGACCACCATTCACCTTGGCTATTTTGTTCTCTACTTGTTCCGGCGTGATGTTTGCCCTTCTTTTTGATAACCAATGGGAAAAATCATAAAGTTCAGGCGCTAGGTCACGCACTGCCAGATAATTCTTCACCGGTTTGAAACTCTTAACGACAGCTTGTAGTTCTTCTCTGGCGGTTGGCAGATCATCACTTAAATTCTTGATGATCTGACTCTTGGCTTTGATCTCATCTGAAATATAAATAAAACCCGAATCTCGGCGAGCGGGGTCAATAAGTTGCGGAGTACGCAAAGTGGTAAAGCGAAAAAGATCACTGGTGACGGGTCGTTGTTGCATGACTTTGACAAAATTTAGTTAGATTTATAATTGTGCTCTCAGTCAAACTGATCATGTTTTCCACCCACACCACTGCACTTCTTTAGTATAACCAGCCGTCTGAATGGTTGCAAAAAAAATATGTGGAAGGTCTGTTTTGATCACTTTTAATATGGACATTCTGTGTATTTAGTGGTATATTTCTTCATGAAATTCAGTTGTTTTTTTGTTCATCTACTTTTGGGATATAAGAAGTGAAAATTATTCATGTTAAAGGATTTTCGCCTGAGGCACCACCGACAAAAATTCGTTATAAAATATACAAAGGTAATTATTGCGTTTTTTCACAAGCTCATTATGATCCCGCAATAACATCGTCTATCAACCTGGCTGAGGTTATCGCAAAGGATATTTGCGAGCTCGAGGAGTTACTGTTAGCAGATACAAAATTCTTTGATTTCCAGTCCAGCGAAGGGATTCTGTCTTTATCAGGATCGTTACCGGGAGAATATGAATACGACCAAGTGATCTTCGATGAATCTGGCCGGGCACATGATTGGAAAAATACCATTTGTCCACCAGAGGTGGTACAGGACTTTGGTATTGGACCAAGTCCTAAGCAGATAAATTTGCCCAAGGATAAAGAATAAATGGAGTAACCGTTTCGGATATGTGATCCGAAACGGCTTTTTTTGTGCCAACTCACAGCGTGGCCGACATCAGATACCAGTATACTCTATAGGTAATTTGATCGTGAACTTTGTTCCCTTCTCGAGGACCGAATCAACTTCAATACTACCGCCATGTTCTTCGATAATGGTCTTGGCGATATAAAGCCCAAGACCCGATCCGTCGGTCTCTAGAAGCTTGGCGTTGTTGGCTCGAAAGAATTTACTGAATAAATTATCTACTTGTGTGCTAGGAACTCCGATACCGGTATCGGAAACCTCTACAACAACCTTGTCTCCTTCGCTTTTAACAGAGAGTTCAACGGTACCGCCGGAGTTGGTGTATTTGATAGCGTTATCGACAAAGTTGCTGATCGCCATACCCATCTGCTTCTTATCGATGGACACTTCCGGTACATTCTCAGCCAAGGTTAAGGTCAGATCTACTCCCTTTTTATCAGCGATCTGTTTGTACACATTATACATTTTAGTAGACAGCTCAACGATAGATTGTTTGGTCATATCGAACTCCACCCCCTGCTCAGACAACTTGGAAACACTGAGCAGATCGTTCACCAAACCGATCGTAAAAACCGTTGATTTCATTCCTGAAGTACAGATCTTTCGTTGGGTTTCGGTAAGTTTTTCGTTCGTGTCTCCAAGCAAAGCATCAAACGCCCACCTGATCTCGGTAAGTGGTGTTCTGAGCTGATGAGAAGCTACCGAAACGAACTCTGATTTCATGTTGGCGACCTCTTTTTCTTTTGTGATATCACGCTCGATTCCCACATAAAACACCTCTTCTGTACCCTCGCCACTAATAGGAGTAATATGAGCCTCAACAGTGTATTTTTCTCCGTTCTTTCGACGATTCTTGATCTCACTCTCAAAAGGCTTTCTTTCTTTACTGATGGTTCGCCACAGATGATCATAGAATTCCCTACTCATCTCCCCACCCCAAAGCGCCGGTGTTTTTCCGACCATTTCATCAAGTGAGTAGCCCGTGATCTTTTCGGCGGCCTTATTGGCATAAATTATCTTGCCTTCCTTATCAGCGATGATGATATGGTCAGAAGCACTTTCCACGGCCAGCTTGAATATATTTAGATCCTTGGTACGCTCTTGTACTTTAATTTCCAACTCTCGCGACATCTTTTCAGCCAATTGACGTCGCTCTTTCTCAGCTTTATTTAGCTGCATGGATTTCACCTCCACCTCACTTTCCAGTTCCTCACGACTAAGATAGATCAACCTCTGGGTTTCAGATAAGCTGGAAGGTAGTATCTCTAAGATCGATCTGATGATCCCATAATCATAAAATTTAGCAAAAGAATCAAAAGCGGCAGTAGCGGCTTTTTTGGCGAACTCTTCTCCCAGTACATTTTCAGTAATTCCGTATAAAGTTAAAATAGATCCCCTACAAGCATCTTGTATGCTTACAAAGATCTCCTCGATCTCCTCTTCCGGTAAACTGAATATCTTGTCGTTAACCTTTGAAAAATCAAACTGGTGCTTACTTATCTCCACACCACCAAAAGGAGAGTTGGCAAAATTTTTATCGTATACACTCTTTAGTTCCCTACTACCTAACGCCGAAGTGAAGTTCTCTACCAGAGCTTTAATGTATAGCTCATACAGAAATATTTTACGTATCAAACCGTCCATAAAGACCACTTGTATCCTTTCATTCACAAGGTCGATCGAAACAGAATTCTTTATTTCCTCCCTTAGCGCACTTTGATTGTAGACCTTCTTCACTTCGGGCGTAGTGTGTTCAACGATAAATTTTTCCAACGCAAAATAAACCGCCACGCTTTCGCATTTATATTCTTCAAACGATAGTGATTTGGCCTTATCCAACCTAAGCAGGTCCAGGTTTATCAGGTCTTTCCGGTTTATCAGGTCTATCAAAAACTCAAAAAGTACTTCATCTGACTTTAATTCCTCGTGTAGGAGTTTCTTGTAAAACCAATGCATTAAATTGTTATTTTTTAACTAAAAGTAGATGATCAAGTCTTGGCCATGTTGTGAAGACTACAAGCAAACACTAAACAAGACTCCTGTTCAGCCTATATAGTGAAGTTCCACCAAGAGTCATCAGGATATAACCTACGATGAACAAACTATCATGAACAACCATCTGAGTGGCTTCCGGCGCCCAAGCTACCACTACGGACAGAAATCCGACCACCACCAAAAGCATTCCGAGACCAAAGAACCACAAAGCTTTTGAAATCGCACCACCCAGCTTCATGGCATTAAAGAGAGTAATGACTGTAGCGATAACCCCAATACCGATAGCCCCCCAAAGTGAGTAGCTTCCTTGAAAGGTCGAAGGACCGGCAGTGTCTTGGGCCATGGTCATGGTTGGCAATAATAACACTGATGCTAATACTATATTTTTGAATACATTCATGATTGATTGATTATGATACTAAACAACTGATCTTTATTTTTTATCAGCAAAGATCTGCACTACTCGTTCTACTATCTGACTAGGTGAATGATTTGATTTAACCATAAAATCCACCGCTCCAGCCTCTTTTGCTTCTTTTATTTTATCATCCTGATACAGATTTGATAATATCATAACCGGCACATTACTGTGTGTAGAATTTTCACCCTTCAGTTCTTTCAAAAAATCCAATCCGTTCATTTGAGGCAAAATTAAGTCAAGCAGGACCATATCAAATTTTTTTTCGTCCATTTGACCTTTCGCGGACTGAGTGTCACCGGCGGCGGCAACATCAAAACCTTGCTGTACCAGCTTTTGACAGATCATGTCTTGCAAAAATTCATCATCCTCTACCACCAGAATTTTCTTTTTGTTTGTCTCAGTATCACTTGATACCGCACTTGAGTTTTCCATATCCATATTTTCTTGTTTAAGATTATTATATAAGAATACCATATATCTACCCATTTTTACGACCCGTAGTTGATTTCTGCGGGTATCTTGTTTTAATTATTTATTTTAATGTATAATTATCGCATGCATTTTTTTAAATCAATTTTTTTTTCAATTTTATCTTTATTTATAATTGTTGGAGGTCTGTACTTTTATTTATCCAATGATCAAGTTAGTGTTGTAGATGAAACTGCTAGCACTAATGACACCGTTAAGGAAATTTCATCTGCCAATAACCACTCCTCAGAAGTTCTAAACGAATGGATTGATTTATTTCTCCTACTGTCTAAAGACACCCCCGGATTCTCTCCACCTGTAGCAGCTCGAGCTTTTGGATATACCAGCGTCAGTCTCTATGAAAGTGTCAGATTTGGCATACCCGGATCAGAAAGTTTGGCCGGACAAGTGAATGGTTTTGACGAATCACTGCTTGAAAATGTTAATACAGCAAGTATTTATGATTGGAGAATTGTCGCTAACGCCAACTTAGCAGCTTCCGCCAGAGCTTATTATTTTAATACTTCTGATAATTATAAAAATAGAATAGACCAACTTGAACAAACGCTTCTTGAAAAATACAGTCAAGGTGCGGAAGAAAGTGTGATAAATGATTCAATTAGTCTTGGTCTTCAAGTTGCTGAATTGATTGAGCAGTATGCAGATTCGGACGGACAGCGTGAAGCTTATTCTTTCAACTTCCCCGCTGACTTTCAACCATTAACCGGAGAAGGCTTGTGGGTTCCAACTCCGGCCGATTACCAAAAAGCCATGCAACCATATTGGGGTGAGGTTAGACCATTTATTACAGCGAATGTAGAAGGCACAATACCTCCTCCTCCACCAAAATATTCACTTGAAGAAGATTCTAAATTCTTTATTGAGACCAAAGAGGTTTATGATGCGGTTACAAACTTAACAGAAGAAGAGAGGACTATCGCTGAATTTTGGAGCGATGATCCCGGACTTACACCAACTCCGCCCGGACACTCCGTCTCTATTCTTAATCAGATTCTAAAACAAGAGAATTCTACTCTTGATGAAAGTGTCGTGGCTTTTGCCAAGGTGGGCATGGGAGTACACGACGCCTTCATTTCTTGTTGGAATTCAAAATACATTTACAATTATATAAGACCGATAACTGTTATTCGAGAGCATATTGACCCTGAGTTTGAAATCCCACTTAACACACCACCATTCCCGGAATATCCTTCCGGTCACTCAGTACAGTCCGGAGCAACCGCACAGATCTTAGCTGATATATTCGGTGAAAATTATAATTTTACAGACTTTACTCATGAGAACAGAGCCGATATAGATTTTTCACCACGCACCTTTAACTCATTCTCTGAATTCGCTGATGAAGCTGCCATCAGTCGCTTGTATGGTGGAATTCATTTCCGCTCAGCTATTGAACTTGGTGTGGATCAAGGACGTAAGATTGCAAATAATATAGACAAAATCTCATTTATAGATTAGTTCTATTTAATATGAAAATAGTAAACCATCGGACCCAATCTGATGGTTTTAGTTTATCTTATCAAAAATCAATTACGAATCTAACACAGTAAACAACGCCGACACTTTCAAAGAGACTGAATTTGTAATAACACACTGAAATTTTAACTTACATGTAGATCATTTTAGTTTCAAACAGTAAAACTTCTAATTAAATAATTAGTGGCTACCGGTAAAATACATCAAACAAATACTCAACTTTAACAAAAGACCGCACGAACGAGCCATATTGAGTACGTTATGTGGCAACATCCACAATATATTACCCTTCAATTTGACCCATACCCTAAACAACACACAAACACTTCATTCTTTCACTAACACAATTAAGTATTTTAGTAAATAAAACTTGATAAAAAAATAATTGTAAGCTTTATTTAGTGATATAATTACAATCATATGAAAAAAGTTTTTATATCCACGATGTTTGTTGCTTTATTTTTTATCAGCCTTCCCGATCATTCCTTAGCTTCTACCGCCACTTTGACCACTTCATTATCAAATGGACTTGAAAACCTAAAAACCACTGAACAAAAGGTGCGTGATTATTTTTCTGATCTACCGGTTATGATAGAGATCGCTCGTTGTGAATCCAAGTTTCGACAATTCACAGACAGTGGCAATGTCCTAAGAGGCGGTTACGGTAAACAAATGGTCGGTGTATTTCAGTTTTATGACACAATTCACAGAAGTACAGCAGCTAGTCTTGGTTTTGATATAAACACCATAAACGGTAACCTCGCTTACGCTAGACACACATACAACAACCAAGGTACCACTCCTTGGAACTCAAGTAGTGATTGCTGGGGAGTAGTTGATCTAAGTTCTGCCAAGACCGCACAATCAAAACCTCTGAAGCTCGAAACCAAAGCTGACCTAAAAAAACAAATAGCTCAATTACGGGAAATACTCGCCCTACTTGAACAACTCAAAGTTTTACAAGCTTAGTATCGATAGACTCAAAATAGGTTAGAATACAAAAAAACCACTTCACCCTTTGGGTGAAGTGGTTTTTACTTTTTATTCTTACTGATCAATTATTACCAACACACATCATGCTCACCACCAAGCAACCAGCCGTTGTTGTTCATGGCCATGTAGCCATTAGCATTGGCTGATGGACAAAAACTACCGGTTGACTGATTGTATTCGATCACGAACACGGCTTTGCCAGCATCGGTAAAAGGTTGCAAAGTATCGCATTCGTTGAATTGATGACACATTTCATTTAATGTCCAATCATAAACATCCACTAATTCGGCTGTTTGACTGATGTCATTCTTTAGACCGATACCCAGGCCTCGTTCATGAGCTTCGTTAGCTAACCAAGTATTAAATCTAATCTGATCTTCAAAGGTCAAAGGAAAACCGGTATCATTTTCGTGACCATGAATAATATCAGGATCAATACCATCACATCCCTTTTCAACCGCCAGATCAAGACGTCCCTCAAGTGCCGGTGCCAAAGCATCGATCTGACGGATATCCAACCACCTCTCGTTCGGCCAGTTATCTACCACATTACCAAGCGTTGATTCTGGGAAAAGATGAGCGTCCGGCCTTCCATTCTCGTACGAACCGGCACTGATGTAACACCCGACCTTTTGACCGTTGGCATGCAACTCATCGAAAACTGACTTGTCATTGTAGAAGAGATCGATGAATGATACGTCCACGTCCTTACTTGTATCTACACTACCTCCAAGGTCATATTGCCAAGTTGAATTTGGATCCGGCACCCACCAATCACCGGAAGCGGTAGAACCACCGCCGGATGAAGATGAACCACCTGAAGATCCTCCAGAGGAAGAACTACTACCACCTGAGGAACTTGAACCTGAAGAAGATGATCCGGAAGAACTGGAGCCAGATGAAGATGATCCAAAAGCACCAGATGAATCAGACTCACCACCAAAACCAAGTAGTTTTTGATAAAGATCGAGTAGTTGCAGTAATTTTTCTACCAGCAAGTTCAAGATCCTGACCATGTTCTCTCTAGCTTCTTGGCTAAAACTACCTTCTGAACCTGAATCGTCAGAATCTGAACCGCTTCCTGGGTCATCATCAGAGTCATGAGATCCTGATCCACTGTCGTCAGAAGTCTCCTCATCTCCACCTCCTTCGTCTTCACCGTCTATAATCTCACCATGTGCAGAAACACTAACCGACTTCCTGGTCTTGAAACCATTTCCTTCACAAACCAAACCGAATCTAGTATCGCGAGCAAAATCTTCAACAATCTGACTACCTGCAGTCTCAA
>CAYGKU010000011.1:0-22137 GCA_964350745.1 uncultured Candidatus Saccharibacteria bacterium | reverse complement strand
ACACATGCGACCAAACTTAGGTCTTAGGGTGACTGTTCTCGTATGCCGAATTCACAAAAGCGGTAAAGAGCGGATGTGGTGATAATGGCCGGGCGGTAAGCTCAGGATGAAATTGCGCCCCCACAAAAAAAGGATGATCGATCCGTGATAACTCCATGATCTCCATCAGCCTGCGGTCGGCCGAAGTCCCCGAAAAGATAACTCCCGCCTCTTCCAGCTTGGCGATATAATCCGGATTGACCTCATAGCGGTGACGGTGACGTTCTATGATCTCTAGTTTTTTATAAGCCTGGTGAGCGATCGTATCTTTCTTGATAGTCGCCGGATACTCACCCAGACGCATCGTACCACCCATCTTTCCTTCTTCAATATTCTTCACCTGATCGGACATGATATCGATCACCAGATCTTTGGCTTTCGGACTGATCTCTTTGGTGCCGGCGTCTTTTAGTTTGAGAACATTCTTGGCGTACTCCAAGACCGCCAACTGCATCCCGTAGCAAATACCGAAGTAGGGAATTTTCTGCTTGCGGATATATTCGATCACTTTCACTTTTTCTTCCACGCCGGTCTTACCAAACCCACCCGGTATCAAGACACCGTCAAATTTCTTAAGCTCCTTCAGCTTGGTCTTATCAGCAAAATCAGTCGATGAACGATAGGTAATGACCGGCTTTAGATTAAGAGCGTAAGCGGAATACTTGATCGCTTCAAGCACAGAGAGGTATACATCCGAGAGAACAAAATCTCCAGATTGAAAATACTTACCTATCACCACAATTTTTACCTCATCACTGGCATTTTTTGACTTAGCGACAAATTTCTTCCAAGGGTTTAGATTGGCCTTTTTGGTGATTGGTAGATTGAGAATAGCAAACAGCTTTTTGGAAAGATCGTCTTTTTCAAAATTGAGCGGGATGTCATAGATACTATCTACATCGGGAGCGGAAATAACATGTTCTTTCCTAACGTTGCAAAAAGTGGCGATCTTTTCTTTTCTTTTATCATCCACTCCAACCGGACTGCGAGCGATGATCATATCAGCAAACACACCCGTAGCGTTTAGAGCCCGTACTGCGGTCTGGGTAGGCTTGGTCTTCATCTCTCCGATACTACCAGGCACCGGTAAGTAGCTCACCATGATAGTAGCTACATCTTCTGGCGTTTTGGTTTTCATCATTCTGATCGCCTCAAGAAAAAGCACGTTCTGGTACTCTCCTACCGTACCGCCCACCTCTACCAATACCACATCAGCCTCCGCCTCTTCACCGGCTCGCTTGATCCTTCTGATCACTTCAAGTGGAATATCTGGCACCACCTCTACATTCTTTCCCTTGTACTCAAGATTACGCTCCTTCTCTATCACGGACTGATAGACGCTACCGGTGGTCATGTAGTTGATGCTAGGCAAATCTTGGTTTAGGAAACGTTCGTAGTTACCCATATCTTGATCGGTCTCGAGACCTTCCTTAAGCACAAACACTTCACCATGCTCAGTCGGGTTCATAGTGCCAGCGTCCACATTGATGTACGGATCGATCTTCATGGCCGTCACCGCAAGACCGCGAGCTTTGAGAAGATTGGCTACGGAGGAGGAGGTAATACCTTTACCGACGCCACTCATTACGCCACCGACGACGAAAATATATTTGGTGTTCTTGGATGTTGTATTTTTCTTTTGCGTTGATCTTTTTTGCGCCATAACAGAAACCTAAACTCGCAAGTGTCGAGCAATAGCCAACATACTGGATACCAGTCCCAAGACCACGCCGGTACCTACCAAGATCATAAAGATCTGACTAAAGTTAGCGATGAAATAATTGAATAAATTGACCTCAAAGAAAGTTTCGGTTGGTGGACCAAGCCAAACCAAAACCGGATATAATATCAAAAGCGTCAGCACTCCGGCCACTAGACCGTATAGTATTCCTTGAAACATGAACGGACCGCGGATGTACATGTTGCCGGCTCCCACCAAACGCATGATAGAGATCTCCTCTCTGGCGGTATAGATAGCCAAACGAATGGTATTGAAGGTGATCAATATCGCGGCCACGATCAGTACTATCATCACAATAAAACTAGCCCGTTCCACCGTGTCGATAATGACAGTCAGGGTGTCGATGGATTCTTTGTTATCCTGATAATTGATAGTACCGATTACCGGAGACTGCGGTTGCTCGGCGGCACGTTTTTCTTCCAAAAATCGAGAGATATTTTCGTACTGAGTGGTGTTCTTGGCCTGAATGGCAATATCGGCCCCAAGAGGATTTTCACCTAGTTGTTCGAGAGCCTGAAGAGATATTTCATCATTCTTGTGATTTTCTCGATACTCCGCCAAGGCTTCTTCTCGTGAGGTGTAGATCACCCCCTCAACATCTGGTAGAGTCTCCACTGCTTGAATAATGGCATCAATATCCTCCTGTGAAGCTGAAGGTACAAAGTGTACGTTCATATCTACTTTTTGTTGCAGATTTTTGAGTGAAGAGGTCAAAAGTTGATCGACAAAAATAGTCGAACCAACCACCAAAAGAGTTATGGTGAGAACAAAAATAGAAGAAAGTGACACATAAGCACTTCTCCAAAAACCTATAAATCCCGAACGAACAACTCTACGAATTCCTGTTAACATAACGAACTAATTACAAAACATATTTACCACTCTCATCATCACGCACAATACGACCTTCATCCATGGTGATCACCCGTCTTCCCAACTCATCGATCACACCTTTGTTGTGCGTGGTCATGATAACAGTGGTACCGAGGTCGTTGATCTTACGCAGGATCTGTACCACTTCATATGTAGCGATCGGATCGAGGTTGCCGGTCGGCTCATCAGCCACGATGATATCGGGCTGATTGACGATCGCGCGCGCTATCGCCACTCTTTGCTTTTCTCCACCGGATAGTTCATGAGGAAAATTCCAAGCCTTATCGTCAAGATCCACCAAGGCCAGAGCTTGAGGAACGTTCTCTGATATCTCTTCATCACTGCGACTATTGGCTTCCATCGCAAAAGCAATATTTTCGTAAGCGGTCTTATTGGGCAAAAGCTTGAAATCCTGAAAGACCGTGCCGATCTTACGGCGGTAGTGTGGCAACTTACCTCTTGGAATACGATGAACATCCAATGACTCAAAAAAGACTTGTCCGTGACTTGGCTTATCTTCGGCAATTATCATTTTGAGTAGGGTGGTCTTGCCAGCACCGGAATGTCCCACAATAGAGACAAATTCATTGGGAGCTACCTGAAAAGTCACTTCTTGAAGGGCTGCCGATCTTCCATCGTTGTACAGTTTTGAAACATTTTCAAAGTAAATCATAAGCACTAGTATAACACGTTAATCTACAGACTTAAAAGAGCTTATAAACGGCTCGATCTCACCCCCCAGCACTTTCTGCACATCCCGCACTTCCAAGTTGGCACGATGGTCTTTTACCAGCTGATACGGATGGAGAACATAAGATCTGATCTGACTGCCCCACTCTATCTTGAGGGTCTTCTCGACCGACAACCCCTGCAATTCACGTTTCCTCTGCGCCTCATTGAAAGCATAGACCTTACCCGCCAAAAGCGACAATGCCAGCTCACGGTTTTGCTGCTGGGAGCGCTCCGAGGAAACATGTACGGAAATATTGGTGGGTTTATGAGTCATACGTACCGCTGTCTCGCGCTTATTCACATTTTGGCCACCGGCTCCGCCTGATTTGGCAAAAGTGACCTCAAGGTCATCCTCACTTAGTTCCACCGTCGCCACATCTTCGATCTTGGGTGACACCTCCACTAGGACGAAAGAGGTTTGCCTCTTACCGTTACTATTGAACGGTGAGATACGCACCAGCCGATGCACCCCTGATTCACCGACCAGAGTACCGTAGGCTTCCTTACCTTGGATCTCAAAAGTGATATTGCGATAGCCGTTATGGTCGTTGGTATTGCTGTCGAGAATTACCACTCCCCATCCTCGATTCTCAGCGTACTTCTGATACATCTCGACCAGCATCCGCGCGAAGTCCTCGGCATCATCACCACCCGCTCCGGCTACAATGGTAAAGACAGCGTCGTTTCTATCATACTTACCTTTTCCTTCCACCGCATCCTTAAGCTCCTGTAGTTCTTTGATCATCGCTTGCGCTGCCTTGGGGTCATTCCAAAAGGTCGGCAACAACATAGCCGCCTCAATTTCAGCGATCCTTTCTTTATTATCTGACATAAGTTCTTAGAGTATAACAAAAAACGCCGATGTAAACATCGGCGTTGTCTGATCCTTTCAGGTTATTTATTTCTTTTGAATCCCCAAAAAATCATAATAAGCTCCTTGTATCACAGCATGACACCTTGAAACTTGAGCTGATAAAACCGGATCTAATGTTTTATCCTCAATGTCACAGATCACATCTGCAGCCATTAAAATGTCGCTTCTTAGATCAGTAAAGATCCTACTCTGATCGGGTGAATATCGGGCCATTTGTTCCAAACATTGAACACAGGCTTTTAACAAATCAATACCGGTATCTTTAGGCATTCTTTCCACACTTATCCAAACATGAAAAAGTATAGATGAGATAAGACTTATTAATAGAAGCTGGACTAGACTGATCTCGTTATTTAATATTTCTCCCAAAAGAACCAAGCCAGTAAAGCCAATAGTTGTAAACATGAGAACCTTATTCATCTGCTTCTCCTTCCTTAAAAAAGTTAAATTTTCAATCAAAAAATAAAAGCGTATCGCAACTAACATTCCATTTATTAGAATATAGTTGTGATACGCTAGTGTCAATCGTCTTAGAGCGTGAGACTATTCATCGTCTCTGTAAAATGGCTTTTTTCTTTCCTCCCACCGCTTTTGTTTTTGCTCATCAAGATATTTTGATGACCAAAAAACAAAGATGCCCAAAATAATAACCAGACCAGACAAAAAAGCGTTATTGGAAAATAAAATGAACAACCCCTTTACGTCACCAACTTTGTTATTTACAAATTCGGTTATACTGGAAACTGTCCACAAGACCAAAAAAATAAAACCGTATAGTCTTTTAAACTTCATTCTCTTTACGAGAATGAAGATATGTTTTAAAAATCTTTTTGGACCTACTCTTTTCCCGACAAGCATTTTTTACCTCCTCCTTTTAAATACCTGAGGTCAAAATAATATCACATTTTTTAAATAAATCAATATCACTGAATGGAGCGTTCTTTGGCGTTCGGGTGCTTCTTAGCAATATCCTTAGCTTTCACTATCAGCCACAATGGCAGTAGCACTTCGCCTAGGAAAGTGAACTCACTGACGGTAAAACCGATCTCAATATTTAAAATAAACAACAGCGAATCCGCCAAATAACCAAAACAGCCGATCATCAAAAGCAGTCCGATCAAGCGAGGGATATACCCGGACCTATATGCCAAATACCCCATCGGAAAGAGCCATAGTCCCCAAAATATCTGCGCCACCATCACACCGGACTGATGCATATCAAAAAGCAGTCCGACCATGCCCTGCACCTGCTCGGCGGTAAAGCTGGCGGTGTAAGCCGCTCCACTGACCAAGCCACTAATAGCCAGAAGACTGACTTCATTCAACATCGCGATCGAAACCGCCGGCACAATAAACGTGATCATCAATATACCGGCAGTTTTACTGGCATGACTAAGTAGTTTGTATAAAAGCAATACCAAAACGATCTGTATCAATTGCACTATGAGCGAAGCAAAGATACTGAAATGAAACATCGACAAATTCTCTCTGATGTTCTCTATGGTGGTCACCATATCGCCAGGCACCAAAATAACATTGGGAATGTACAAAATTCCCAAAATACCAAACGGCACCATCAAAAGATAAGTTGCTCCGGTCAGCCTGGAAAGGTTTTTGATAGATAGCATAAGATCAAAAGTTAGTTGGTTTGTATACAACCAGATTATAGCAGACAAGTTGCTAAGTTATCCAAGAAAGCGAAAAAGCCCCGAAGGGCTTTTTCAGACCGTTTACATGCAGGTGCCGGAACACGCCACTTACTTGCAATAAGCCAACATATAAAACTTACGTCACTTTGGTTTAACAGTAAATTATAACGTTTTACAACCTGAGCCAATGTCCGGGATTGAACCGGAGACCTCATCCTTACCATGGATGCGCTCTACCAACTGAGCTACATTGGCAAACGAGAAAAAATATGAAAAACGTTTTTACATATTTATTTTCAGTGCTGACAACATATGATTCTCATACATTGGCAAACTTCTTCCTCGAACCTGCCTATCCTACCAAAAAATTCATTGAAATCAAAGCCTGACTATACTAACATTATTGTCACCCATAATCTTGCCGACTTAGCTCAGACTGGTAGAGCAACGGTATCGTAAACCGTAGGTCCCGAGTTCGAATCTCGGAGTCGGCTCAAAATAGTAATTGTTTTTATACATAGAAAAAAGTCGACTTGATCGCCGACTTATTTTCTTACTGGTCACCAGTACTAATTATTTTAGTCCAAGTATTCCTAAAATAATTAGTACTGTCTACCCCGACTCAACTGTTGCAAAGCAACATGTTTCCGTCTCGCAGTTAGGTACAAAAACAAAACAGTTTGCTTTCTAAAAATAAAAACCTGCCAAGTTTGGCAGGTTTTTATTTTTACTAACTGCGCGGTCGAAGGGATTCGAACCCTCGGCCTCCGCCGTGACAGGGCGGCGCTCTAACCAGCTGAGCTACGACCGCAGTTACTTTTACAGTGCGAGATATAATATATTAAAAGAGCTTATAATGCAATCTTTTGTCTTTTTCTTATTTTAAGAAATTCCAGAAATTTATTTTTCTTTCTGGGCAAAAACAGGTCGTTCTGATTACTGTGATACATTTTTTCATATAGAACTAAAGCACTTTTTGTGCTAAATGTAAGCCTGGAAAAACCTCTATCCCTAGAAACATAGACAGCACCGCCTTCTACTCCATTTTTATTCAATAAAAATCTTAAGTTTCTAATAAATCTAATGTTACCCGAAGTAAAAGTTGCTTGCAGTGCAAGCGTGCTTTTCGCTCTGTTTTTATTTATGTAACCGAACCAAACGTTACCGTCACCATCAAAATACCCTCTAACAAGGTCAAAAATATACTTACTCGGTATATCAGGTAATTGAAATTGCTTAGTTTTTCTTGGTACCACTCCCAACTTTTTCAAATCATCACACATTTCTTTGCTACCTATTTGCAAACGGTAGCGTGGCTTTTCACCATATTTTACTTTCCTGGTGGATATTTTATGTTCAGAACTCATGACATATCTAATTTTATGTAATACCTCATGATCGGTGATATGTAGACCGAAGTAATGACCACCATTTTTTGTTATATCAAAAGTACCATCAGCTAAAATAAAGCCAAGCACATAAGCCATGTCGTTAGTCCAAATTTTGAAAAAATCTTTGTTGATATTCTTCCTACCTTTATGCATAACTTAAGGTTTATCAAAAATTACTTATACAGTTGTATATACTAAACACAATTATAACACAAGCTTCCTCACGAAAGTGCCGCAGGGCACTTTCTCCATCGACACAAACGGCCGGCTAAACGCCGGCCTGTGTTTGTGTCATATAAAGTTTGGGGAGGAACGTCCTGACGGTCACCAACGTATTTTGCTCCAAGTATTCGCAAAAGTACGTGGTGCCGCGGGACACACCTCACTTGTTCGCTACAGCACTTCTTATTTTCTAATTCGCAAGCTCATAAGAAAATAATGTCGCGCAAGCTCACATCGTTCCGGCGATCGTTCCCTCACGAAAGTGCCGCAGGGCACTTTCTCCATCGACACAAACGGCCGGCTAAACGCCGGCCTGTGTTTGTGTCATATAAAGTTTGGGGAGGAACGTCCTGACGGTCACCAACGTATTTTGCTCCAAGTATTCGCAAAAGTACGTGGTGCCGCGGGACACACCTCACTTGTTCGCTACAGCACTTCTTATTTTCTAATTCGCAAGCTCATAAGAAAATAATGTCGCGCAAGCTCACATCGTTCCGGCGATCGTTCCCTCACGAAAGTGCCGCAGGGCACTTTCTCCATCGACACAAACGGCCGGCTAAACGCCGGCCTGTGTTTGTGTCGATGGGAGGGAACGATCCTCCGACCTCAGCTTTATGAGTGCTGCGCTCTAACCAACTGAGCTACATCGACAAATGAGAAGTAAAATAAAAGCTGGCTTTTATTTTCTTCGAATGCAGTCGATGAAAGATTTTCTTACATCGACAAATGGTTTTTCAAATGCATGTCGAAAAAAAGATTTCTCTCACATCGGCATACTCACCCTTTAAGAGTGTGTTCACCAGATTACTATAATTTACTCATTTTTTCAATTACTTTTTAGTCATCACTGGGACACAAACATTCTTCCGCCCAAATGATATCCTCCGGTTTCCCGACCGGAATCCAGACATACTGCTCGACCACTGTCACGGGATGATCTTTAGCAAAGGCGGTCACCATATCTGTCACGTACACCTCACCATTTGCGGAACGTCCAGCCTCATACGAGAATATACCGGTATCAAGCACCATACCACCGATATTGATCAGATTTGAAGTGGGCTGATCCGGCTTTTCGTGAATAGCCAGCAGAGTTCCGTCGCTATGAAGCTCTAACACACCAAAATGATGTGGTTCGTCAGACCAGGCAGCGAGCATCCCGTAAGGGTGCGAGATCACTTCCTTGAGCGCCTTGGCCCCATGAATATCATCAGCATACATGAAAAGAAAACGTCCTCGCAAAAGCGGAGAGGCCTCAAACAGAGCTGCTCCGGTACCACCAGCCGGATCGTCTTGCTTCACATATAGCACTCTTTTGCCACAAAATTCACTTCCACAATAAGCTCGGATCTGCTCTTCAAGATAATTGACCACCAAAATGATCTCGTCGATCTCTTCCGGTAATGCCTCGACAATATGTTGCAACACTGGTTTGCCACACACCTTGATCAGAGGCTTGGGAGTATTTTGGGTTAAAGGTAACATCCGCGAGCCCTTGCCCGCTGCTAGGATCACACACTGCATAAGCTTAACCCAAATAAACCGACTTTAGTTTTTTCTCGGCCTTCTCTACATCCTCAGGATAACCGATCGCCAACCATAAATTTTCTTCCACCACTGCTATCGGATACTTTTCTTTGTAGCGCATGATGATCTCCGGCATAAAGTATTCGTCATTTATAGGTGACTCGGGAGAGAAGTCAAAGATGTTCTTATCCAAGACCATCGGGCCGGTTGCCACTAAGTTAGAAGAAGGTGAAGAAGGCTTTTCTACCATTTCGGCAATGGTACCATCTGGATTACGCACGATCACCCCGAACCGCTCAGGAGTATCACTGGTGGTCGCCAAGATCGACCGACTGTATGAGACCGCTCTGGCCAGATCCTCTCTGCCGTGAATGTCATCGGCAAACATAAAGAGGAACCGTCCTTTTATAATATCTTTGGTGAGCCACAAAGCTTTGGCCGGGCCATTGATCTCTTTTTGTTCTACGTAAGTTACTGGTCTACCATGGAAAGTATCGCCACAATGTTCTTTGATCATTTCTCCCTTGTAGCCGATCACGATAATGAGTTCCTTGACCGCGCTTGGTAAAGCTTCCGCGATATGGTCGAGCAGAGTCTTGCCATTAACTGTAACCAACGGCTTGGGCACCGTATCGGTAAGAGGTCGAAGTCGTGAGCCTTTGCCGGCCGCTAAAATTACACATTGCATAGAAAGTAAATATACCAGTATAAACGCCTTTAACGCAAGTTTTGGCTGTTATCTAGCTACTAAGGAATGTTTTATAGTAGTATTTGTCGGGATAGCCGGAATCGAACCGACACCACACCCACCCCATGGGCGCACACTACCACTATGCTATATCCCGTTAGGGTATTTTAGCAGAGTGTAAAAAGGCCCCGCAACAAATACAAAAGGTGGGACACTTAAGTGTCCACCTTTTGTATTTGTTGCGGGGCCCGGAATCGAGGGTCAAGTTTCTAAACTCGCAAGCTCGTTAAGAACTTCCTCCCCGGTCTCACTCGTGACAAAGTCACATCGTTCCGACTGTTCGATTTCGACGCAAGCCAAGCAGTTGGCTTGCTGGCCTCCGCAGACATAGAATTATAAAACACCCCAAATGGGGTGTTTTATAATTCTTGTTGCGGGGCCCGGAATCGAACCGGGGTCTGGAGGTTATGAGCCTCCCGAGGTACCTCTCCTCTACCCCGCTATATGTATTTAATTTTACTTCTACCGCAAACGTCCAAGTCCTCCAGGGAGGTTATGAGAGCATATATTGCCTTTGCGAGGTACGCTCTATTTCTCACCCCGCTATATGTATTTAACCAACCAAAAAACCTCAGTTGATTACACCAAAAATAACCTACTTTAGTCAATAATGCAACCCCTCTTGTCTTCTTTCCGTAACTTTTTAACCTATCTGACGATCCCCAACTCAATAAACACCATCCGATATTGCTTGATCGTGTCTTCGGCCAAGCGACGAGTAAGAATAAAATCAGCCCCGCCGTGAGCGATCTGGTTTCGCACCTTGTGTGCTTGCCAGGCTATATCAAGTGAACTTAGCTGTGTTGGTGACAAGCTCTTCAAGCGCTCACCGAGTGAGGCGCCACCGTACCCCATTTCTTTTAGAGCTTCATCTAGGATAATATCAGCTTCTATAATCGCCAGTTTCCAGTCGTTTGGATTATCTGAGTCAATGTGTTTTAAAACATCATCCAAACGATTGTTTTTAGCACCACCTCTGAAATGCTCGTCAAACAAACGTTCTTTTTCCGCCAACTCGTCCATTTGCATTATGTGAAGACGGTTATAGTTGGTGGCGGCATAAACATACAAGCCCAACATGATAATAGAAACCACATAAGCGATTATCGCGTAAGTTGACCAAATATTGGATAATATTTCGATTATGCTATTCAAAACCAAGTAAATAATTAACCTACTCGTTCATCGTATATTTTCTTACCCAGATCAAACAAACGAGCATCACCGCCATGCGGTGCTATATATTGTACCCCAACCGGCAAAGATGCGCCCTCTCTTTTTACCTCTCCCATGGGGAATGAGATGGCCGGCACGCCGGTAAGGTTGACCGGTACGGTGAAGATGTCTTGTTTATACATAGCAAGAGGATCTTCTTGTTCACCAAGCTTAAAGGCCGGAGTTGGCGCGGTCGGAGTAATGATCGCGTCTACATTTACAAAAGTATCATTCAACTCGCGACGCATTTTGTTTCGCGCCAACTCAGCTTTGGTGTAATAAGCATCATAGTAGCCAGAAGACAACACATAAGTACCGAGCAAAATGCGTCGCTTCACCTCCTTGCCAAAACCGGCCGCGCGAGAGTTCCGATAAACATCAAGTAATCCACCATCGTCAACCGATAGACCAAAGCGGATACCGTCGTAACGCGCCAGATTGGAAGATACCTCTGCCGGCATCACAATGTAGTAGGCGGCCAACCCTTTTTCAAACAAGGGCAATTCAATATCAACCACCTCATGACCTTGCGCCTTTAGGCTTTCGATATGATCATTAAATACCTCAAGAACGTCAGGATCGACCCCCTCTGCCAAAAAATGCTTTGGCACCCCAAAGGTGTAGGTGTCCTTTAGTGGTACCAGAGGATAGGTATCATCAGCTATAGTGGTGTTATCTTTTGGATCGATTCCGGCCATAATATCATGCACTAATTCAGCGTCAGCTACCGTAGTAGTAAGCGGTCCAGCTTGATCCAGAGATGAACCCATAGCGATCATGCCGTAACGAGAAACCGCACCATAAGTTGGCTTAAAACCAACCAACCCACAATAGCTGGCTGGCTGGCGAATGGATCCGCCGGTATCGGTACCGATAGCTACCGGCACCGCCCCCATCGCCACAGCCGCCGCCGAACCGCCGGACGATCCGCCTGGTACTCTGGTTGGATCTAACGGGTTTTTAGTAGGCCCAAAAGCTGAAGTTTCGGTTGAACCTCCCATGGCAAACTCGTCCATGTTGGTAGCTCCCACCAAGATCGCTCCAGCCGCTTTTAATCTCGAGATGATGGTCGCATCGTAGACCGCCGTATAAGACTTAAGCATCTTTGAGGCAGCAGTGGCTTTTTTGCCTTTAATAAGAATATTGTTCTTGATCGCCACCGGCACACCTAAAAGCGGTGGAGTTTTCTCTCCTTCTTTGGCAAAGACCTCGGTAGCCTTTTTGGCTTCAGATATGGCGTCGTCGTAGATTTCAGTAAAAGCGTTGATCTCCTTGTCTTTGTCCTTGATATCTCCTAAGGTTTTTTCAATAAAAGTACTGGGGGTGGTTTCGCCAGATAGGTATTTTTCTCTAATTTCAGAAATAGACTGCATAGTTTGTTAGTTTGTGTCAGTTTTTAAAATCTTTTTCACCTCCAAATAACGACCTTGCTTACGAGGCATTTCCGCCAGAATTTCTTCCGTAAAGGAATCAGGTTGGTTGGTGACGATATCATCACGAAAGATATTATGCCTAACTCCAACTTTGGGAATTTCATCAGCCTCATCTCCCACTATATCTTGTACTGTACCAACATAATCCAAAATAGCGGTGATCTCCTCACTAAACTCGCTCCGCTCCGCCTCATTTAGTTTTATTCTAGACAGAGTGGCCAAGTGTTCAATGTCTTCATTTTTCATATGTTGCATCATAGCATTTCCAAGCTTATCATGCCACGACCTTCAAAAAATCCTCTTCACTCAAAACCTCTACCCCCAAAGAATCGGCTTGTGTAAGTTTGCTACCCGGATCTTTCCCTGCCACCACATAACCGGTCTTTTTGGACACCGACCCCGCCACTGTACCACCCGCTCTTCTCACCAACTGCTTAGCTTCGTCCCTTGTCATACTCTCCAAGGTTCCGGTAAAGACAAAGCTCTTACCTTCAAGCTTATCGGAAGTTTCTGTCAACTCTTCGTTACTGATCACCAGATGCAGTAATAGTTTATCGAGTAAAGCCTGCGCCTTTTTATTTTTCTGCCAAGCAACGATCTCCTTGGCCACTACTTCACCAATACCATTTATTGCAACCAGATCTGATAAAGTAGCTTGTCTAACAGCATTCACATCTTTGAACTTTTGCGCCAACAAACGAGCCGTTTCCTCTCCCACCTGATCGATCGATAGGCCAACCAAAAGCCTGGCCAAAGAAACCTCTCTGGACTGATCGACCGCTTTTACTATATTGTCAGCCGCTTTTTGCTGAAAGCCGGGTAACCGCAGGATCTCTTCGCTTTTCAACGTAAAGAGGTCAGCCACATCCTTAATGAGATCAGCCTCCAAAAAAGCATCAATTATCTTGGGACCCAAACCGTCAATGTTGAGCGCGTTTTTGGAAGCAAAATAATATAACTGTTGACGATAGAGAAAATCAGAATCAAGTGACACACAACGGTAAGCAGCTGTCCCTGGTATTCTTTCGATGCTACCGTCACCACCACAACCCGCCACCTTCTTAGGAAAACTGAAGGGTTTGGTGTCTTTTGGTCTCAATTCCTTCAGGACCTTGACCACCTCAGGAATCACATCTCCGGCCTTACGCAAAATAATAGTGTCTCCCACTCGCACATCCAGACGGTCGATCTGGTCTTCGTTGTGCAAAGTGGCTCTGGCAACCGTCGAGCCGTCTATCAAAACCGGCTTCAAATGTGCTACCGGCGTTACCACACCGGTCCGCCCCACCTGCAGTTCTATTCCCTCAACCACTGTTGTGGTCTCAACCGCTGGAAACTTATAAGCGATACCAAAACGTGGATCCTTGGCTGTATAACCGGCAATTTTTTGAATCTCGATCTCGTCAACCTTTATCACCACCCCATCAACTCCATATTGCAGATCATGGTGCTTCTCTTTCCATTTTTGGTAAAAAGCTTCAACCTCCTTAAGGTCACGACACTTTTTAGGATGAGGGTTGGTAGGTAGACCGAGAGTTTTTAGCAGTTGTAGTTCTTCCCACTGGGAAGTCGGCTCCGCAAGCTTCGCTTGCGGAGCTTCAAACAAATCCACGTCATACGTAAACAAAGACAAATTGCGTTTTTTTGTCACCTCAGGATCAAGCTGACGCAAAGAACCGGCAGCAGCGTTACGTGGATTGGCAAACAAAACCTCTCCTTCTTTCTGTCTTCCTTCATTGAGTTTAATGAAATCCTTTTCACTCATCCACACCTCGCCCACGCATATCAGATCAACTTTATGTTTTAGAGTTTGTGGCAAGGTTTTTATTTCTCTCGCAGTATGAGTCACATCTTCACCAATGACCCCATCCCCACGAGTCAAAGCCCGCACCAACTCACCATTTCGATATTCAAGAACGATCTTCAGTCCATCTACTTTATGTTCGGCCACGTAACCAAACTGAGGATCATTCAACCCTTGTTTATTCAAATACCGTCGCAACTTCTGCTCCCAAGCCTGCAGTTCACCAAAATCAAACACATTATCGAAAGACCACTGCCTGACGACATGCTTTACCTTAGCAAAAGCCTCACTTGGTCTAGCGCCAACACTATCAGTTACCTTACTCCGTTTTCCTTCTATCTTTTCCTCCAAGGCAACCAGCTCTCTCGCTAAAGCGTCAAAAGCCTCATCAGATATTTCCGGTGCGTCTTCTTTGTAATATTTTTGTCGGTGGTGCGCCACCAAGTTACGCAGGCTCTTTAAATACTGCTTATCTGCTTCCTTTTTAGTCATATCCTAGAATTCTACCAGAACTTCGCGCTGAATGGTGCCATGGTCACCCTTACTACCGCAAGTCCGACTATAACCACGCACCGAGACAATAGTACACCTACCGCCCGAGTCACAATATTTATCAGAATTAGGATAACCGGGTATTTCCGACATCAGATCACCGCCCGCAACTGTAATACCGGTAGCGGAATTCAAAACCACTGAGGTTATCTCGGTACACCGCTCGGCCCCCACTGCTCCCCAAGAAAATTCATGAACGTACTTGTACACACTGTTGTCGGGATCAAAACTATTTTCAGAAAATGAAATGTTATCAGGCGAATCACTATCAGAGCTTCCAAAACAATCAAATTCAACATTAGAATCACCACCTTCGAGCTCGGAGCTTTTCACGTTTCTATGGTACTGCGCACACTCCATACCAGCATTTGCGGCATGAAAAGCCACCTCTGAGTCTTTTGAATTTGTAGAAAGTTCGAGTTGCTTGATCGATAGATCGAGAATAGTCAGGCCGATCGAAACAACCGCCCCGACCACAATAAGAGTCAGAAGAAGTGTAAATCCTGATTGTTTTACTTTAGGCTTTATCATATATCATAAATATTGTACAAGTAAGTATCGACCTCCACCTTTTGATTTGCCACCAAAGAACCGGTGCGCCAAGTTACTATGGATCTGACATGCAAACCATCATCACCTTCTTTACTAAAGATCACTTGGCGAGTAAAAGGAGTCTCGCCTCCCGGTATGATATCGTGAGTAAATTGAGACCTATCATCCGGATCGTCATTTTTGTACAAAAGACAATCGTTACCGGAAGCACAATCGAGCGGAACGTCCAAAGCTCCATATGATGATTCGCTCCAATAAAGACCGCAACCATCAGTCTTAAAACAATCAGCGAAAAATCCAGACTCATCTACAAACCAACCCCAAGGGTCAGGATTTGATATTGGATCGTCAAAAAATTCCAACAAAAAATCATCTTTGGCCTTTTGCGCCAACTCTACCCCTTCTTGAGCCAAGAAAAAGGCTTGGACTTGCTCACTGGCAAAAGTTGAACTCTTTGCCGTATGTGAAGATATCGCCATCGGACCGGCGATGATTATCAGCAAAATAGAGATCGCCACCAGTGTTTCAACCAGCGAGAAGCCTGTTTGTTTTTTTTGTAAATGGTATGTCATAGGTCAAGTATGCGTTGAGTTACAGAAGTTTGTAAACCGTATATCTTGGCGTTTGGATCGTCTTTGGCTCTGGCTTCCATGTATATAGTAACTGTCGGCTGTTCAGAGTTGCCGGTAACTTTCTGGATATCAGTACCGGTAACCGCAAAATTAACATCGATCAACTCGATATTTGAGGGTAGTATGGATTGAGGATCATTGTTACCCACTCGTCGTAGTAATTTTTTATCATTACTGTCCTCCTGATCAAAATAATAAAGAATGCGATCGCTGGAACCGGTAATACTATTGCCTCCCTCAATAAAAGATACACCATGAAAATTGTCATCACTATCTCCCAGACAATCTTGCACGGTCGAAGTACCAAGAGCATCATGTCTGTTCTTGTCTGATCCAGTAAGAGCAAACATTTTCATTCCACCACTTCTACTATCTTGTGAATCACACACGTAAGCCGATCCGGTACGCAGCTCCCTGGTCATACTATCGACCGCAAAGGACAAGTTCGTCATGACGTTTTGTTCGTCTTGTAGCTGTTTATTGGTAGCCAAAACCACCAAAAAGGCTCCCACCGCCGTAGTAACCACGATCGCAAACACACCTACCGAAACGATCATTTCTATCAATGTAAAACCTTTTTGTTTGTTTGCTTGTTTGATCATATTTCTTATTGTACCGCGATCTGCCCAGCTTTGGTGATCTCCATCGTTCTTACCTCGCCCAAAGCCCCTCCGGAGGTGTTCTTTAGACGAATGTCTATCTCTATCAGATCGGGATCGGAAGCTACCGGCACACCACCGGCTGAATAGAACCGCGCGTCAAAATTTGGTCGTTCAAAAACAACCGACACGTTGCTTAAAACACTATCTGAACCATTATCCTCAACTGCTCGGATCTCAGAAATAATGAACCTCGGATCCAAAGCGCCTTGCTGACCAAATTCTTCACCAGCGTCAAAATACAGATCATCATCAGCATCTTTAAAGACCTTGTAGCCTCCATTATCACCAAGCTCAGAACTGAAATGAAGTCCGTAAACCTCTCTAAAACTTCCTGTCCCGTCACCGATCGCACTAACCGCTCTAAGCTGGGTATCACGAGCTTGCAAAGCTACTTCATAAGCCTGACTTCTAAGCAAGACCGTACCATTGAAAGCATTTTGTTGGGACATCACCATACTGGTTACCAACAACATGACACTGATACTCACCAGCAATTCGATCAGACCAAAACCGGATGAGCTTTTTCTGGTGAAATCATTTTTTTTGTAAATGTTACTTTGGTACATAACTTAGCAAGTCGATCACGTCAATATCAAAAAATAATACCGCAAGACAACCGAGGATCAGAAACGGTGCGAACGGAACAGCACTTTTAATTGTAAGCTCTTCCGGCAAAAAACGTAAGTGAGGTTGTCCACGCTTTTTGAATTTTTGAACCAGCAATAGAGCCAGCCCAATAACTGCCCCGATCCAAAATGACAACACTATCATGGAAAACACCCCCGCCTTGCCAACAGCCAATCCGAGCGGAAAAACCAGCTTCACATCACCAAACCCGATCCATTTCCCTTTGGACACAAACCACAAGATCCAGAGAAAGAAACTACCCAGAGCGGCCGCCAATAGGTTCCATACCAGATCCACCATCGGCAAACCCATGAGGAGTAGATAACCCTCATATACCAAGACTGTCACCAAGGACGCTACTACCAGTTCGTTTGGTATTATCATATGATACATATCATAGACCGAGATCACCACTAATATCGACACCAAGACCAACAGATAAAACATAGTCACGATATCAAAAGTGACTAAGGCCACCACCACAAACAACAGCCCGGTCAGTAACTCTACCAAAAAATATCTTGACGGAATGACCGCCATGCAAGTTCGACACCTTCCTCGCAAAAACAAATACGAGAACAGCGGTACTAATTCATAGAATTTGAGCGTAGTACCACAAGAAAGACAATGAGAACTACCGGACAATGATTTGCCGGTATGAAAACGGTAAATATAGACATTGAGAAAACTACCGATAATAACCCCAAAACCAAACGCGATGAAGATCACTAAACCTATCGGCATATCAGGAAACAACAAATTCATGTTCATAAGTATATCACCCTCCATCAAAAAGATACTGGGTAAAAACCCAATACTCGTCTTAAAAAAGATATCTATAAACACAAAACCGCCCTTGGGCGGTTTTGATACGATCTATCCTTAACCTAAGAAAAGAGATAGATGACTATGAACAAACCAATTCTCCGTTGGCTAGCTCATTTGTGGTTACGATAGCCTGACCGGTACTGTCAACACAGAAGTAATCACCTGTGTTGTTCAAAGGAGTTGAAGCTGCCCAAGCACTACTACTATCGTGACAAGCCGCAGCGGTAGCCGAGCTAGGGGTTGCGTCAGCTTCTGCAAATGAAGCAGCTGGTGTGTTGTCGACAATAGATGTCTGTAGGTTGTTCAATGATGCGTCAGCACACAGAGTATCATAATCAAAACCGTTGTTGTTATACAAGAGCTCCATTTGGTTTCTGACACTGTTCATACTACCTTTAGCAGACGCATCGCGACCGTTGTCCCTAGCGTCGTTGAGTGAAGCCAGTACCACAGCAGCCAAAATACCGATAATAGCGATCACCACCAAAAGTTCGATCAGGGTAAAACCGCGCTTTAACATCGTTTTTAACATTGCTTTTTCCATAAGAATAAAATAAATAAATTTGTTAAATGTAATATCTATTGAGATATAGCGCTATTCAGATATCAGCTGTGTACCTGAATACTAACTATCCAAAAACAGACATTTTCTACGTTATGCGTAGCTAATAATAATTATACTTTCTAAGAAAATAGATGCTTTAAAAAGATGTGGACAACCATTGGAGCTGGTATCAATTGATTCTCCGGAGAAAACCGTTGGGAAACAACTTTTTTTTCGGCACAACACACTCTTTTTTGCGGTCGCTCCTTACGTAATTCCATCTACTTTGTTTAGCGAAGGGTCTTAATGGATCTTAATGATGGATTGAAATGGGTGGGTAAAACAGCCCCGCGCCGAAGGCGCGGGGCTGTTTTACCCACCTCCAAACTCTTAACAACTACCTAAAAGGCGCTCGTTAGGTTGTAAATAGGCATCAACACGGAAGCCAAAAGCACCCCAACCCCGAGACCAAGAACCAGAATCATAAGAGGCTCGATCAAACCGATCAGAGTATCGACCGCGTTGTTAACTTCTCGACGATAGAACTTAGCGAGAGTACCGAGGATCTCAGCCAGACTACCGGTCTCCTCTCCCACTTTCATCATCTGCGTCATAATGGTCGGCATTTCCGGATATTCAGATATAGAATCGGCCAACGAGCGCCCTCCTTTCACTTCATATAAAGTAGCTTCCAGAATTTCCTTGTAGACCATATTATCGACCACGTCAGCCGTTACCTCAAGGGCCTGCACCATGGAAATACCGCGATCAAGCATAGTAGAGAGGTTGTCACAGATCCTGGTCAACAATAGCTTCTTTTGCAGATCACCGATATAAGGAATGGAAATAATAAATTCATCAAGTGTTCTTTTACCTACATCTGTCTGTACAAAACGCCACAAGAATACCCCACCAACCGCTAAAGCTATCAGAATAATACCGATATAATCGACCATGAAATTAGAAGTACCGATAACTATCTTGGTGTATATCGGTAGTTCCTGTCCGGAATCTGTCAGGATCTGCGCGATCTTCGGGATCACCAAGGTCAACATCAAGCTCATTACACCCACAAAAACAACAATAACGAACAGAGGGTAGATCAAGGCATTGCGTGCTTTTGTCACTACCTCATATGAACGATCGAGATAATCCGCCAAATATGAAAAAGATTTCTCCAAAGAACCGGACTCCTCACCGGAACGAACTAAGTTTATGTAAAAAGTGGAGAAAACATGAGGATGGTAAGACAAAGCCTTTGAAATGGAATTACCGGCTTGCAGATCTTCCACGATCTGCCCCATAACTTTTTTGAGTTGTGGATTCTCGATCTCTGAAGAGAGCAGTCTGAAGATACGAAGCGGCGAAACATTAGCTTGGAACAAAGTAGAGATCTGTCTGGAAAGGATCACGATCTCTTTATTGGAGATCGAGTTGAACAACTCAATTTCAAAACTAAGAAATCCCTTCTTTTCACTTTCCTCAGGGTCAATGGAAATAACCGTATATCCACGCTTTTGAATAGCGGAAATAGCAGCATCTATGGTCACAGCATCAACGGTTCCCTCACGCTGTGTATTCGTATTATCAACGGCTGTGTATTTAAAAAGCATATGAATATTTTAAATTAACCTTTCAAGACCCTTTGGATTTACCGAGTAAGCAAAAGCATTTTCAACTGTAATGTCACCGTTCTGCACCAACTTAGCAAGCGAACGGTTCATGTCGATCATACCTTGCTCAAGGCCGGTCTCGATCACGGAAGGAATTTCATGAATTCTGTTCTCACGGATCAAGTTGGCCACGGCGGTATTGTTGATCAATAACTCGTAAGTCGGAACCAATCCACCGGAAACATGAGGTATCAATCTCTGAGAAAAGATGGCTATCAAAGAACCGGCCAACTGGATCCTGATCTGATCTTGCTGATCACCCGGAAATGAATCGATGATACGACTGATCGTCTGAGCCGCGTCGTTGGTATGCAAGGTAGAGTAAACCAAGTGTCCGGTCTCAGCTGCCGTCACGGCAGTGGCGATCGTTTCTGTATCACGCATCTCCCCTACCAGTATAACATCCACATCCTGTCGCAAAGAGGCTTTAAGTGCATACTGAAAGTCCTTGGTATCGATCCCCACCTCCCGCTGATCTATCAACGACTTCTCTTCCTGATAGACATACTCGATTGGATCCTCAATGGTAATAATATGTTCAGCCCGACTTTTGTTGATGTTGTTGATCATCGCTGCTAGGGTGGTGGATTTTCCTTGACCAACCGGCCCCACGCACAAGAAGAAACCTTGATGTCGTTGAGTGAAGGTCTCCAGTATCGGCGGTAATTTCAATTCTTCAAGTGTCCTGATCACGTTTGGAATTAAACGCAAAGCAATAGATTTTCGTCCGCGCTGAAAGAAAGCGTTACCACGAAAACGGACCATATTGTCATTTTCGTAAGAAAAATCAACCTCTTCTCTTTTTTGTAAACGTTGATATTGCTCAGGAGACATCAAGGCTTCCGCAAAACCATCCACGTCAGCATCGCTCAGGACCGGTTTTTTGACCAAGGGTATCAGAGTTCCGGTCACCCTGATCAACGGATGGGAATCCACAGAGAAATGTATATCGGAAGCTTTTTGTTCCAATAGAACATCTATCAGTATCTGTAGTTCTTTTTTATAATTTACCGCCATACTTTTGTTGTTAAAATTATTTTACTTCGCTCATAATCACTTCTATTTTTTCCACCACTTCACTTGGTATCGAATCTGCCTTGATAATGTATCCATCTGCTCCCGCTTCAGTAGCTTCTCTGACGTCACTTTCTTCTCCTTGGTTGGTTAGAAAGACCGCGCGTTTTATCTGGTCAGGAAATTTTTCTTTGATCGTCTTTAGGATCTCCACACCGGAAGAACCAGGCATTACCATATCCAGTAGGACCAAGTCATATTTGTTTCCCTTTTCCAGAAGAAGGAGAGCGGAATATCCCCCGTCGGCGGTTTCCACTTCATAGCCACAACCGGTAAATTTTGTGGCATACATATCTCTAAGGAAAAGATCATCATCTACTAGAAGTATTTTCATTAATATCCATTATAGCTGTATCGAGATCCTTATTTGCCTGGTTATCGACAGTTTTGACCTCAGTTTCCGTTTCAGCAAAATTATCCAAACTCAGGTCCAGATCCAGATCGGGATCTATTTTGGACACACCAAAGGCATTCATTTCTTCGTAAGGGATGGTGTGATTGAGAGCTTTGATGATGGCGTCTTCTTTCATCGACATAAAACCGTGTTTGCGCGCCACGTTCAAGATCTGTTCTTCAGAAGCGTTGTGGAGTATTTGTTCTTGTATCTCATCGTTTATTTCAAGCGCTTCCATTACCGCCACTCTACCCTTTAGGCCGGTAGCGTTACCAGGTACCGGCTCCGGATGAACTACGGTTCGATTCTTCGGTATGCGGTTACGATACTTTTCAGGCAAAGTTTTGAAAG
>CAYGKU010000010.1:0-22928 GCA_964350745.1 uncultured Candidatus Saccharibacteria bacterium | reverse complement strand
AGCAGGTCGGACATGCCGCCTGGGCCTGCGCCGATCCGGGCATCCAGTATCACGACACGGTCAACGAATGGCACACATGCCCCGAGGACGGCGCCATTCGCGGCTCGAACCCTTGTTCTGAATACATGTTCCGTGATGACACGGCCTGTAACCTTGCCTCGATGAACGCTCGGGACCCCTTAGTGCAGATGATACACAACAATTAGCCATTTTTGTTTTTTGTGGTACAATAATGGACGCATGGTGATCGCCCAGCCCCACTTTTTTGTCTGGCTTTTAATTATCCTTGAGACCTAAAAGTAGCCAAAAAAGTGGGGCTGGGAGGAAAGTCCGAACACGCCCAGCCCTGCTTTTTCTTTTTAAGAAAAAGCAGGGCTGGAGCAGGGTAGCGGGTAACGCCCGTCGTTTTGTTCCCACTTTTTTGTCTGGCTTTTAATTATTCTTGAGACCTAAAAGTAGCCAAAAAAGTGGGAACAAGCAGAGGTGCGAGCAGAGACGCCTAAGGCGAAAGCCAAAGGATTCCTTATGGGAATAGTCAGTGCGGTAACGTGCTGGGTGAAACGGCAAAATCCTTACCTGCGTGCAAGACCGTGCCCAGCCCTACTTTTAGCTGTTATTTATTACACATAGTGGTTTACGCAAATAACATTTGTTAATCAAGTTTGTAAATAAATGACTACTGAAAGTAGGGCTGGGAGAGTCGCATGAGGTGGTTGGCAACAACCATCCTAGGTATATGATCATCTCGGATGTTTTATAAAAACATTCGGACAGAATTCGGCTTATATGCACACAAACACACCTAGCAATAGGTGTGTTTGCGTATGTTATAATGATAAAAACTAAGTTAGGGTGTGGTTGCGGTTTTTATTTGTTAAATAATTTTTGTTATGCAGAAGAATATCTTTACGCCGAAAATGTCTACTGATAACAGTGATAGTGATAGTGGTACGAAACAAAATGACAGCTTAAAAGACTTTTTGCGTAACTCAGCCAAGACCATATTGGTAGTTATGTTCTCCTTGCTACCGATCCTTTTTGTGCCTCAGATCTTTACTTCTCTTGACCTTACCAAGACCTATTTGGTTGTCATTGGTGTGTTAGCAGCTCTTGTATTATTGAGTTTATCGATATTACGTGATGGCCGATTAAGAATACTTCTCCCCAAGACCTTGGTCATATTTTGGGGTTTTGGGTTTTTTGCCCTAGCATCAGCCCTATTATCGGGTGATAAACATGACGCGATCTTTGGAAATGTTCTCGAGGTAAATACTGTTAGCTTCTTCATTTTGATGGCTTTGGTCATGACATCAGTTCTGGTGTTCACAGGATCAAGAACAGGAGTTCTCAGGTTGTTCATAGGTCTAATGTTCGGGGCGGTACTGTTGCAGTTGTATCATTTATTAAGATTAATATTCGGACCTGACTTCCTGTCATTTGGTCTATTTGCCACCGGCACCAGTTCGCCGATCGGTAGTTTTAATGACTTGGCGCTGTTCTCCGGCTTAGTGATAGTTATCACTATTACGGCAATGCAACAAATTTCAGTTAACTTGATGAGCAAGGTCATCTCAGTCGCGTTAGTGGTTTTGTCTTTGTTGTTACTGATGGCAGTCAACTTTTTTGCGGTTTGGATAATTGTCGGACTTTTCTCTCTCCTGGCCTTGCTGTACATTTTATCGAAAGATACGTGGCTTAAGCGAGATGGTGAAGGAGTCAGTCCGGTTTCAAAGACTGTTCTTGGTTTGACGGCTCTTGTTTGTTTGGTATCAGCTTCTTTTGTGGTTTCGGGTGAATATCTTGGGAGCAAGATAAGTAATATCACGGGCACAAATTATCTTGAGGTCAGACCTTCAACTGAAGCGACTTTTGATATAGCAAGATCAGTATACGCAGAAAACGTATTGTTTGGCGCGGGCCCCAATCGATTTGAAGATGCGTGGCGTTTGTATAAAAATCCGGTGATCAACGAAACTGTATTTTGGAATACCGACTTTAAAGCCGGATCAGGATTTGTACCAACGACTTTTATCACCACCGGTGCCGTAGGTGGCGGGCTCTTAGTGTTGTTTATACTGGTCTTGCTTTATACCGGATACAAGACTTTATTGATAGCAAAAAGCGCCGGTAATATGTGGTATTTTGCCGGAACAATATCCTTGACCTCCGCGATTTATTTGTGGTTGGTCATGTTCATTTATGTGCCCGGCGCGACGATCATGCTTTTGACCGCCCTGATGTCAGGATTGGTGCTGGTGGTCTATTATTCGGTTTCACCCAAATCCGGCTTTTCTGTTGATGTTCTTAGTAACAGGTTGTACGGACTGTCTTTGATCGTGGCCGTGTTGTTTGTGGTGGTGGCTTCGGTGGCGGTGGCGTTTGATGTTAGTAAAAAATATATTTCCCAAGTGGCCTACGCGGAAGCGGTAAAAGAGTTTCAAGTAAGTAATGATCTGGCCTTATTGGATGAAGACTTGGCAGCTATTTCGCAATTGAACCAAAAGCAAGACACTTTCATAGCAGAGCGTGCGCAAATTCGTTTGGCAGAAGTAAACAGACTGATCAGTGTGTCCGAACCCAATGAAGGTGACGTCCAGAATTTTCAAACTGCTCTGGTCGAGGGAATCAATCTGGCAGAAAGAGCAGTAGCGCTTGACCCGACCAATCCATACAATCATTTATTACTAGCAAGTTTTTACGGTGTTTTGGATCCGGGCCAATATGAGGGAGTGGAAGACAGAAAGAACGCTCTTTTGGAGAAAGCTCGTCAGTTACATCCCACCGGTCCGGAACAGTATTTGTTGTCAGCACAGTTGGCGACTAGGTTTGGAGATATAGAGACAGCGAAAGAAGATCTGGCACAAGCATTGCAACTAAAAAGTAATTTCTCAAACGCGCTTTATTTGTTGACACAAATAGACATTCAAGAAGGCAATACCGAGTCAGCCATCACCAATGCCAGAGCAATGGTGTCGATCGAGCCACGAAATCCAAGTCGGTATCTGCAGTTGGGTATATTGCTTTCTTCCGCTTCGGATACTAAGGGGGCGATCGAAGCTTTCGAGGCGGCAGTCACGCTAGACAATAATTACGCCAATGCTCGCTATTTCTTGGCCTTGTCGTACCTGGATGATGGTCGTCCTGATGATGCTCTTACACAGTTAAGGGTGGTGGAGGCTACCAATCAAGACAATCGAGAGCTGAAGAATTTGATCGCGCAGATCGAAGAAGGGAATTATAGCAAGCCCGGACTTGGTTTTGAAACACCGGTCAATGATCAAGATGCGGTGATACAAGAAGGTGAAGTTACTACCACGACCGAATCACCGGATACTGATCTGATAACTCCGGTAAATCAAGTAGGATACGAAGATCAGCGTGAGGCTTTAGATGGAGACGAGACCGATCAGATCAACGACAGTGATCAAGATCCTATCACCAACCTGAACGACCAAACCAATACGGGATCTGCCGTCAATGACAGTGAGAATGAATAAATATGGTTAAACGGGTATTAAAACTGATGTACAAAGAAATACGCGGTCTACACCAGGCCGCGTACATTCTTGCGTTGTTTGCTTTTGGCTCACAACTTTTGGCCTTGGTACGAGACCGGCTGTTGGCCCACACTTTTGGTGCCGGAAATCAGCTTGATATTTATTACGCTGCTTTTCGTATCCCTGATCTGCTTTTTGCCTTGTTCGTGTCGGTGTTGTCGGTCTATGTCTTGTTGCCGTTTGTGGCCAGAGCCAGAGAAAAGACCGATGATAAGGAAGGAGCAAGTGTTTTGGGGCAGATGTTCACGCTGTTTCTTATCTTTTACACCGCGGTGGCGTTAGCGGTCTTTCTGGCCGCCCCTTATTTGGTCAAGGTAATGTTCCCCGGCTTAGTGGCTGATTCTGATACTTTGGTCTTGTTGCTCAGAGTTTTGCTCTTGCAACCGTTTTTGCTCGGTGTTTCGAGTTTGTTTGGGGTGGTGACCCAGTTGTCCGGAAGGTTTGTTCTATATGCTATTAGTCCCTTGATCTACAATCTCGGAATTATCCTTGGGATCATTTTCTTGTATCCGTACTTCGGTATGGCCGGCCTGGTGTGGGGGGTGGTACTTGGAGCCTTTGGTCACATGTTCGTTCAGTTTCCGCTTATCAGGAAGAGCGGGTTGGCTTTTGGCCTTCGTTCAAAATTAGATCTTAAATTACTGAAGTCGGTCTTGATGGTGGCGGTACCACGCGCCTTTACGCTCTCGGTCCATCAGTTGATATTACTGGTCTTTATCGGTATGGCTACTTTGATGACAGCCGGTTCAGTCTCGATCTTTCAGTTTGCCTTCAATCTTCAGTCGGTACCGTTGGCTATTATCGGAATGAGTTATTCGGTAGCGGCTTTTCCGGTCTTGGCCAATCTGTTTGCCAAGGAAAAATATAAAGAATTCAACTTGCATCTCTACACTGCTCTTCGTCACATAATATTTTGGTCATTTCCAATAATCGCTTTAGTGATCGTTCTGCGCGCGCAGATCGTTCGGGTGGTCTTGGGAAGTGGTGAGTTTGATTGGAATGACACCAGACTGACGGCCGCTACTTTAGCCTTGTTCATCTTGGCTCTTCTTGGACAGTCATTGATGTTGCTTCTAATCAGGGCTTTTTACGCTGCCGGCAACACCAGGGTTCCTTTGATCACCGCCGTAGTAGGTGCGGTAGTTTCAGTTCTGTCAGCTTTTGTGATCTTACATTGGTTTGAAGTGTCGACAGTTATAAGAACTTTCATTGAGTCGTTGTTCAGACTTGAGGGAGTGGAGGGGACTGAGATCCTGGTCTTGGCGATCGCTTTTGTGTTTGGGGTGTTGGTGGAAATGGTGATCTTGCTGGTGATGGCAACCAGAATGTACCGGATCAAATGGCGTGGCCTTGAAAAACGTATCTTTGAGGCCACGCTTGCGGCCTTCGTAGCGGCCTTTACGGCTTATGCCACCTTGATATTCATAGTTGACGGCATCAATCAAGAAACTTTCTTGGGAATATTACTCCAAGGCGCCATTGCCGGTATGGCCGGAGTGGGTAGTGCCATTTTTGTATACTATCTTCTCGGGTCTGAGGAGCTCAGTGAGATCTACCGTTCTTACCAAGCCAAGATATTTAAGACTGATATCATTGGTCCACAGGATTAAGTCCTTTTTCGGTTGCCCCTAGTTTTTTCCGCCAAGTAAGGTAAAGTACTGATATATGCAAAGACAGATTCGTAATTTTAGTATCATCGCTCACATCGATCACGGTAAGTCCACCTTGGCTGACCGGATGCTTGAACTTACCAAAACAGTTGAGGGTCGCAAAATGAAAGAGCAGGTTTTGGACTCAATGGACCTTGAAAGGGAGCGGGGGATTACCATCAAAATGCAACCGGTAAAAATGAACTATACTCACAATGGTGAAGAGTACCAGCTCAACCTAATAGATACACCGGGACATATTGATTTTTCCTACGAAGTGTCACGCGCACTTAAGGCGGTTGAGGGCGTGCTGTTGTTGGTAGACAGTACCCAAGGAATTCAGGCGCAGACTCTGACTACGCTCCAAATGGCCAAGGATCTTGGTCTCAAGATCATCCCGGTCTTGACCAAGATAGACGTGCCTCATTCTCGAGTGGAAGAAGTAGGTGAGGAAGTGGCAGGTCTTTTGGGTGGGAAAGTGGAAGACATTTTAAGTGTGTCCGGTAAAACTGGTGCTGGCGTTGATAAACTCTTAGAGGAGATCTGCCTTAGAATACCTCCACCCAAGCCGGCTGTTATTGATATCTATCGTGGGCTGGTGTTTGATTTTCAATATTCCAATCATCGTGGCATTATCATATTTATGCGTGTGTTTGACGGTGAGGTCAAAAAAGGTGATGTGCTTAGATTTTCCGCCAGCGGTCGTAGCTTCACTGCCCTTGAAGTTGGGGTGGTAAGACCTGAAGAGACTCCGGTCGAGGTCCTGGGAGCCGGTGAGATCGGTTATATCGTGACCGGTATCAAAGAACCGGGAGTGGCTTCGGTCGGTGACACTATCACTACGGATAAGAATCCGGCTCCACCTTTATCCGGTTACCAAGAGGTTAAGTCGGTAGTTTGGGCCTCAGTCTTTCCGGACAATCAAGACGACTTCACAATTTTGCGCCAAGCTCTGGATCGACTTAAACTATCAGATTCATCATTGTCCTACGAAGAAGAATCTTCCGGAGTGCTGGGGAGAGGTTTTCGTTGTGGTTTTTTGGGGATGCTTCACTTGGAGATCATAGCCGAACGACTGCGCCGCGAGTTCAATATCGAGATCATCATTACCGCGCCTTCGATCGCTTATGATATCACCAATAGTGAAGGAGTGACCGAAAGCATTTACGCGGCCTCACGATTTCCCGATCATGGTGAGAAGGTTACGGTAAAAGAACCTTGGGTCTTGGGACAGATAATCATCCCGCCTGACTATGTTGGTCCGGTAATGACTTTGCTTTATGAGCATGAAGCTATGGTGATCGATACTGAGGTGTTTGGTGACGGTCGAAACTTAGTAGTGGTAGAGATGCCACTTCGCGAATTAATGCGAAACTTTTTTGATAAATTGAAGAACGCTACCAGTGGTTATGGTTCGCTTTCCTACGAGATCGCTGAGATGCGACCGGCTGATGTGGTACGACTTGATATATTGGTGGCGGAGGAGTTGGTGCCGGCTTTTTCGCGAGTGGTGGGCGAGAGAAAAGTGGAAACAGATGCCAGAGCAATGGTGGAAAAGTTGTACAACACTCTTCCTAGGCAACAATTCGTAACCAAGATCCAAGCTAGGATGAAAGGGAAGATAGTAGCTTCAAAGACCCTTTCGGCTCTCAAAAAGGATGTGACCGGACATCTTTATGGTGGCGATATCACCAGAAAGATGAAACTTCGTGAGAACAAAAAGAAAGGTAAGAAGAAAATGTTGGAACGAGGCAAAGGGAAAGTGCACAT
Source organism: uncultured Candidatus Saccharibacteria bacterium (assembly GCA_964350745.1). Lineage (GTDB taxonomy): Bacteria > Patescibacteriota > Minisyncoccia > Phycocordibacterales > UBA918 > OLB19. The sequence goes on along the minus strand of CAYGKU010000010.1, from coordinate 15,952 downwards.
CCCACAGGATGTATTTATGAAAATGGTAAAAAGTGAATAATGGTGTACGCTAAAAAGAAAAAGTGAGAAAATTTGAGAAAGTTTCAGTTAAAAAGGCCGTGGTTTAGCAGAGAGAGAGCGCAAAGCGCCCCTTACTAAAACACGGCCTTGGTTATTAAAAGGGATCGGCTCTTGATCCTAAAAACCTCCGGAATAAGTGAAGACCAAGCTGATTATCAAAAAGATGGCTATCACTATCCAAGACCATTTGATAAAAGCTTTTCCTCGTTTTGAAAAAAGTATGCTCATAGTGATAGAATAATAACACATGTTTGATTTTCATCAAAAAAGAAAACTTCGCACCATCGCAAATTCCAGAGTCACACAAGCGGTCTTGGTGGTCTTGGTCCTGTTGGTGATGTGGAGTGCTTTTGATCGCTACTTGATAGCCAAGGAAATGGCAGACAAGCGATCGGCGGTTGAATCCGAGATCAGTGATCTTGAAGACAGAAGAGACACGCTGGAAGCGGAGGTGCAGTACCTATCGAACGAGCGGGGAATAGAGGCGGAAATGCGTCGTCAGTTTGATATCGCCAGAAATGGAGAGCAGGTGGTAATAATCTTGGATGACGAAAAGGAAGATGAGGAGAAAGTGTCAACAACCACTGAAAAACAGGCTCGACCTTGGTATAAGTTCTGGTGATCTTGTGATATAATAAATTAACTTAAAAATATAAAAATTCGTATGGATAAAACAGTTACAATCTATAGCACGCCGACCTGTCATTTTTGTCATGCTGCTAAAGACTTTTTCACAGCTAACAATGTAGAGTTCACTGAACATGACGTGTCAGCAGATGCAGAGAAGCGTCAGGAGATGATCGAGTTGACCAACCAAATGGGAGTGCCGGTCATTCGTATCGGTGATGATATTGTTATCGGTTTTGATGAAGGAAAGGTAAAGGAATTACTCGGCCTTTAGGTTGCCTGGTTTTAATCAAAGGTGATCAACAAAACACCCTATTTATGGGTGTTTTGTTGTGTTTATGGATCTGGCGCTAAGTTTTCTGCTTGCTAAATAGCATTTTTTATGCTATAATATTAATAATGTTAATAAATAGTCAATTAAGGTTGTGGTGGGCAAGGGTGGTGATCATTGCTTTTTGTGTATCTATGATCAGCCTTGGTGTGCCTACTGTCAGTCAAGCTGAAGAAATTCTTGACCGATCTTCGTTCAATAGCGAGATGGCTTACCGGTCTTATTTGTTGGTCAAACTGGAGGATCTGCAAAGGCAGTTGGAATTATTACTTGAACTTAGAGAGCAATTGGAAGATGATCGGTCAGACTCTAGATCCAGATCTTCAAGATTGCAACCAAATCCAAATTTAATGCAGGTCAGTACCAGAGCGCCGATCAGTATTCAACACAACACAGTAGAGTTGTCCGGTTTTGTTGATCGTGGTAGTGCCAAAAGTGCTGAGGTTTGGTTTCAGTATGGCAAGGGAAATTCTTTAAATAAAAATACCAGCAGTGAAATAATGACCAATCTCAGAAAAGCTTCTTATACTGAAGAAGCTTTTGATCTGGAACCAGGTACTAAATATAGCTATCGAGTGGTTATTGAGGATGAAGATGGGTACCGTCAGTACGGAGAGGTTCGTTCTTTCACCACGCCATCGGCTGCTACTACAGTATCGTTTACCGGACGGCCTTTTGTGGAAACGGGAGGAGTGATCAATATTGGAACCGGTTCGGGTGAGATCAAGGGCTTTGTTAGTATGAATGACTATGAAGAGGGTGTTCTGTTTTTTACTTACGGTTTGGATAGCGGTCGAGTTAAAGACGCAGAAGATTATGATACTTACGAGGAGATTCCGATTGAAAGAGGGGTCTATGGTAAAACGGTGGTGGAGGATGAGTTTCGCGGTCGCGATATTGTGAAATTGAGAATATGGAACCTGAATCCGGCTACTAAGTATTACTATAATGTTTGTGTGGAATACCGTGATGGTGGAAGGAAAATACGTTGTGGTGATGCTGAGTCGTTTGTGACCTTGAATTAAATAAGTTGGTAGAGATGACTGAATTAACCGCCGCCTCCCGTAGGGAGGCGGCGGTTAATTCAGTCATCTGCCAGACCACAAGGACTATCTATAAACATCCGCCACCACGGCCGCGTGATCACTGACCCCAAACTCCAGACGAACATTCTCGGTCCGGTAGGTAGGTTTGGTAAAAATGTAATCAACCATGTATTCATCAAAGATCGACTGTATATTAAAGGTGTTGCAATTATTACATTTTTTATTATAATCGAAAGTTCATATTTAGAGGAGGAAGGTTAATGAGGGAAGATAAAACAGAAATTATAGAAACAACCTTAAAATTAGATGCAGCAAACAGATTAAATTTAGGGACAGTTCTTTGTAAGAAAATAAGTAGAGATATTGGAGAATTATTTAGTATAATAGTAGACAATGAAAGGGGTGTGATAAGTTTCGAAACATATCGTTTCACCAACGGTCATTTTAGTTTTAGAGGACCTAAACCTAGAATACAGATACCAATTGAAGTTGTGCGTGCGCTTGGTTTACCCAAAAGAAATACAACACAACAAGTGTCTGCAATTTACCATGCGGCAAAAAATCAACCGAAATTGGAAATATTTCTTTCCGGTAATATCATTAATTAATACAAAAACTAATCATTTATCGCCCTCGCAAATACGCGAGGGTTATTTATGTATTATGGTTCACTCAAGATATTTTATAAAAGGGTTATAATATATTATATGGTATCAGTAATTTTATTCTAAAATCATGAAAAAACATAAGATCTATACCATGAAGGTAGCTGATGTTTATCCGCTTTATGTCAACAAAGCGGAAAGAAAAGGGCGTACCAAAGCCGAGGTCGACCAGATCATATGTTGGTTAACGGGCTACACCCAAAGACAGTTTGAGGCAAAGTTGAAAAAGGAAGTTGACTTTGAGACTTTTTTCAAAGAAGCCCCCAAGATGAATCCTTCCAGAAAATTAATAACCGGTGTGGTTTGCGGTGTGAGAGTAGAAGAGATAAAAGAAAAAACCATGCGTGAAATCCGCTATCTTGATAAATTGGTCGACGAGTTGGCGAAAGGTAAGTCAATGGATAAGATCTTACGAAAATGAAGCAGGGTTGTTTATAGTTCAGCAATGATGATCTTTTTCATCTGCATCATGTTGGCAAAAGCTCCTGGTTGCTTTATCAGTTCGTCCATATTTTCCGGCACGATCTGCCACGAAAATCCATACTTGTCCTTGCACCACCCGCAAATTTCACTTTCGGGATTGCTGGAGAGTTTCGAATAATAATGATCGATCTCTTCTTGGTCTTGGCAAGTGATCAGGAGTGAAAAGGCTTCGTTGGGGGTGAAGGTATTGTCAGCGTTGATGGCTGTAAAGAGTTGTCCAAATAATTCAAAATCTATAGTGAGAACTTTACCGGCAAAATCTTTTTGAAAATCCGCCAAGCCCTCCTCGGCGTTTTTGGGATAATGAGTGACGTTCTTGATCTTACCATCGGGGAAGATCGACAAATAAAAATTGACCGCTTCCTCAGCATTACCTTTAAACCACATGTTTGGTATTATTTTTTGCATAAATACTGGTATTAGATCTGGTAAACACTTAACAAGAGCACATTAGACATATCTGATAGCCGCTCTTGGGGTTTTTGCACTTAATTATTATAAAGACTTTTTCAAGCTAGGTACAGTACTGGAATACTTTCATGCAAATAGGACCGGTCTACTTTCTAATTTTTTCTAGGATCATCTGCAGAACGAAGATAAAGATCAGTGTACCAATGATCAAACTGCTCGGCGGTAAATCGATGTATAATGCGATAAATAAGCCCAAGACAACTGATAGGACGGAAATTGTGGTAGAGGCGAATGTTAAAGCCTTGAAGGATGACACCCATTTTCGAGTAGCCAATACCGGGATGACCAGAAGCGCTCCGATCAGCAATCCGCCGATGGTTTTGATCCCCACCCAGACCACCACTGCCAAGATCCAAAAGTATAGTAGTGATACGAGCTGTGGTGTGCGCTTAAACGGGATCAAGTATCGTGGGCTTTGGGTGGCGCCAAGAAGGGGATACCAAAAATACCATACCAAAGTAACTACCAATACAGATGAAAGCATAATGGCGACCAAGTCAGTAGTGGTCAGGGTCAAGATGCTGCCAAAGAGATAATTTTCAAACGCAAAGGATCTGTCTTTGGCAATATGTACAAAGGCCAGAGCTAGCGCCAATCCACCGCTAAGGAAAAACATGGCGAGGGCATCAGGGCTATATGAGTCGGAGTCTAAGAGCCACCAGATCAGCGTACTTACCAGAAGAAGGGTAGGTAGAGCACCCCACCAAGGGTTTGTTCCTATTAGCAAGGCGGCACCGATTCCGGCCAGAGCCACGTGAGCGAACATGTCCGAGGCAATCGACTGTCTGCTTTGTACGACGAACGGTCCCAGTACGCCGGCTAAGATAGCCATGCCGATGCCCCCAATGAAAGCGTATTGTACAAATGTGTAGGTAAGAAGTTCCATAAGCTAATTGCGTGAATTGCAGGGTAAACGAGGATTTTCCGACGGGCAGTGATGATGAATTGACTTGTCGAATATTGAAGGATGGCAGTCAGTATGTAAGGTTTGGTTAAGACAAAGCACTCTATCGCTTAGTGGCAATACGCTATCAATATCGTGCGATACCAACAATGCGGTCATCTTATGATCTTGTTGCAGGTGACGAATAAGCTCGTATAGACCGTCACGTGAAGCATAATCGACTGCTGCCAGTGGTTCGTCAAGTATCAAAATGGTCGGGTCTCCGAGCAAGGCTCTCGCGATTGCGATTCGTTGCCTTTCGCCACCGGATAAACTGAGATATGGCTGGTGTAGTTTGTCTGCGGAAACACCAACATGTTCCAGTGTTTGCTTAAGATCGACCGGCTTTTTGTTTTGGCTGTACAGTGGGGTGGTGCCAATAGAAATGTACTCATAGACCGACATGGGCAACTGATACTGATCGGTAACAGAAATTTGCGGAATGTACTGTACTCGTTGATTCGGAGCTATGGTCACTGCGCCTTCGTAGTTTTGGTCTAGTCCAAGAATGATTTTTACCAAAGTGGATTTACCGGCACCGTTTGGGCCAATCAAAGAGACCAGTGATCGCTCTTCAATATCAAAGCTGATGTCGACCAAAAGCCGTCTCTTGTCGACGGTTTTGGTAACATTTTTAATACTGATGATGGGATTATTCATTACATTTAAGTGCAGTGGAGAAAGTATCGAGATTCTTTTGCATAAGGGTCATATAGTTCTCTTCGCTTGGTATGATGTACGCAATTGGGTTGATGCCAAGAGTCTTAAGTCCGGTCTCACGAGCCAGAGTTTCTCCGTAAGCGGTAATACTGTTCTCTTCAAGCAGAATCACACTAATACCTTCTTCGGCTTCTTCTTTAAGTTCGGCCAAAGTGGTGACTGATGGCGTGTCTTGAGTAGAAAGACCGGCAATTGAGTGTACTTCAAAATTATACCTTTTAGCAACATAACTGAAAGCATCATGAGAGGTGATAACTTCATCAAGTTCACAGTTGGTCAGTCGGTTCTTGTATTCTGTGTCCAGTTTTGCCAATTCTGATTGTAGGGCGGACGCGTTTGCTTGGTAAGTTGAGGCGTTCTCCGGATCAAGAGTAATGATTGCTTCTGTGATGTGTTCTACCATTTCACCAAAGAGTACCGGATCAAGCCAAGTATGCGGATCGAACGCCCCGTGGTCATGCTCGTCGTGTCCCTCTTCTTCATGTTCTATTTCGTGATCATCCTCTTCGCTTTCTTCATCATGCTCGTCTTCATGCTCATGTCCCTCTTCGTGTTCATCTTCATCTTCATGATGGTGACCGCCTTCTTGAAGTTTGATGTCAGCTGTTGCCAGCACCACCGGTACTTTATCGCTTTTAAGTTGAGTTATAACATCGTCGCCCCAAGGTTCAAAGTCGGCCCCTTGCAGTACCACCAAGTCGGCTTTTTGTAGTGTCAAAATATCTTGCGTGGTTGGCTCAAAGTCATGCGGATCTTTACCTTCACCGATATTGGTAACAACACCCAGATCTCCCACTATTCTCTCTAGCGCGAATTGCAGGGGATAGAAAGAGGTGGCTAGGGTAAATGATCCATCAGCTCGTACCGGCTCTTTAGCGGTCAGGGCTTCTTCGTGTTCGTGACCATGCTCGTCGTGATGATCATCGCCATGGTCGGATTGTAGTGTATAAACAGCTCCACCTACCAAAAGGAGAGCGATAATTCCAATAAGATATTTCATATGTTTTTTATCCATAAATTAATTTTATGCAAATGATTTGCAATTGCAAGTATAGCAGAATAATGATATTATGCAAATAATTCGCATTACAAAAAATATTTTCCAAGTACAGTAGTTAAATAATTTTATACATCATATTATGAAAACCAGACTAACCAAAAAACGCCAAACCATTCTTGAGGTCTTAAAGAAACAGAAAGAGGCACTGTCTGCGTCTGAGATACATGCGTTGGTGCCGGAAGTTGATTTGGCTACTGTCTATAGAAATCTTGAGTATTTTACTAATGAAAAACTGATCAAGAAACTTCAGTTGGGGTCTCAAGAAGCTCGTTTTGAATACCAGCACGAACCGCATCACCATGCCGTGTGTACCGAGTGTGAGCGAATTCTTCACTTCACCGCGCCTGACGAGAAGATTAAGAAGCTACTGGGTATCGAAGACTTTCAGGTCGAAGAGCTGGAGGTGACAGTGAGAGGGATTTGTAACCATGACAAATAAGTATGTGTGCTGTTTGCGGATTACCAACTACTCATTCAAACTTAGTCCAAGCCTTGGGGTGGGCTACTTTGATATCTTTTACCCTAACCACTTTCTTGGGAGCGTGGTGGATCGTCACTTCTCTCAAGGTGAAAGATAAATTGAAAACTTTTCTACTAAAATACAAGGAAGATTCTAAAAAGTACACAAAAATCATTAAGGAGAATGGGTCCTGACTCACGAGTGTCTAATCAAGCCAATTCTACATCTAGTTGGAAAGATAAAGATCTTTTATCTTTTCAGATTGTGGCGGAAAATTTGTCTCAATATTTTTCACGATTTCTGCATATGGCATGTCTCCTGGATACCAACATTCTGTATATGGTACATAAGTACCACCTGTTTCTAATATTTTTTCGAGACTAAGATACTGATTTGATGAATATTGCTTATCGGTATGTTTTTTCTGATACTTAAGTTTTGAGTAACAAGACTCTCGCAAAATGAGTGCAACTGGATTTTCTAATTTATCAAGTAACAGATATAAACACTTGTTAGTTGTATCACTAGTCTGTTCCTCTGTTTTATTTCTAAAATCAAACAGGCTTATCCATTTATTTCTTCTGGCAAAACATTCTCTTGATTGTCCAAAATTTTCGTTTCCCGAGGCGGATTTAATGAATCCTGTTAATTTAATACATGCCAAATTTGAGGTTGAGGTGATATGAAAGACTTTATTCAAAAGCTCTTTTTGAATAAAGTCGTTAATCGCCTTTGAGCGTGCCTCTTGTTTTTTCTTGTCTTCGTCAGTAATTAGGTGTAGGAACATAGCTTTGTTTTTTCTATTTTCAACGATGCTTAGTAACTTTATTCGATTGTGTCAATATTATGGCAACAATGCACAAACATCTGTATATAATCCTTTCAACTCATGTATATCCATATCAAGTATCGGCTCATACATAAAAGAATTAAGATGGATGCTTTCGGGTGTCATAATATTTACCCTTTCAAGGGTAACGAGAGCACTCTTTAGGCTGGCATCATTCACAGCGTCATCTTTGTATCTATCAAATAGTTCTCGCGTTTGATTGCCTGAAATTGGACTTTTGTTAGTGATTTTCAACAACATATACTCTTCAGCTTTGTGTCGGATTGCCATGGCAAGGATGATTTTATTCTCTAAATTAAACTCATCATCTTGTATTGTGGATGCTGCTGCCAGTATATGATTATAGACAATATCTGAATCAATAATACTTACATCGAAATCATCCTTATCTATGTGTTCTTTAAAGATAAGTTTCAAGTCAGAGAAAGAGATATTTCCCGTGTTTGATTTAAAATGAAGTAGGCTTGTTAGGGCTTCAAAATCATCCCCATGAGCAGTTGAGCTGAGAGCGCCTCTTCCATATTCGATTAAGTTTCTAACAAAAGGAATTAGGGCTAAAATATGTTTTTTGGCGTCATCGGCTGTGAAATTTTTACCATGATACTGTCCGTTTTTTAGACAGTTCATCCAAGTTATAAAAGGTGGTTTTTGGTACACCTCTTTAATCAGTTCTACTCCGTCAAGAGTTTTAATTGCATGTTTTTTACAATCTCTTAAAAGGCCTAGTCTGCTAGTTATGGTTCTATAGAAGTCAAAATTATGAGTAAGGATTATTGAGTAGAAATCATTGCTTTTGTTTAAATCGTTTAAATACTCGATGATTGCATATTTGTTTTTATAGTCAAACGAATCTGCAATGTCATCAACGACAAAGACCGTCTCCCTATTTTGTAACTGTCTAGATTTAATTTCAAAAATAACATTTAACAAATAAAAGGCTCGTCTTTCTCCTTGGCTTAGAATGTTATCCACCATTGTTTTACGCTCAACTGGCTTCCCTTGGAATGAAAAATCAATAGCAGGTATCTGATTGTTTAAAATAGCATCTGCTTTATTGTTGATAGATACAGTAAAGGGCACACTTGTAAACCGATTTTCAAATTCAGTAATGGCGTCCTCCCAAGCTGATTGACTATCTTTAGCCTTTTGGATTATTGTTTCCAAATCTTTTGCTTTGCTCTTATATAAATCTACCAATGTTTCAATATTGGGGGAAATCTGCTTCAAGAACCCAAACCAAACCTCTCTTTTGAAATCATCATAATTAACCAATTTCACAAGAATGTACTGGTTCTTCTTTTGAGTAACAACTTTTTTAAAGGCCCTTAATGCTTTTGTCTTATCTAGCTTTTTCTCAATTTCTTGGAATAGTGCGCGTAATTTTTCATCATTAAAAATCCTTTCGACTTCTTCATTTAAAAGTCTTGAAAAATCCTCGGCCTTTTGAATTTCACCATGCTTCTTCAATAATAATTTATGTCCCGTATTGAAATACTCGTCTCCTTCCAGAGACGAATTTAACAAGTTTGCCTCAGAAGTACCAAAGATGTTTTCGGCATTTTTTCCAAAAAACTCAGAGCCACTAACGAGTTCCTCATATTTCTCGATATAGTTTTGTAATAGTTGAAAGTTCTCTCTCAAAAAATCTCGCACCTCATTTTTAGGGTCAAACACATCATTGTATTTGAAATCAGGCAATTCTTTTGCCGATTTAATCTCTGGTAAAATCGTCTCGAAAATCTCAAATATATTTTTCTTTTTTAGATGAGAGAAAGTATCATTTATTTCTGCTTCGTAATTACCACTACCAGTTAATTTTTTGAGCCCCGATAAGGTAGCTTTTTTCTGAGCATCAATCTCTTTGTATATTGCCAAATATTCCTTTCGAGTTTCTTCATCTGCTAGAAGTGTGAGAACCTTTTCTTCGGAGTTGAAGGCTTTATCGTTATAAGGTTCAATGACACAAATACTTTCTGGCTGTAGTTGTGTTCCATCTTCACACAGCACATCAAAAACAGGTGTTAGTGATTCATCTATTTGATCGCAAGGTTTATTTTTTAACGAAATGTCTTTGAAAGTTTTAGCAAAGGACGTCTTCATTATTCCGTTTGCAGCATAAATAGCGATGGTTTTACATTTTGAAAAATCAAACTCATCTTCAAGTTTTTTAATTCCATAACAATTCTCAAATTTAAGTTTCAATTTTTCCATATTTTAGTTACAGGTCATCATTCTCATTTTTTGGTTTAGATAAATCCTCAAACTTCGCTTTCATTGTAGGATTTCCCCGAGTTAATTTCTTAATGGTAAGGTCTTGGGCTTTGTCGTTTGCAAGCCGTAGATTGTTCTCTGAAGAAAGGAGGGCGGCTTTTGTTTTCTCTAGTTGTTTGATTGTTTTGTCGATACCGTCAATGGCTTCATTAAACCTACGACCTGCCATCTCGTAATTCTTTCCAAACGCCAGTTTGAACGCCTCCATGTTCTCTTCAAAATTAGTGATGTCTATATTCTGTGCTCGAACTACTGCAAGCTCAGCTTTGTATTTGAGCGAACTCATAGCCGCATTACGTAGCAAGGTAATCATTGGAATGAAGAACTGGGGACGAATTACGTACATTTTTGGATATTTATGCGACATATCAACGATACCTGAGTTATATAACTCACTATCAGATTCAAGCAGACTCACTAATACTGCATACTCGCATTTCTTTTTGTTTCGGTCGGCATGAAGCTTTGCAAGAAAGTCATCGTTTTTATGTTTGGTGGAAGTTTCATCGCCTTCATTTTTCATCTCAAACATAATTGAGATGATCTCGCTTCCATTCTCGTCTTCTTCACGATAAATATAATCGCCTTTAGTGCCGTCACTTGAGTCATTGTCTTTTTCAAAATAAGCATTTTGAAATGCAGTAGCGCGCAATTTATTGAATTCGATTTCACAGTGTTGCTCAAGTGTCTCACCAACCATTTTGGTGCTAAGCTTGGCTTTCATATCCTTGTAGTAGGCGATCATCTCATCCTTGGTCTTGAGTTCTGATTCGTATTTTTCTTTGAGCGATGATTCAAGGATTTTTGTCTCACTATCTTTATTCTCTAATTTGTTTGCTAGAGTATCACGTTCTTTTTCAAGCTCATTAACCGCCTTACTTAAAGCAAGTTCACTCTCTTTTTCTGACGACTCAATTTTTGATTGTAACTTTGCAATTTCGGCATCCTTTTCAGCCTTTAGCTCAACCAGCGCAGAATCTTTTTTGGCAACCTGTGCCAAAAGTTCATTCTTTGTAGTTTCCTGTGCGATTTTAATGTTATTTTCTTTCTCAGCTTCAACCGTCTCCAATTTCGATTGTAGTTTTGCAATCTCAGCATCTTTTTCTGCAGTCAATTTTGTCAGCAAGTTTTCGTTTTGAGAACGCAACTCTGATAACTCTGAATCTTTCTTTGCTATATCAGCTTGGAGCTGATTTTTTGTCTTCTCCTCCGCCAATTTAACTGCACTCTCTTTTTCCTTCTCGACAGCAACAAGACGATCGTGTAGCTCTTGATTAAATTCCTGATTTCGGACTTGCTTTAAGATATCCGCGTATCCTGCTTCATCAACCTTGAATGCTTTTCCGCAGTGGGGACAAGTGATTTCATTCATAAATATACTCTATAAGTTTAATGGTGTCGTTTTCTAATCAAATACGATATCTCAAACCTACACCTGTTGATAATTTTCGCTTCAAGTTTCGGTTTTTGTTCGGTATACTATAATTGTATCACGCGTTAATAATTAAAACCATTTTATGCTACAAGCACTAACACAAAAGCAAAAAAGGGTATTAGATTTTTTTACCAAATACACTACTGAAAATGGAATTGCTCCTAGTATGGAAGAGGTGCGTAAAGGGTTAGGTCTAAGAGCTGTATCAACAGTTCACGAACACATGAATTCATTGCGTGAGAAAGGATATATATCAAAAACAGAAGTAAGTTTTCGTGGTGATAAAATTTCCGCAGAGATTAAAAAGGTAGTGCATATTCCGATATTGGGAAAGATTGCGGCTGGTAATCCTATTGAGGTTATTGAAGAGTATGATGAAACGGTACCTGTTTCCATTCAAGGGATCAATACTTCTGATGGACATTATGCTCTCAGGGTCGTTGGTGAAAGTATGATCGACGAGGGTATTTATGACGGTGATATAGTTGTCATAAAAAAACAATCTTCAGCAGAAAACGGACAAACGGTAGTGGCAATTTTTGATGATAATGAGGCTACTTTAAAGAAGATATATAAAGAGAAGGATATGTTTCGACTTGAACCTCGCAACCCACACATGGAGCCTCTTTTTAGAACTGATGTGGAAGTGAGAGGTGTTGTAGTTCAGGTTATAAGTAGCTTTTCTAAAAGTGAAAACAAAATTAAATTGAAAGAAAATAATACTAAAGAACTGAGAACAATAGATTTATTTGCAGGTGTTGGTGGAATTCGTTTAGGTTTTGAAAACGCTGGTTTTAAGACGGTATTTGCGAACGATTTTGAAGAAAGTTGTAAATACACATATGATTTAAACTTCAAAAGGAGCAAACTTATTGTTGAGGATATACGTAATATAGCAATCGAAGATCTGCCTGAGTTTGATTTCTTATTGGGAGGTTTTCCTTGTCAGGCCTTCTCGATCGCCGGATACAGACAAGGTTTTGATGATGAGAAAAATAGAGGTAACTTGTTTTTTGACATGGCTCGTATCATTGAAAAATGCGAACCGACTGGCTTTTTGCTTGAAAATGTTAAGAATTTAAAAAGTCATGATGGTGGCAAAACTTTTAGAATTATTGAAGATACTATAAAAGAACTCGGATATCATCACAAAGCAATGGTTTTAAACACTATGGAGTACGGCAATATTCCGCAAAACCGCGAACGTATCTACATTGTTGGTTTCAAAGATAAAGAACATATAGACCGTTTTGAATTTCCCAGGCCTCAGAAACTAACAGTAAAGGTCACTGATTTGCTGGAGAAAAATGTAGATGAAAAGTATTACTATAACAATAAACCCTTGTTTGAAAGATTGAAAAATGATGTTACTGAAGAAGGGAAGGTTTATCAATGGCGTAGGCAATATGTGCGAGAAAATAAAAGTGGTGTTTGTCCTACTTTGACCGCCAATATGGGTATGGGTGGGCACAATGTGCCGATTATCAAGGATAAAAAGGGTATTCGAAAACTTACCCCAAAGGAATGTTTCAGGATACAAGGTTTTCCTATGGACTATAAATTACCTAATATTTCTGATTCGGCACTATACAAACAAGCTGGTAATTCTGTGAGTGTTCCGGTGTTAGAGGCGGTTGCAAGGCAGATGATTAAGGTGGTGAAATAAATATATGTTTATCCCAGATCAAACATCAGAGAATATACATAAGTACACTACTCTTTTGCAGGCTGTCGGTTCGCTTTCTCGTCTTTTTTCTGAAAGCAAAACCCCATATCTTTATTATCGCGCGGCCGAAAATATATTTTGTAAAAGTTTTGTTGCAGATAATCTTTCTCGTGGCGATACAACAGCCGATGCTTCACTTAATGGTTCCGGGTTCGGATTAAAAACTTTTTTGAGACGTTCGGAAGTGCAGTATGAAAAGGTCGCAGAATTTAATCGTGCAAGTTCAGGATTTCGTAAATTGAAGCCGGAGGAACAGGTGCGCGAGATCATACGCCTTCGTAATGAACGTATCACTACCACGAAAACGATCTATGGTATTGAACAAATGCTTTACCATTGTGTTGTTAGGGAAAGTGGGGGGATGTATGTTGTAGAAACGCCTATGCATCCTATCGATATAGATTCCGTGAAGATCATTAGTGCTGATGACAAAAGGTTTAAGTTTGAGGATAGAAACGAAACATATTCTTTCAATATCTCAAAAAGTACGTTGCTCAAAAGTTTTAATACTGGCAGTCCACTGCTTGAAATTCCGGTAAGTATATTGGATGACCCATATGTATTTTTAGAAAGTCTTTCGACACAGAAACATGAGCTTGGGCTAACTTTTGCACCGATTGACGCTGATTTGGATTACGTGGTTTTGCCACTTTATTCAGTGCGTAAAAATTATGGAGAAGAAGGTCCTCAGGTGCAGGAAAAGAGTGGTTTAAATCAATGGAACGCTTCCGGTCGTGAGCGGAATGCTAATGAAGTTTATATACCAATACCGGCAAGTATACATAAAGTGTTTCCTAACTTCTTTCCAGCGCGAGATATTAGTTTCAATCTAAGATTGCCCGATAAGCAATATCTTACAGCAAAAGTTTGTCAGGATGGTGGTAAAGCGTTGATGTCTGATCCTAATAAGGTGCTTGGACAATGGATCTTGCGTGATGTATTGAGGTTGCAAGAAGGAGAATTACTTACGTATAAGAAACTTCGTGATATCGGACTTGATTCTGTGGTGATCTATAAAATAAGTAACGGAAATTATCGTATCGATTTTGCAAAACTAGGGTCATATGAGCAATTTAAGATTGATAACGCCTTAGTTCTTGATGAATTAGCCTAAGAAGTGAAGCGGATAGTGGGAACCCGTATACGTTTTTCCTGTAAAAACGATTAGTGGTTTATTTGTAAATAAATTGTGGCGGAAATGTTTAAGTCAGGAGTCGATTGAAAATATATTCGCAAGCTCATTATTTTCATACCATTTAAACACACCTCATCGCGAGACACATGAACATACCGTGGTATGTTCATGTGTGGTGTAATTATGGAAATGGGTTCTAGGGAAATGGGTGTTAGTCACCATTTACGATAACAAAATATGAATATGTCTCACAGGGAATGATCCTGACGGTCATCAAGCCATTTTATTTTGTAACCTCATAAAATGGCAGGTGTCGCGATAAAACAGTGTCTAAACACTGTTTTATCGCCTCAGCTGTCGTACTCACTCCGCTCCGTGCGACATGCTTCTGGCGGTCGCCCTAATTTATAATGACTGAAAGGAATATATAAATGGAAGTACTCTTGGGGTGCGATTCCCAAGCAAAGCATGCAGATGTTTTGCTCGTGGGATCACTTAAGAAAAATGGTATGGGGAATCGGTCAGGAGTCGTTAATTTCATAGTCGCTCCGCTCCTTGAAATTATACGCTCACGACCCTAACTCGCCGACAAGCCCTCGCTCCACTCCGTTACGCTCGTCTTGTGTACCGGCTCCGTTTTTCGATTCCCCGTGGGATCTACAAACAGCAACGACCGAAATGCATACGCATTTCGGTCGGCTGATTTGTGAGCCAAAAGCAGATAGAACCTCATAAATTCATTGCCCAGCAAGGTCCGTTTGGTTAAAGATTCGAGAATTTAAACAACCCTTCAACAGCGTATGTAAAAAGTTACAAAAGTGACACAGGACAAGGGTTGTAACGTTACACTACTCTGTAACGTTTTCAGCTACTTTTACATACTCTACTCTTGTTTTCTCACTATCAAATACCTTGTCATCTAAAGAACACATGGGTGGTTTTCCATATGCCGAGTACTCAAGCGTTTTAAACAAATAACCAAAGAATGACCCAGTGTACCGATAACACCTGATACAGGTTTTTATTCGGTCAAGTACCTCGTCTTCGTAACCCTTCCAGCGGTACATTTGTGGGTAGCGATCAAGCCAATCATCAGTTACATACTTAACCCATTTTAGGAGTTCTTCTTGTGCCAAGACATTACCTTTTTGACTGAGCCGTACCAACCTAATAATCATCCAGTCTCGTACTCGTTTGTCGTCATCGTCGGCTTGAGTGATAAACGTGTACAATTTACCTTCATGTTTCTGCAGTACAGCCGTTACTTCAGATTGGTTCGTGTACGGTTTAGCTGTACGGCCACGATATCGTGTCCACCGCTTCTGATATTCTCTATCAAGTTGATTAGTGACAGCATCCCAGTCAATGCCACCTGTTTCAAGGCGGACGTTTTTGTATATGTACCGGTAGACTTTAGGGGTATTGTTATATATCCACGCACTACTTAATGTGTTTGGAGATTTTTCCTTAAGCTTACCGTTTAAAACTGTAATAGTTTCGTTGAAGTTCATGCACACCCCAACTGTACACTATCAATTACCTTAAGTGTGTTTTACTTAAAATCCAACCAACTAATAAGTAGGTTGCTGGGTATAAAACTAGCGCAGTGAAGAAACCAAACCAGTCGTTCAAAAATACCTCAGGACCCCATATAAGTCCAACTGAAAAC
>CAYGKU010000009.1:1903-24278 GCA_964350745.1 uncultured Candidatus Saccharibacteria bacterium | reverse complement strand
CACGAGGTTTTTGTTTTAGGAATGGAACCTGGTGCAGTTCAGGGTTGAATTCAAGCGCTAAACATTGACATTTCATTTAAAATATGCCATTATAATAGCATTATGAAGTCCAGTTTTGATTGGCAACAACTAATGAATGAAGTGATTGCAAAAAAGACAGCATTTTTGCTGGTATTTTTTGTGGCTTTCACTATATCTTATGCCGTTTTAGCTTGGTTGGATTTTTTACCTGAGCCGGTTTCAAAGTTGGATAAAATTGAAAGAAACGAACTTATTCAGAGTGAAAATGAAGCTAAAGACAGTGATGGTAAGGTTGAAGGCGGGGATATTGATGATACTGAGGAAGATAATTCTCTAAAAGCTACTACTGAAAGAGTGGTTCCGCAAACTTTAGTGATAGACTCTTTAGATAGAACTGTGCCAATCCTTAATCCAACATCTAGAAATATAGTTGACTTGGACGAGGCTTTACTTAACGGTACGGTGAGACATCCTGACTCTGCTACCTTGGAACAAGACGGAACGGTCTTTATTCTTGGTCATTCCAGCTATCTACCAACAGTGCATAACAAAAATTTTCAGGCTTTAAATGGTATTCAAAATCTAAAGTGGGGAGATATCGTGCGTCTGCAATCAGATAAATATGAATATATTTATAAGGTGGATAAGGTGTATCGTGCCACTGCCAAAGATACTACCGTGCCGATCGCGGGAAAAGACCAGCGTTTGGTTTTGGCTACTTGTAATAGTTTTGGCTCAATTGACGACCGCTACATGGTCGAGGCTAAACTCCTGAAAGTGGAAATACTGTAATGACCCTTACTTTTATTGACTTTATACTAAAAATATAGTATAATGTAAATAACTGGGATCTTTATTATAGAATGCAAAAAGAGAAGAGCGTCTGGTGCTGTGGCTGGTCGCTGTGAGGTAGACCCAACAAGCTCTTTACATATTTATAACTTTCATTACTTATGCGTACATTAGGGTGTAGGTATGAGTATAAAATTTATAAATATCAAATTTACGTATTATGAAACTAAATTTTAGTTTGAAAAAGATCGTACCCCTTTTGGCATTATTTGCTTTGGTGGTAGGGTTTATGAATATGGGTTCTTATGATCCATATAATGAGATGTCAGTATTTTCACCAAATCACGCCACGGCTACTTGGTGGGGAAACAATGATGATTGTGAGATCTGGACCGCTGATCAAGAACTTTATGTTGGATCAGACGCCATTATTGAATGGTGGGTCGAAGATGGATACAATGATATTACCATCAACGGTGAGTCGGTTACCGGTACATCAAAGACATATCATGATCTACAGAACAATACTACCTTTAAGTTGGTGGCAAAAAATGACGAAGGAAAGTCATGTACCGCTAAGGTAAAGGTTGAATGTCTACCGGCACCACCTCCGGAGTGTACTTTATCTCCTGAATACAAAGAAGTGTTTGTGGGAGAAGAAGTGACTTTGAACTGGACTACTACCAATGCCAGCAAGGTGACTTTAACCGGCTTTGGCGAGGTTGAACAAGATGGTAGTGTCAGTACCGGACCGCTCACAGAAAATGCTTGGTACGAATTGGTGGCTGAAAATGACAACGGCGTAACAGTTTCTTGTTATAGCGATATTGAAGTTAAGGCAGAGCCGGTGGCTCCGGTGTGTGAGGCTTTTTCAGCTACTCCTACCGTTATAACTTCAGGTCAATCTACAGAATTGTCTTGGTCTACCAGTAATGGAAATCGTGTAGTGATCGACAATGGTGTCGGTGAGGTTGGTGCTAACGACAGTATATCTGTATCACCACTTGAGACTACAATCTATACCCTGACCGTCTTTGGTGATGATCATCAAGAGGATACTTGTGTAGTGGAAGTTGCAGTTGAAGAAGAGGTCGTTCCGCAATGTCTGACTTTCACCGCTGATCCGGCAACCTTACCGTTTGGTGGTGGAACTACAACTCTAAAATGGACAACTGACAATGCTACATCAGTATCTATAGATCAGGGTGTCGGGGAAGTTGAACAGAATGGTTCCCAAGAAGTAACACTCGACACCACCACCACCTACACCCTGACCGCTGGTGATGGAACTAATCATAATAGTTGTGAAGCAACTGTTGTAGTGGAAGATCCTGTGCCAGCTTCGATAACTTGTGAAGCTAATGTGGACCTTTCTATCAGTCCAAGCACAATAGAAAGAGGAGAATCATCTACCCTTGTTTGGAGTACTGATGGTATTACAGGTGTTAGTTTCAATAACAACATAGCTGCCACCGGTCTTAGCGGTTCTGTGTCAGTCTCTCCTGATGTTTCCACTTCTTATACTCTAACGGCCACCGATGGTACTGACACTATTGAATGTCCGATCACATTAAGTGTGACCGCTCCACCTAGCGGAGGAGGCGGTGGAGGTGGAGGAGGCGGTTCTTCTTCACCGAGATGTGAATTGTCAGTATCTGATAGCAAGATCGAGCGGGGAGAAGAGATCACTCTGACATGGGAAAGTAGTCGAGCCGGAGAAGTGATAATTGTAGACAGTGAAGGTGAAACTATCATCACTACTGAAGATCTACTTAGTAGAGACAAGGAAGAATTTTATGACGGAGAAATTGAACTTTCTCCAACCAAGGACGTGACTTATACCATGACCGTGGAAAGAGGATCGAAAGATCGTGTTTGTGAAGCCGATGTAAGAGTTGTTGGTGGAAGTAATGATGATGATGACGAGATCGTGGTGACCGAAGTGCGTGATCAACGGCCTTTGGTTTCAGGAATTTCTTTGACTGAAGTACCTTACACCGGTTTTGAAGCTGGTCCCGTACTAAGTGCCATCTTCTATATCTTACTTGTTTTGTGGGCACTTTATGTAGCGTATCTATTTGTAATTCACAGAGGAATGGTGGATGGCTTCAGATTCAGTGCTGATGTTAAGTCGGGTCCTAGAAGTGGATTTGCTCCTAGTAAAATGATCGATCATCAACCCAAAACAACAACGGAGATATCTGCTTCAGTGGTGACTCCAAGTAATTTACCAACAGCGAAGGGTGATACTGAAGAGGTTGTCAATGATGCTGTGATCACCAAGATCGAAAATCAAGCTCATGCTGAACATGTTCTACTTTCCAGTGACGCGGTCCATCATTTCGTGGCTACCACTGATGCTGAAGAACGGGAGTCGGTTATGAAAAAAGTGATCGAAATAGCTAAAGGACGTTATCCGGCTGAAGATGGTTGGGTAGTGATCAATGAGGCTAGAATGCGTGAAGCTTGTGAGGCTTGTTCTCCAAGTAACGCTGGCTCCAGTAATGAGCCGTTCATTCCAAACGCAGTACCTAAGGGTGCCGGCTCACTAGCCGAAGCAATCGTACTGGGTAACATTGTAGCTTCATACGAAATGGTTGGTGACAGACCGATGTTTGCTCTGGCTGACGCGGCTGCTGACCTTGATAGTGTCTATCGGGTAAGAAAAGGAGGTGATGACGAGGTTTCTGAATTACTAATGAAAGAAACTGAGAAGTTCAGTGATGAACAAATTCACGCCATTATCCACGCTCTTACCGGTGCGCTAGATGGTACATACAATGACGAAACTGAAGCTGTTCGCATGGCGATCATGAAAGCAGTGAAAGTAGTGACTCATAGCTAAGAAGATTGATTATAAATAAAAGCGCCGTGACCCGAAGGGTCGCGGCGCTTTTACATACCACTCTAATTCATTTTTCTTCCAGACTACCTAAATCGCATCCGCCTCGGTCAATAGATGATTAGCCAAGTGACTGAGGTTTACCTCACGACTATCGCCGTTTCGGTCCTCAAGAGTAACGTTCTTGGCAGCTATCTCCTTGTCGCCAATGACCGCAAAGTAGGGAAGTTTTTCTTTCTTGGCGTGGCGGATCTTTTTACCGAGAGATTCTTTACTGCTATCGAGAGTAGCTCTTAGTCCGACTGCTTTGAGTTCGGTATGGACTTTGGTGGCGTATTCTAGTTGAGATTCGCTGACCGGAATGACACGAATTTGCTCCGGAGACAGCCAAAGCGGAAAGGCACCGGCGAAGTGTTCGATCATAATGGCCATAAAGCGTTCCAGAGAACCGGCAATAGCGCGGTGGATCATGACCGGAGTTTGCTTGGAACCATCCTTATCGGTGTAGGTGAGAGAGAAGCGTTCCGGCATAATGAAGTCTAGCTGGGCGGTGGCTAGCTGGCGTTCGCGCCCGAGAGCATCAAAGAACATAAAGTCTAACTTTGGTCCGTAAAAAGCCGCTTCACCTTCCACTTTTTTGTATGGCAGACCAAGTTGTTTAGCGACTTTCTCTAGAGTCTCTTCAGCTTTATCCCAGTTGTCTTTGTCGCCCAGATATTTCTCCGGGGTCTTTGGGTCACGGACGGATAATGAGACCCAGAAATTTTTATCTTTGTACATGCCGAGCGCTTGGTAGAATTCCCTGATCACGTTGACGATGTTTTCAATTTCTTGTTCTATCTGGTCAAAGGTACAAAAGACGTGTCCGTCGTCTTGGGTGATGCTGCGTACTCGAGACAAGCCAAGTAACTCTCCTTGTTGCTCGTCACGATAGACCATGGTGGTTTCGGCGTAACGGATCGGTAGTTCTTTGTATGATCGCGGTTTGCTGTCAAAGATCTGAGTGTGGTGCGGACAGTTCATTGGTTTGATGACAAACTCGGCGTCAGACTGACCTTTAACCTTGAACAATTCGTCGCCAAACTTGTCCCAGTGACCGGAAGTTTTGTATAGATCACTTTTGGTGATGTGAGGAATGGTAACCTTTTCGTAACCGTAGTGAGCTTGGATCTTCATGATCTTATCGACGATCAGGTCGCGCATCAGGGTGCCTTTCGGAGTGAAAAGGGGAAGGCCGGAGCCAACCAAGTCAGAGAAGGTGAACAAGTCGAGTTCCTTGCCGAGCTTGCGGTGGTCGCGAGCTTTGGCTTCCTCTTGCATTTTTTCGTAAGATTCCAACTCCTCTTTGGTGTCAAAAGCTAGGCCGTAGATGCGAGTGAGCATGGGATTTTTCTCATCACCACGCCAATAAGCACCGGCGATCTTGTCGAGCTTGAAAGCATCCGCCTTGATCTCTTCTTTGGGGTTTTTGCTATGTCCACCTCGACAAAGATCGGTAAAACCACCGCAGGTGTAAAGAGTGATCTTTTCGCCTTTCTTTTCGATCTCGTCGATCAACTCCAGTTTGAATTGATTGCCGGCAAACTTTTCTCTAGCTACTTCTGCGGATACTTCTTCGTGAGTGAATTCGGTCCAGTTATTCAGCAGTTTTTTCATTTGCTTTTGAATACCTTTTAGATCATCGTCCCCTGGGGTATCACCACCCTTGAAATCAATGTCATAGTAAAAGCCGTTGTCGACCGCCGGACCTAGTGTCAGTTTGGCGTGCGGGTATTTTTCCAAAGTCGCCGCTGCTAGAAGATGGGTCAGAGTGTGTCTTTTGTGTTCGAGGTTTTTGTCCATAATTATTTGTTTATATTGGATTGATAAAATTATATTTTATTTCGTTCGTTTGTTAATTGAAAACAATAATCGCCCAAGTGAATACACGAAAAAAATATTTCATATATTCACTCGGACGATTTTAAAAAATATAAACCGCGGTTCCACCGAGTTTCCGGTCGGGTGGAAAATTTTGCTCCGCAAAATTTTCCACCCGACCAACCCTCTTTACATCAGATTAGGCACAAGATCCTTGTGCAGATAAACTAAGACTTTTTATAGATCGATCTCAATTTATCTCGATGGTTGGTAATCACCACAATCTCTGATTTGTATCCCTATATCCTAACTTGCCGTAGCAGAATGTCAACTTACCATCCACTGTATAATTTATTTATTACGCAATAACTAAATTATAGTTACTATTTATTAGCATTTTAGTCCTTTTTTCTTTTCCAGATTTTGTGTTCTGGAT
Organism: uncultured Candidatus Saccharibacteria bacterium; assembly: GCA_964350745.1. Lineage (GTDB taxonomy): Bacteria > Patescibacteriota > Minisyncoccia > Phycocordibacterales > UBA918 > OLB19. Next base: position 18,327 of record CAYGKU010000009.1, on the reverse strand, counting down.
CAATAAATAGAGTTGCCTCAAGAGCTTTTTCTCCATTAAACTCGGTTTCGTTCACGCATAATTCGTTCAACGAAACAAGGTGTTTTTTAAATTTTTCTACATCCATTGTAAGTTGGTTGCCGTCTGGGTTTCCTGTGTACTTGTAAATTCCAGATTTTGCTGAAATTTGATCTATGTCATCAATGAGTCTGTTTGAACAATAAACAGTTTTATTTCGTAGTAACCAACCCTCGTTCTTTTGATAAAGGTCTGATTCAACGTTTTCTAAGTTCCTTCCTAATCTTTCATCATTTTCAATAATTTCATGTAAAATTTTATATCCAGTTTCAAGTCTTTCTGTCAATAAACTAACCTCCGTATATTTTTGTTCGTTATAGGTATCTTCAAGTAAGAAAAATAATATGATTACTGTAGTAATAATTAGCACTGTATAGATAAATATTTTTTTCATGAAAATAAATTTTGTTTAAAGGGTTGCTTATGAACATTAAACTATTAACAAAAATTAAGTTATATTTTATTCATTCTGGGTTTCAGGTCCTGCTTTAGCTCCAGAAAACAACTTCGCCTTATCCACCATAATACTAGGTTCGTCGTTTCTGATACTAAGTTTGCCTTTGACGGCGATGCAGTTACCGACCACCATGATTTCTCTAAGATCTACATAGGTCTTGGGGAAGATGACCATTTCGATCTGGTCGGTTTGGTTTTCTAGCATCACAAAAGCCATACGGTCGCCTTTTTTGGTGAGGAGTTCGCGTACCATACTTATCATACCGGCGGTCACCACCGGAACACCGCTTCGGCCATCTTTACGGATACTGCCGATGGTTGGTCTTTTTTTCATTTCTTCTGCGTATTCATCCAGTGGGTGACCGGACACGTACACACCCAGCAATTCTTTTTCCCAAGCTAATTTTTGAAAAGTGGAAGCCGGTTCTGTTGGTTCGAGGTTGAGGGCGGTGGTCTCTTGGTCGCCGGCAAAGCTGAACAATGACTCTTGAGCTGATTCTTTTTCGGCCACCTGCTCTTTGTTGAAAGTGAGCAGGTATTCAATGTTGTTGTTCATTTCACCGCGTTCTCCGAATTTGTCCAAGGCACCAGTCGTGATCAGGGCCTCTAGGGATTTTTTGTTAAAGGCGCGGTCGTGAATGCGTGACAGGAAATCGCTAAGAGAAGTGAAGGGTCCCTTATTTTTTCTTTCTTCGATAATGGTGTCAGCTACACCGGAGCCGAAGTTCTTGATGGTGGTAAGTCCAAAACGAATGGTCTCTTTGCCAGGGACTACCGTGAAGTCGGAGAAAGATTCGTTGATATCAGGGGGCAATACTTCTATGTCCATGCGTTCACATTCGCGGATGATCTCAGAGATCTTTTCGGTATCACCGGAGTCGGCGGTCAGCACAGCGGACATGTATTCAACCGGATGGTTGGCTTTCATGTAGGCGGTTTGGTAAGCCACCCGACCATAACTGGCGGCGTGCGCTTTGTTGAAACCGTAAGCGGCAAAAGGTTCGATCAAGGCCCAAAGCTTGTCGGCGATCTTGGTCGATAATTTTCCGTGTTCAACAAAACCGGTCAGCAGTTTGTCTTTCTCGGCTGCCATCACTTCGGGAATTTTCTTACCCATCGCTTTTCGGAGCATGTCAGCTTCAAGCCAGCTGTAGCCTGCCAGTTCGCGCGCGATCGCCATCACGTCGTCCTGATAGGTGATCACTCCGTAGGATCTTTCGATGATCGGTTTTAGACGTTCGTCGATGTAGGTTACCAGATTGGGATTGTGTTTTCGTTCGATATATTGCGGGATCGACTCCATCGGTCCCGGACGATACAGCGCCACCATGGCGTTGATGTCGTGGATGGTGGTGGGTTTTAGTTGCTTCAGAAAAGCCGTCATGCCCGAACCATTCAGCTGGAAAAGACCCATCGTTTCGCCTTTGGCTAGGATACCGAAGGTCTTTGGATCATCAAGGGGAATGTTTTCGATGTCGATATCAATTCCTTTGGTCTTCTTCACGCGTTTAACGGCGTCAGCCAAAATGGAAAGGTTTTTGATACCCAGAAAGTCAAACTTCAAAAGACCGACTCCATCTTCGCCCACACTTTTCATTTCGTACTGGGTGATATATTTGCCAGTCTTAGGATCGGGCTGGATCGGGACGAATTTATCTAAAGGTTCGGGTGCGATCACCACGCCGGCAGCGTGTACTCCGAGGTGTCGCACCCGACCTTCGATCTGTTTGGCTAGGTCGATCACTTCGCGAGCCTCGCTGTCTTTTTTGTATAGAGTAGCCAGGTCGGGTTCGATCTCAAGAGCTTTGGTGATGGTCATGGGAAAACCTTGGCTACCCATCGGGATCAGCTTGGCGATATGATCTCCGGTCGAGTAGGGATGACCAAGAGCACGCGCTACGTCACGCACCGCCGCGCGAGCCATCATGGTTCCAAAGGTACCGATCTGTGCCACTTTGTCCGCACCGTATTTTTCTTTGGAATACTCGATGATCTCGTCACGCCGATTATCAGCAAAGTCCATATCGATATCGGGAGCGGAGGGGCGTTCGGGGTTTAGAAAGCGTTCAAAAGGCAGGCGGTATTCAATTGGGTCTACATTGGTGATACCGAGGACGTAAGTGGTGAGGGAGCCCGCCACCGAACCACGAATGGTGGTGAGGATACCGCGCTCGCGCGCTTCACGCAGTAGGTCGCCCACGGCGAGGAAGTAGGTGGCGTAGCCTTTGGTTTTGATCACGTCGAGTTCATAGTCGAGACGCTCTTTCACTGTCTTATCTTCAAGTGACATACCGCGCCAGGCTACTCCTTCATAGGCAGTATCTTTCAGTTCATCATCAGGGGTTTTGCCACTTTCAATGATGTAGTTGGGAAAGTACCAATGGGTACCGATCTCGATCTCGATATGACATTGATCGGCGATCTTAACGGTATTACTCAGGGCTTCGGGAGTGTCTTTGAAAAGTTCTTTGGCCTTGTCTTGGGTAATAAAAGAAAAATCCTCTTCGCTGTCATGGTCGGCAGTGGTGTCTACGACACCACCGCTCTGGATCTTGATCATGGTTTCGCGCGCCAGTCGGTCTTCGGGTTTGAGGTAATACACATCGTGAGCAGCCACCAGCGGAGTGTTGGTCTTCTTGGCTAGGTCGATGATCTTTTGTTGATTTTCCTCGTGGTCGATTATTTCCGGATGGTGCGTGATCTCCAAATAACAATCATCACCGTAGAGACTTTTGTAAAAATCGAGTTTTTGTTCGGCGTGCGCGGTGTCGCCGTCTTTCAGAGCTTTGGCCACCTCGCCGGCAAAGGAGGGTATGATGCAGATCAAGTCTTGGTGGTTTTGGGAGAGTAGTTCTTCGTCCAGGCGTGGTTTGTAGTAGAAACCTTCGGTGTTGGAAAGAGTGACCATCTTGATGAGGTTTTGGTAGCCGGGGAAAGTCTTGGCCAACAGCACCAGTCGAGCTCGCGGTTTGTCGATCATGGCGTCTTTGTCGTGCCGAGTGCGGGGAGCGAGGAAGGCATCCAGCCCGAGGATAGGTTTGATCTCTTCTTTGGTGCAGGCTTTATAGAAGTCAATGATGCCGTACATGGTGCCGTTGTCGGTCAGGGCCATGGCATCTTGGCCGTCGGCTTTGGCTGCTTTGGCCAGCTCGCTTGGGGTAGGGAGGGCATTTAAAAGGGAATAGTGTGAGTGAACGTGGAGGTGAACGAAGTCAGAATTTGAGGTTTTTTCAGACATAGTTCGGATAGTATAGCATTTTGTGGTTTGAGGAAAAATAAAAACAAAACCACGTCATTCGACGTGGTGATTGAGATTATAATTCTGAGGTTAGATATTTAATAATCTCAGGATCAATTATTGAAGATTTGTTGGGTTATTGTGTACTATTATTAACGTTGATTCTCCCTTTTTTTCTATTTTTACTTCATTTGGACCGCATGTTACGAATACTCTCGCTTCGTGGTCTCCATAATTATGACCCCAGGAGATGATCAGTATTGATCCATCCGACTTTGTATTCATATCTCTTAGGTCGTTAAAGTATTCTTTTGGTGCGGTTAGTTTGTACCCATTCTTCAGTTCTTTACAAACTACCGTGTTTATGTGAAAAACCTGTGTTATTGTTCTGTCCGCAAGTGTTTTTGAGCTTGCTACACAAAACATAAGTACACAAAGGATAAAAAATATTTTTTTCATTTCCCACACCTTTTTTCATTGATCAAAAAATAATTTGTACAGCAATTTCGACAATAACATCTATACCTATAGATGTCAAGGTCTGGTACAATACTCCTTAATGAAACAGGGAAATATTAAATGGCTGGTCGGGGTGGACGAAGCGGGGCGCGGGCCTTTGGCTGGGCCGGTGGCGGTTGGGGTGGTGTTGGTGGCAAGTGATTTTGATTGGGATTACCTTTCGGGGGTGGATGATAGTAAGAGGTTGAAGCCGGAAGATCGCGAAGCGATCTTCCGGCTGACGCAAAAACTGAAACGAGAAGGAAAGCTTAACTATGCAGTCTCAATGGTCAGCGCTGCGGTGATCGATAAGATCGGGATCGTGCCAGCTATTCATCTCGCTATGTCACGCGCTCTTAAAAAAGTCACTGCATCCACTGTCCCGAGGTCCGACCTCGGGACAGTGATGGCGAAGCTGGATGGGGGATTGAAAGCTCCGGTTGAATATAAGAATCAAGAAACTATTATCAAAGGAGACGCCAAAGAAAAGGTAATCGGCTTAGCTTCGGTTATGGCCAAGGTAACGAGGGATAGATACATGAGCAGAGTCGCCCAAAAACCGGAGTTGATGGTCTATGACTTTGCTCAACACAAAGGTTATGGTACCAAGGCTCATCGGCAGGCTATAAAAGAACAGGGTTTGTCTGTTGAACACCGGCGGTGTTTTTGCGGGAACATCATGTAAAGATGTGCAACTTTGGACATTTAAGTAATTGTGGGGACTGGGAGAGAGATCTGAGGGAAAAAGCGGGAAATTCGGCCAGGGGCCGAATTTCCCGCTTTTTCCCTCAGATCAGTTGCTTTTTTGGGAGAATTTGCTATAGTTTCGCCACTATGGTAATTCGAATGCGACATACGCGGTCACATACCGCCAACCGCCGTTCTCATCACGCTTTAAAAGCGCCAAATTTGGCGGTGTGTAAGAACTGTGGTGCACAACACCGACCACATCATATGTGTTTGGAATGTGGTTTCTATAAAGGAAAAATGGTACTTGATCTGGCAGCTAAAAAGAAGGATCGAGAATCCAGGCTGCAAGCCAAGCGAGAGATGAGGAAAGGTGAGGCGGAAGGAGGAGAAGAAGCAACCGCTCCAGCTGAACCTACCGAGGCTCTACCGGTACCGGAAACTACTAGTAAATAAATATACATATCCACAAATTCCGGCTCCGGTTTTGTGGATTTTATATTTTTAGGGGCAGACAGCGTGTTATACTGCAATCAGTAAAAGTTTAGTACATTTTTTTATGGCAAATCGGCATCTTTCAAGAAGTATCGTTCTACAGTCACTCTTTGAGTGGGATTTAAACGCGATGGAGAGAAAAGAGGTTTTAGAGGTCTTGGATAGGAATATCGAAGAATTCGCTCAAAACAAGACAGATAAGCCGTTCATGGAAAAATTACTAAGCGGTATCCTAAGTAAACAATCAGAACTGGATCTGGTGATAGTGAACGCCGCTCCCGAGTGGCCGATCGAAAGGATCTCTCCGGTAGATAGAAATATCCTACGTCTTGGTCTATATGAACTGCTGTTTTCCGAACGCTCGGAAGTGCCAGCCAAAGTGGCGATCAATGAAGCGATCGAGTTGGCAAAGCAGTTTGGTGGCGACAACAGCAGTCGATTCATTAACGGCGTCCTCGGTGCTGTCTACAAAGAGATCGGTGAACCGGGCAAAAATGAGGTCAGTAAACGCAAGAAAAAGGACGTACCATTTGATCAGATGCCGATCGAGCGCCTAGCAGGCGCAGTGGTCGACGCTGAAGAGCATGGCGAGATGTATCTGGCTTTGGTACATGATATATTTGGTCACTGGACTCTTTCAAAGAGTAAGGTCAAAGATGAGGAGACAGTGGAGCAAGGAGCGGTTCGCGCTTTGCAGGAAGAGATCGGTCTGCCGGTTGAGATCGAAGCTGAATTGGGCAATAACGAATATATCGCTTCACAGCCGGAAAAGGGCAAAGTGCGCAAGCAGGTACACTATTTCTTGGCCAAAGCACCACACCAAGATATTGCTCTAGCCAAAAAAGGTGGTTTGGATGATGCTAGATGGTTCAAGGTGGCAGATATCTTGGCTTTGAATTTCTACGAGGATATTCTGCCGATCGTTACCAAAGCCATCACGATGCTGGTCGGAAAGCGGTCAAAATGATACATTTAGAATAATATTTAAGAACAGAATTGATACACAAGATTATGGAAGAGCGAGATCTGGAAAAAGATTTGGAAGCATTGCAGGAAATTTTAGGGGTGGTCTTTACCGATAAGACACTGCTGTTGTCGGCTATTACACACCGATCTTATTTGAATGAACACCGAGAAGCTACTTGGGAACACAATGAAAGGTTGGAATTTTTGGGCGATGCTGTATTGGAGTTGGTGGTGACAGACTTTTTGTTCTCAAAGTACAAAGACAAACCGGAAGGAGAATTGACAGCTATCAGATCAGCTTTGGTGAACACTACTTCTTTGTCTGATGCTTCTGAGAAGTTGGGGGCCAACCCGTTTTTGTTGATGTCAAAGGGTGAAGCTAAAGATGAGGGACGGGCCAGACAGTATATTTTGGCCAATGTCTTTGAGTCTTTCATCGGAGCCATATATCTTGATCAAGGTTACGAAGTGGCTAAAGATTTCATTGCTAGAAGATTGTTTGATAATACCGAAGAGATCGTGCAAAAACGATTGTGGCAAGATCCAAAGAGTCGTTTTCAGGAGCTGGCCCAAGAACACGCTTCCATCACACCGACTTACGAAACCCTATCGCAGGACGGTCCTGACCATGATCGGATCTTTACTGTCGGGGTGTTTCTACGTCATGAAAAAGTAGCAGAAGGCAAAGGACGCTCCAAGCAAGAAGCAGAGCAGGAAGCGGCTAAGGCGGCTGTTTCCAATAAAGGTTGGGATTTTGTATAGAATACTGACTTGTTGGAAAACAAACCGGCCAAAAAGCGCAAACCCATGGGTTTGCGCTTTTTGGCCGGTTTGTTTTCATTGTGTGAGTTTCGAACAACCATTGCCTCATTGGTCATGATATAATTTTGGGTACATGAAGAAACTGTATGGTTATAAAAAGAACTTGTCGGGCTTTACGTTGGTGGAGCTTATTGTGGTCATAGCAATAATTGGAGTATTGGCTTCGATCGTTACCATCAGTTCTTTAGAGGCTGGAAAACAGTCCCGTGATGAGAAACGCCAAGCAGACATCAGGTCTTTGCAAGGAGCTGTGGAGTTATATAAGAATAAGTATGGTCGTTATCCGGTAGGTTGTAACGGAGCTGATAATTGGTCAGGACAAGTCGGTACGGACTTTGCTTGTGGAGGCAGTGATGGGCAATATATTGTTGGATTGGCTCCTGAGTTCATTTCTGTATTACCACTCGATCCAAAACCCGGTTCCGGCGAGTATGGTTATGCTTATGTTACCAACAGCAACGGATCCGTATACAAAATTATCTCTATGAATTCAGTAGAATCAGGTCCAGTGACAGACGCGCATAAATTTGCCAGTTGTGATATTCATAACGAAAATATAGGAACCGGTGACATTGAGCAGGCCGGTTGGTGTTTTGAAGAAGGTGTTTGTCAGGATTCCAATAGTCGATTTCAGACCAGCTATGCCGTTTGGGGAGGCTTTGCTCCTTTAAGTGGCGGTTATTCATCTCTAGGTGAGATACCGACCCTAAACCAAAAAAAGTCTGCTGTCAGTGCTACAACCGATATTATATGTAAATAAACAATATGATCTTAAATAAAAGAACAACTCAAGGTTTTACTCTGATCGAGCTCATGGTCACTATTACCATCATTGGTATCTTGTCGGCTATGGTATTTGCCAGCTTTGATCAAGCTAGAGAGCAAGCGCGAGATAAGGTAAGGAAGTCAGATCTCAAAACTTTGCAGTTGGCGATCGAATTATATAAATCTCAAAATGGCACCTATCCTACTCAGGGTTGTGGATCTGCCGGTTCAGATTTCGCTGGTTCCGGAGCGGGAGGTTCAGGATTAGCTTCCTGTGATCTTTACATCAATGGATTGGTACCTGATTATATTCCTGAGTTACCAAGTGACCCTAATTTAGAAGGTCAAGCCGGCAAAGGTTTTTATTACAGCTCAAATGGCACCAGCTACAAATTGATGGTACTGGATTCGGTTGAAGCTGACGAAGTAACGTCTTTTGATAATGAGTTTGCTCGGTGTCCGACTTCCAGTTGTAGTGAAAGTTTGGCTGACATAAACAAGACCTACGCTGTTTATAGTGCCGGAGCAGAAAATTGGTAAAGAATAGTTTTTAAATAACAATGTATTTAAAAGCGTTAACAATATCCGGATTCAAATCATTTGCTAAAAAGAGCGAGCTTGAATTTACCGCTCCCATTACCTCGATCGTGGGTCCAAACGGCTCCGGTAAAAGCAATGTGGCTGAGTCCTTTCGCTTTGTCCTTGGTGAGCAGTCGGTCAAATCCATGCGTGGTAAGCGGGGGGAGGATCTGATCTGGGGCGGGTCAACCCAAGTCTCTCGCGGTAATCGTGCCAGCGTTACCATTGTCCTTGATAACACCAATCGCACCTTTCCGTTTGATTTTGATGAGGTCAAGATCGAACGAGTAGTACATCGCGATGGGCAAAACGAGTACCTTTTAAATGATTCAAATGTTCGACTGAAGGATGTGCAAGAACTTCTGGCGTCAGCCAATATCGGTTCGACCGGCCACCACATCATTTCCCAAGGTGAAGCCGACAGGATCCTTACCGCTTCCCCCAAAGAAAGACGTGAAATGATCGAGGATGCTCTTGGTTTGAAGATCTATCAATACAAAAAGCAAGAATCAGAAAAAAAGTTGGCCAAGACTGAGGAGAATGTGGTGCAGGTTGGACTCTTGCGAAGAGAGGCGGCTCCGCATTTAAAATATCTGGAACGCCAAGTACAAAAGATCGAGAAGTCTTTGGAGATACAAGAAAGACTGAAAGGAACGTACGCTGAGTATTTGCGTCGCGAGGATACTTATATCGCCTATCATCATGATCGCCTTATAAAGGCCAGACATGAACCGGAAGAGAAACTCAAAGAGACCATAAAGGAACTGCAGTCAGCCAAAGAAACCCTGAGAGAGTCTGAGTCCAAAAGCGAATCAGAACCGCTTATCAAAGCCGAAGAAGCGGTGCGGGCGGCGGTTGAAGAACGCCAAAAGGCAGAAAGGGAGTTTAGTAAATGCGAGGGGCAGATCGCTCTTCTGGAGAGACGAATGAGTGAATACGAAAGACGGCAAAGCAGTACCGAGAATAAAGCGGTGCCGTATTCGGATATGGTGAAGTTGATCGATGGGATCGAGCAGCAAGTAGAAAAAGCCTTGCAGAGAAAAGAAGTAACGCACCTGGAAAGAGCTTTGTCGGATATCGTGCACCGGCTAAAGGTGTTTGTGGAGAAGACGGAGATCAATACTACGCATGACACCAAGTTTGACGAGGAAGAGAAAGATCGTTTGAAGAAGGAGTTGGATGGTCTGTCAAAAAGAGTAGAGGAAACACTCAAAGTGGAAACAGAAGCCAAGACCGTCTACGATGAGCTCGAGAAAAAACGCCAGCAGGAAGCCACTGACGGCAGGGAGGCTGAAAGAGCAGTCTTCAGACTGGTGGGAGAGCAGCGTGAGCTCGAAACGGTGGTAGAAAGGATCGATCGGGAGTTGGCGATCTTGGATCGGGACCGTCAAGAGTTCAAAGAAGAGTTGCAGGAAGCAGTGGCGCTCTTGGGTAGGGGGGCGGCCGATTATTATAACTATGTCATCAAAGACGAGAGTGAAAAGGTGATAGAGGAGGCAGATATAGTGGGTGAGGACAGGAACGAGCAACGTAAGCGACGACACGAGCTTGAGAAGCTCAAGATCCGTCTTGAAGAGCTTGGTGTGGGGGCTACCGAGGATATTATCAAAGAATACAACGACGCCAAAGAGCGTGACGCTTTTCTAGCCAAAGAAATTACCGACCTTGAAGCCTCGATTGAAAAACTGAACGCTTTGATCGCCGAACTTGACGGTAAGTTGGAAGAGCAATTTTCGGTCGGTATTGAGAAGATCTCCACTGAATTCGGCCGCTTCTTTACTCTGATGTTTGGTGGTGGGGAGGCTGGCTTGGTGAGGGTGAAGGCAAAGACTAAAAATGACGACGAACTGGAGAGTGAGAGTGAAGCCAAGCCAAGAGAAGATGGTATTGAACTGAGTGCCAAGCTTCCAAACAAACGCGTCAAAGGACTGGAAATGCTCTCCGGCGGTGAGCGGGCCCTCACCTCGATCGCGCTTATCTTTGCTATGAGTCAGGTTAATCCGCCACCGTTTATCATTCTGGATGAGACCGACGCTGCGCTTGATGAAGCCAACAGCCGGCGTTACGGCGATATGATAGAGGCTTTGGCCAAGAAATCTCAGCTTATTCTTATCACGCACAACCGCGAGACTATGAGCCGAGCCGGTATTCTCTATGGAGTCACTATGGGTGGTGATGGAGTATCCAAGCTACTTTCAGTGAAGCTGGATGAAGCGGTGGCGGTAGCGAAGTAATAAGGAGAAATAAGGAGCAGCTTGCTGCGACTATATTTTCCTTAGGCAGGCGCAATACTGAATTCGACCCCCAAGGGAGAATTCAGTATATGCGCTCCGCCAAGGAAGTTAAAAGTCATAACAACTCCTTATCTGCTAAAAATGTAATCTAGCTGGGTATAATGTTACTCATAATACCGTGGTTCCATCGACTGGTGTAGAATGTCAATTATATTAATTTCATTGTTTGAAACAATTTCATAGTAGATAGTGTGAGAACCGGCAGGAAAACTATAACAATTCCATTCGGCAAAGATATCTGTTCTTAAAGTACCTGATTTTGGATTATCGGCAGTAAATTGCATTTTCTCCTGTAATTGCTTTAGATAAATCCCCGTTTGTATTTTTCCAAAGTTAGCTAAAGAATATTTTTCAATCTCTCCCAAGCTACGAATCGCATTGGGCGAGAGAAGAAATTTATTCATACTTGCCGACTAATTTATCCATGAATTGCTTACCTTTTACACCTTCACCGCGGTCAAGTTGTGCCTTACCTTCACTAAGAGTAGCTCGTAGAATATCCAATTTTTCTTCTTCAACTTCAAGAAGACGAAGACCGGCCCTTACCGCTTCACTGGTTGATTCAAAACGTCCTTTTTGAATTTTGTTGTTGATGAATTCCGAAAAGTGTTCACCTAATGTAACGCTGGTATTTCTAGACATGATTAGTTTGCTTAATTGCTTGTATTACATATTAATACACCCCTTTCCACATTTTTGCAAGTCCTCATTTCACATCTAAATTTACCCACGTTCGAGAGACTATGATTAGGGCAGGTATTCTCTACGGAGTCACCATGGGAGGTGATGGAGCTTCAAAATTACTCTCAGCAAAACTCGATGAAAAGGTGGCGGTAGCTAAATAAAATTCTCAGACAACAAACAGACAAACACACATTAACGCTAAGAGTGTTTGTTTGTTGGGGTTTGTATATACAAAATAATATTTTATGGTAGATTGTACTGGTCTCAAATACAAACAGGAGAATGTTGTGTTTATGCGTATAATAATTGAGGGTGTCTTGAGAAGACGTAGTCCGAAACCCGAACCGATCCGCTGGACAAGTTTAAGTCAAGTTCATACAGCGTATTGCCAGGATAGTATTGAGGGGATCGTCAAAATTATTGATAATGCTAGGCAGTCCGATGAAAAGTTTAGAGGAAGACTAGTTACTAGCTTTAACGAAGAAAAACGTTGTGCGCAGGTTTATGAAATCTCCAGATCTGACAAGATTTTGATTGCCGAAGTTGAGATGGATGGTTCGGATGGTTTCCCTGATTGCATAAGGGTAACTAATTACGGATTAGACGAATATGAAGTCGAGTTATTTAGGAGGGTTAGAGATTCGAGACCAAATTTTTCAGGTTGGGATTTTAGTTTTCAAGTAAAACAAGAATCTAATGTAACTTAAGTTTTAAAAGCGACCAAGGATAATTCCTCGGTCGTTTAATTTTTATTTCTTACACCACCAACTCAAAATCCAACTGTCTCTCTTCCTTGTCAGCTCGCGTTAGCTTTACCTTCACCTCGTCGCCTAGGCGGTAGACTTTGCCGGTCTTTTGGCCTTTGATGCGGAATTGGCTGGCTTCGTGTTCGAAGTAGTCGCTCTTGATGCTGGCTAGGCGCACCATACCATCGGCTAGAGTGGTCTTTTCTTGCACATAGATGCCCCAGTCGGTCACGCCGGTGATCACGCCTTCAAAAGTTTTACCAATACTGTTCATCAAGTATTCCACTTGTTTGAATTTGATCGAGTCACGTTCGGCGGAAACCGCTTCCATTTCTCGTTGTGAGGATTGGACTGAGATCTGTTCGAATTTGGCCAGTTCCTTCGGTCCGATCTTGGTGCCGTCCAAGTGCTTGCGAAGGATACGGTGTACCAATAGGTCGGGATAGCGACGGATAGGGGAGGTAAAATGGGTATAGAATTTAAAGGCCAGTCCAAAGTGACCGATGTTCTTGGTCGAATAGACAGCCTTGGCCATGGTGCGGATGGTGGCGGTCTTGATCAGGTTTTCTTCCGGTTTTCCTTCCACTTCTTTGAGTAGTTTATTGATGGCGGTGGCTTTTACGGTACCTTTGTGGACTTCAAACTCGTAACCCAAAGCTCGCAGGAAAGTACCCAACTCCTCCAGTTTGTCAGGGTTCGGGGTGTCGTGAATACGATAAACAAAAGCCATGTCTAAACCTTTATCTTTTGAAATGTCGTAAATGTAGGTGGCAACTTCTCGGTTCGCTAAAAGCATAAAGTCTTCGATCATTAGCATGGTCTCGGTTCTTTCTTTGGTGTAGGCGCGGATTGGTGACCCTCGTTCGTCGAGTTCGAATTTTACTTCCGGTTGTTCAAAAGCAATGGCGCCTTTGGCGTAGCGTTTTTCTCTTAGTTTTCGTCCTAGGTTCATCAGACTGTCGAGTTCGGCAAAGTACGGTCCGGTCTTGGCGTCGAGTACGGCTTGGGCTTCTTCGTAACTAAAGCGCTTATCAGAATGAATGATGGTCTGTCCGTACCATGACTTTACAATTTTGGCGTCGAGAGTGAGTTCAAAGATGGCGGAAAAGGCCAAGCGGTCTTCGTTTGGTCGAAGAGAACATAGGTCGTTTGAGAGTACTTCCGGTAGCATAGGGATCACTCGATCAACCAAGTAGACTGAAGTACCACGTTCTTTGGCTTCTTGGTCGATGTCGTCGTTTTCGCGTACGTAGTGTGAGACGTCGGCGATATGGATCCCTACCTCAAGATTACCGTTCTCGAGCACTTGGTAGGAGAGGGCATCGTCAAAGTCTTTGGCGTCGGCCGGGTCGATGGTCATGGTGGCAATACCACGCATGTCGCGTCGTTTTGGATCCTTAAGCGCGTCGGCAAAGATCTGCTCTTGGTCTTCATGCAGGGCATGAGCGGACTTTTGTACGCTCTCCGGAAAGTTCTTGGAAAAGCCGCCACTTCTGATGATGGCTTGCATTTCAGTCTCATGGTCGCCGGCTCGTCCTAGAGTTTCGGTGATCTTGGCCAGTGGGTCGAGTAGTGGTTGGGACCATTTGGTGATCTCCACTGCCACTTTCATGTCGAGGTCGGTGTCAGTCGCTTCGGGGAGTAGGGGACGGATGTGGATGCGATTATTGTCGGGGGTAAGGAATTTTACCTTTTTACCGTCGATCTCTTTTTCCTTCACTACTCCGATCAGTTCGCGGTAGAGCGATTTTACCACCTCCAAAACCTCGCCTTCTTGTCGTTTGCCTGGGATCTTCTTTTTTAGTTTAATATTAACAATGTCGCCGTCGAGCGCGAAGCCAAGGGCTTCGCGCTCGATCACCACATCCTCATCAAAATCAGGGTGATTTACAAATCCGACGCCTTTGCCGCGGATCATGATCGGTCCTTCGTATGTATTTAGTTTTGTCATAATTAGAGGTCAGTATAGCATTGACTGTCAATATTTCCAGTGTTTTATTGAAGGTCTTAGGTTGACTTTTACTAAAATACATGTATGATTTGAATCAAATTGTGTTCATTCTCAGGGGAAAAAGAAATGGTAGATATAAACTATTTGCTTGCCAATTCATATTTTTATCCAATGTATAAAGAGATTTTTAAAAAAATTATCCACTTCAGACCTATTGGACCTTGTTGTGAAAAAGTGACGTGTATTTCACATTCAAAAAGTGACATTAATTGTTACATGGTTCACGAAAATACTTTTCTTTGTAAAAATATAGTCTGGGATGAGTCAGAGTTTAGGTCAGTAACCACCTCAAGAGAAGTAAAGGTAATATCAAAAGTTGCTTTTGAAAAGAATAAGAATAACATTTACGAACCAAAATCAATCGAATCCCGTTGTTTTTCTGATGATATGCCTGTAATTGATGATGATATAAAGTTTTTGTCATACTTTAAATGTGGTCAAGATAGTGATGGTAAAATAACCCTTGCTTCTATTGATCAGATACTGTATCTGAATTGGGTAAAGTGATATTAGTTCTGAAGCCGTATGCTTAATACGGCTTTTCTTTTTGTTTTCAGGACCGTATTTGTCTACACCCTATTGACCAAATCCGTGCAATCTGCTACTCTAGCTCCACTTATGTTAATGATGCGTTTACAAAGAGTTGGTCGCAAAAATGACCCCTCATATAGAATTGTGGTCGTCGATAAACGAACCGGCCCAAAGAGCAACAAGCACGTGGATCACTTGGGTTCTTATAATCCTAAGATGAATCATGTTCAGCTTGATAAAGATAAAGCCAAAGATTGGTTGTCTAAGGGTGTGCAACCTTCCGATACCATGTACAACATTTTGGTTGGACAAAAAGTGGTTGAAGGTAAGAAAAGAAATGTGCTACCAAAGAAATCGCCGATCATCGACGAAGAGAAACTAAAGGCAGAAGCGGAAGCTAAAGCTAAGGCCGAAGAAGAAGCTAAAGCCAAAGCAGAGGAGGCGGAAAAGCCAGCTGAGGAAGAAGCTCCGGCTGAAGAAGTTTCAAAGGAGACTCCGGCTGAAACAGAAGAAACTGCCGAAGCCAAGGCTTAAGTTTTTAGTCGATCTCCTATTTATATGCAAAAGACAAGAAAGTCACACCTTGGTGTGGCTTTCTTGTCTACAGGGTAAAGTATTGACGTAACAAACTCACTTACGTATCATTGAGATAGCAACGTTATTATTAATTGACGTCAGCTTAACAGTATAGCTAAGAATATTGATGTATGGACACTAACGAAGACAAGCAGTTTCTTGAGACACTGGTAAAATCTCTGGTTGATCATCCGGAGAGTGTGAAGATAAATCGTACCGTTGATGAGATGGGGGTTTTATTGACCTTGGACGTGCACGCTGATGATATGGGAAAGATTATCGGTCGTTCCGGTAACACTGCCAAAGCTATCCGCACTCTTTTGCGTGTAGTGGGTATGAAGCATGATGCTCGAGTAAACCTAAAGATCAACGAACCGGAAGGTGGCAGTAAAGGAATGGATCGAGAGATGTCAGACGCGATGCAGGAAGATAATCCTACCACCGAGCCAAAATCACTAGATCAGGCGATCGAGGATCTAAAGATATAGTTTGATTGCTAGACAAAGATCAACAGCACCGTTTAGACAAAGTCTAAACGGTGCTGTTGATTTGCACATAATAAAGTTTTTCTTTTTATATTCCAATATTGTGCTACCATTTTCGTAATGGAAATTGGAATTGATTACACTTGATGATCTGCCAGAACCGTTATTCCCGAGCCTCAAAGAAGATATGGAGAGTTATAAACATAAACTATAAATGAAATCTATGCATTTTCACGTCATTACTTTGTTTCCAGAAGTTTGCCAAGCGTACACGGACGCCAGTATTTTGGGGCGAGCCCAAAAGACAGATAAAGGCAAGGGGGCGAAAGTGAGAGGGAAGAAGATCGAGGTCTCGTACTACAATCCGCGTGATCTTTCTAAAGACAAGCACAGAAAGGTCGATGATCGACCGTTTGGTGGTGGGCCGGGTATGGTGATGCAAGTGGAGCCTGTCGTTCGTGCGTGGGAGAAAGCAGTGGGACGAAAACGAGATAAGAAAAAGGTCAAAACGCTCATTATGTCACCACGCGGTAA
>CAYGKU010000009.1:0-1893 GCA_964350745.1 uncultured Candidatus Saccharibacteria bacterium | reverse complement strand
GCCAAAGAATATGTCAAAAAATACGAACACCTGGTCCTTATCAGTGGTCGCTATGAGGGGATCGATCATCGTGTCTGTGAGATCACTGACGCGGAGGAGGTGTCGGTCGGGGATTACATCTTGACTGGTGGGGAATTGCCCGCCCTTACCATTATCGACGCGACTGCCAGACAGATCCCCGGAGTCTTGGGGACTTTCGAGTCACTGGAAGATGAACGAGGCACTGACGGGGATTGCTACACTCGTCCGGAGACCTTTGTTCATAAAGGTAAGAAATACACCGTACCAAAGGTTCTGACCGAAGGAAATCACGCTGAAATTGAGAAGTGGCGAAGTAAGAAATAATTCGAGTATCGTATTGACAATACGTATTAATACGTATTATACTAACGGTATGAATACTACAACTTCAAAAAAGAAAGTCACCTTAATGCTTGATGAGCAGGTTTATGATGCGTTACGTGCCAAGGTCGGAGGAAGAGGAATTGGTGCTTATCTTAGTAAATTAGCTAGACCTCACATTGTTAAAGATGAGATCGAGGCGGGGTACATGGCTATGGCAAATGATAAGGAATATAATAAGGAGGCTGATCAGTGGATAGAGGGAGTTAGAGGGTCTATAAAGGAAGAAAATAATTGGTAATTTATGAAACCTAAACGAGGAGAAGTTTGGTGGGTTAATTTTAATCCCAGTCAAGGATCAGAAGTAAAAAAAGTACGTCCTGCTGTGGTTGTAAGTAATGACGTTTCCAACAAACATCTTGATAGATTTCAGGTAATTCCTCTAACTTCACAAACTAAAAAAGTCTATCCTGGGGAATGTTTGGTAAATTTGGGCGACGTGACAGGCAAGGTGATGGCAAACCAATTGACTACCGTGAGTGTTGTCAGATTTGATAAAAAATACACAGTTTTAACAAAGAACGATATTTTGGCGGTTGAACAAGCTGTAATAGTTCAATTAGACTTAACTTTCTAAGAAACTGTTTAAAAACTCCGTAGTTATTCAGGTAGGAGGCTTGCGTTTTGGTGGGTGATTTGGTACAATTCCGCCACATACGCAAAGGGGTCTCGAGTGAGTTGTGGATGGGAGATTTTGTATCGCGGAGTAAATCACATGGCTGTGATGTCGATATTAATAATTTAAAAATAGAATATACGAATAAAAGGCGCGCAAGCGTGTTTTCTGTTGTATGGACTGTTTTTAGGGGGGAGGTAATAATTTTTAGTGTTTTTATGGATACAACCCAAAAAGAGCGGACGGTGTCGGTGGGGCATTTACCGCAAAAAAAGTTTCAGTTGAGTCCTGATCCTAAGATCCCGCTACCGGATCTGATCGAACCGCAACACGAATCATTTCGCTGGTTCATTGAAACGGCTTTGAAGGAAATATTTACTGAATTTTCACCGATCAGTGACTATTCGGAAAAGAAATTTGAACTTAAATTCAAGAAGTATGAGCTTGGTTCGCCGAAATACACGGCTGCCTACGCCAAGGAGAACAAACTTACTTTTGAAGCGCCACTTAGGGCTCATGTGATCTTGAAGAACAAGACTTTCGAGAGTGAAAAAGACCAGGAGATCTTTATGACCGATCTGCCGGTAATGACCGAGAACGGTACTTTTATCATCAACGGTGTGGAGCGTGTGATCGTGCCGCAGTTGGCTCGTTCTTACGGTATCTTCTTTACCGTCAATGATGTAAAAGGCAAGACACAATTTGGTGCCAAGATAATTCCGGCTCGAGGAGCTTGGATCGAGATCGAATCAGAACCGGATGGAGTGATCTACGTGAAGATCGATCGCAAGAAGAAGTTCCCGATCTCATCACTTTTGCGAGTGCTTGGAGTGGAGAAAGACAAAGAAATGATCGAATTGGTAAAAGGGGTGGAG
>CAYGKU010000008.1:22752-25425 GCA_964350745.1 uncultured Candidatus Saccharibacteria bacterium | reverse complement strand
AATGTCAGCGATAACTATAATCGTTCTAAGGTAGGGCACATTTCTTCGGAAGTGCGTCCTACGGACTAGAACGATTGTAGGGTTAAACAGCCTAGCCATAGTTACCTTCCTTGCAGAAATGCAAGAATTGTCCAAATGCAACCAACAAGAGACCAAATGTTGCACACCTTAACATTCAATTTATTGAGATGATGGTGAAGATAGAGTCCTATTGTGCACGAATGAGTAAAGGCTCGTTCATGTAAGAAGGAAAAATAGAGCGTATTTCCTTGTCGGGTAAGTTCCGACGTGCACGAATGGCGTAACGAGTGGGAAACTGTCTCGAGGACCTGCTCGGTGAAAATACAATCCCGGTAAAGATGCCGGGTACCTGCAGATAGACGAAAAGACCCCAGGAGCTTTACTGTAGCTTCATATTGGGGCTATTGAATTAATGCGTAGTATAGGTGTGAGACTTTGAAGCGGGCTTTCGGGTACCGTGGAGTCGCCAGTGAAATAGCATCCTTTATTTTGGTAGTCTCTAACCAGTCAAGAAAAACTTGATTGAGACAGTGTGTGGCAGGCAGTTTTAGTGGGGCGCTACCCTTGGCGTTGTCATCAGTAATGATGGTAATGCCAAACGTGGCGCCTCCAGAGCAATATCGGAAATGAGATTGAGACCCTCATAGCTCGAAACAAATAAAACGGGGGGCATTCTTCAAATGAAGAATGATACTCAGCTGTATGCTTGAAAGTCCGGTGTATCCGTTGGTACCACATAAATGGTAAAAATCTATACGGTGCGGATAACGAGCAGGGAAGTCCTATGTAATCATAGTGACCCCTCAGAGACTATACGCTGAGACGGATTTGTGTTATTTTTGGCATAAATCTGTAGACATAGTCCAATCTTGCTGGCGACAGTAAGTGCAAGCAATTGCAAACCAATTCATGAATAAATTAGTCGACATCAAGTTAACAGAAGAGCAGCGAGAAATCGTTGTTGGTCTATTGCTCGGTGATGGTCATCTGGAAACTCGTACTAATGGTCGAACCTATCGACTAAAAGTAGAGCATTCAGAAGCTCAACTAGACTACGTTTTGTGGTTGTATGATGTATTCAAAAATCTTTGTGTACAATCCGAAGTATATCGGAGGGTGCGTAGTGATGGTCGAGTAAGTGTTGGTTTTACCACGCGAACAATCGGCAGTTTCCGTTTTTATGGTCAGCAATTTTATACTGATGACAAAAAACGTATTCCGCCTACGATTCATAAACTATTGACTCCGCAAGGATTAGCAATTTGGTTTATGGATGATGGTTCAAGAAAATCAAACAAGCACAAAACATACAACATTCACACACTTGGTTATACCAAAACAGAATTAGAGATGATAAGTGAAAAAATAGAAAATCTCTTTGGTATTAAGGTAACGTTGCATAGACAACGAAATGATTCATGGCGTTTGTACATAGGTAGCAATTCAGCTAGTGCTTTTACTAAGTTGATAGAACCTTTTGTGCAGAAAATTCCTTCAATGTGGAAAAAATTGGTTAATGAAATGCCCAAAAAGTAACGGAGGGGTCTCAAGGTTGGTTAGTCGCGAATGGAAACCGTGACGATAGTGTAATGGCATAAACCAGCTTGACTGTAAGGCGTAGATGCCGAACAGATACGAAAGTAGAGCATAGTGAACCGATGGTACGCGTTAGATGCGGCCGGAGATTACCCGATAAAAGTTACCCTGGGGATAACAGGCTAGTCGTGCCCAAGCGTCCATAGCGACGGCACGGTTCGGCACCTCGATGTCGGCTCGACTTATCCTGGGGCTGGAGCAGGTCCCAAGGGTTTGGCTGTTCGCCAATTAAAAAGTCACGCGAGCTGGGTTTAGACCGTTCAGATTCTAATTGATAAATTGGAATCTGAACCAATCTAAACCCGAGGTAAAGACATCATTCACGGCGGCTCAATGTAGAAATACATTGTGAGAAGTTGACTATATCGGTAAAATATTAATCCAACATGTGTTAGGATAATACAATACCGAGGGAAGTCATATATGTCATTAAATTCATCAAAATTTCAAGCGTATCTAGCTGGTTTTATTGATGGAGATGGAAGTATATATGTAAGAGCAAAGCCAAATATATCATATAAGTATGGTTATCAAATTGCTCCATATGTTGCATTCTTTCAATCTTCAGTTTCAAAAACTTTTCCAGATATGGTGTCCAAAATTGGATACGGTAGACTCCGCTTGAGAAAGGATGGTATACATGAATTTACCATCAATAAGCAAGTGGAGATTAAGGACTTCTTAGAAAAGATCAGTCCATACTTGATTTTGAAGCAAGAGCAAGCTCAGCTAATGCTTGAAATACTGGATCTTAAAGCTAATGTTTCAAGCGAAGAAGATTTTGCTAAATTGCTGGAATTGATTGACTCTTTTCGAGAATTGAATTATTCAAAGAAACGAAAAGCGCGCATATTGACCCCGTAGAGACTACACGTCAACCACCCTAGAATTAGAGTGAAGATATAGTCCAAATTTATGACCATGAAATAGCGTGAGACAGGTTGGTCTCCTATCTACTGCAGGCGTCGATTCTTGAGGAGAGTTGTTCGTAGTACGAGAGGACCCGAATGAACGAACCTCTGGTCTACCTGCTGTCACGCCAGTGGCACCGCAGGG
>CAYGKU010000008.1:20462-22742 GCA_964350745.1 uncultured Candidatus Saccharibacteria bacterium | reverse complement strand
AGATGATCTGGTTGATAGGCACTAAGTGGAAGTGTGGTAACACATGGAGCTGAGGTGTACTAATAGGGCGTAATTCCTACGAGGAACATTGTACATCGTGTATATTATCGCGATAGCTGTGCAATTTTTGAGTGTGTTATAAAGGTTTACTTGGGCATGATGTTTTTGAAGTCTTACTGACAACAAAAAACATCATGCTTGCAACAGATTTAGAATATGTGATTTTGGTCAACAGATCAAATTATATTGAATACGGTGACAAGATTATATCTTGGTTTAGTTTTGAGCGAGCATAGCTTAATGGAAAAGCAACAGATTGTTAATCTGAAGATACAGGTTCGATTCCTGTTTGCTCGGCCAAACGATTTCAAGTCGAGGTGTAGCGTAGCCTGGTAGCGCAGCAGTCAAAGTCTGCAGGTCGGCAGTTCAAATCTGCCCACCTCGACCACCGCTATTTTTTAAAAAATAGTATTTTGTCACCGTATTCAATATTAAGATTGAATAGTCTTGATCAAGGCTTTCTTTTCATTGAAAATTTAATGTTGGTGCTTTGGGGGTGGGGGTACACCCGTTCTCATTCCGAACACGGAAGTTAAGCTCACTACCACCGATGGTACTCCGCAAGGGGAAGAGTAGGTAGGCGCCAACATTAAGTTTTTAATGAATCTCCTAAAAAACCACCGCAAGGTGGTTTTTTGTATTTTGAACAATTATTTCGATGTGTTTGCAAGTAGATAAGAGGTTGAGGTGGACATCCTGATATTTGTGTATAGACAAAAATAAATGTTTATTGAGTGATATAATTTAAAGAACGTTTATGGGTTGGTTTTAATTTTTAATTTATGTTAGATACATTTGAGGAACCTGTTATTAGGGAGAAGGGTGACAATAAAAAAATGCTGTACTTTATTTTGATCTTGTTTTTGATCGGCGCGGTTTTGTTTTGGTTGATTCAAGACGAATCTGGGATGGTAAAAGAAGATATGGATACCATGACGACCTCAGGACAGGAGCGAATACTTTCAGTTGAAGGGGTGTTGTTGGAAGTTGATCCTGCAACCAGTGAACTATCGGTGATATTATCAGCGAGACGAGAAGGTTTGAGTAGGGATGAGAACATAGAAGGGGATACTAGAATAGTAAAGATCTCACCAGATACTGTCGTACAGAAATTGATCCTTGAGAGAGACGGCACCAATTCCATTATCAGGTCAGGTGATATTGAAGTCAATGTGACCGACTTAAATAAGAGCGATCGATTGCATATTGAGTATGTTGGTTTGCGAAAGGATGAAGTTATTGATGAGGTTAAAACCATATCTGTCATGATCGAGACCGATCGTTTTGAAGAAAAATACGAAGAAGAGTTGTCTAAAATATCCAAAGAACCTTTCTTGGGTATTAAAGGAAAAGTTATAGAGGTTGATGAGAACCAATCCAAATTAACCTACAACCCCTACTCACTCAATGAACTGACGTTGTCCACTTCCACTGCCGTTTTGAAAGATGATAATAGTATATATGTAGTTAAGAATGAATCTCGTTTGAATATTGATCACGCTAAAGAACAAGTTACATGGTCGCAGATCGAGGTTGGCGATGATCTGTTCATAGTTTTGGAGCCGGGATTTGATCTCACCGAAGCGAATAAAAAGAACGTTAGAGCTGAGTCATTATTAGTAGTTAAGAGAGATTAAGTAATTGTATTATGAGTGTTAAGTATTTTCAGACGCTAAAGAATGTAAAACTTTTTGCTTTGATGGTCGGTCTATTCTTGGTATTTTGGGCACCAAGCGGAGCCGAGGCGGCCGGGGTTAGCTTAGAATTAAGCCCCGCTACAGTAACCGAGACTGAAGTTTTTACCATGTCGTGGTCTGGTGGAGATGATCCTGATAATTACAATATCAGAATAAACGACATTGTTTCTTCAATGGATCAGGTCATATCTTGGACCGGAGCTCCGGTATCTTTGGGCTTGTCCGCGGGTACGCACGTCATTCACGTGCAGGCTTGTAACGAAAGTGGTTGTGGAGCTTGGAGTGCGCCAGCTATCCTTACGGTAAAGCCGGCAGTACCCAATACTGCTTGGCTGAGCTTGAGTTCGGTCTATGTTCTGCCTGATAATGAATTTACCATCAGTTGGTCGAGTGATTCCGGTGCCACCGGGTACAATATGAAAATAGACAATAAGGTCTATTCGACCGGACCGGCAACTTCTTGGACCGGTACCGCCAACTCGATCGCTTTGGCTGCCGGAACACACTCAGTGTATGTGCAGGC
>CAYGKU010000008.1:0-20452 GCA_964350745.1 uncultured Candidatus Saccharibacteria bacterium | reverse complement strand
TCCGTCAACAGTTGCCCCAACTTACTCTCTGGTTTCGGTTGGTCCTAGTGTAGTATCGTCAGATGGTGACTTTACCATTTCTTGGTCGGGGGATAATAATCCTACCAATTATTACCTTAAGATCGATGACGTTAAATACACCATGGGGCCAGCCACCACATGGACCAATACGGCAAATTCTGTAGGGCTTGATATTGGACCTCATGTCGTATCAGTACAAGCTTGTAATGCGATTGGTTGTGGACCGTGGAGCGATGGTGTCTCCTTTAATGTGATCGACTCTGATGCTACGGCCCCAACAGAGGCCAATATCAGCATTTCACAAGATCCTGATCTGACCGCATTAGATGACTTTACCATTTCTTGGTCGGGAGATAATGATCCAACCAACTACAACTTAAAGGTAAACCGACAAGTTTACACCATGAATAACTCTACTTCATGGACCGGTACTCCCAATTCTTTTGGTTTGAAAATGGGTACACACAATTTATCAGTACAAGCTTGTAACGATGGTGGTTGTGGACCATGGAGTGACTCCAGATCTCTTGTTGTTAAAGGTTCATCCGAAGCACCGACTTCAGTGGATCTATCGATCAGCGCCACCACTATACCCGAAGATGAAAAATTCACCGTCAATTGGTCCGGAAACAATGATCCTACCAGCTTCAATATTATGTTTGATGACAGTAGTTATTATGCGGGTGAATCGTGGGTGAGCACGTCTTGGACCGGTACTCCTCAATCAGTTGGTTTGACTCCAGGAGTTCATAGGGTGTACGCACAAGCTTGTAATGATGGTGGTTGTAGTCCTTGGAGTCCGGAACCGATCGTGTTTACGGTGACTGATTCTAATATTGAATCACCGTCGTTTATAACTGTCTCAGTCGATTCTACCAATGTATCGGCAACCGAGGTCTTCACCATATCGTGGGAAAGTGATAATGATCCAACTGTTTATCATATGAAAGTGGCGGACAAACAGTTTTCGGTATTTGGTACCAGTTGGACAGGTACTCCGATGTCGCTTGGTCTTGAGGCCGGAAGTCATGATCTGATCATCCAAGCTTGTAATGATGGTGGTTGTAGTCCTTGGAGTGAGGCTGTGACCATTAGTACAACCGGTCCGATATCAGGCACTGCTCCAACTTTCTCTTCAATTGATTATTCTTTACCAACCTCGAAATCACTTACTCCAAACGTTGAATTTTGTGTGGTTTGGAACAGTAACAACAATCCTACTCACTACAACCTAAGAGTTAACCAAGGTATCTTTAACTTTGAAGCGGAATCATCTTGGTGTGGTACGCCTACGGAGATCGGGTTAGGTGAAGGTAGGCACGAGTTTCAGGTACAAGCTTGTAACGTAGCCGGCTGTAGTCCTTGGAGTAGAACTCTTGATCTGGTGGTAAAACCAGCTGGAAATGCTCCGACGCAGGCTACGGTCAATGTTAACAAAACTTATTTTGAAGAATCAGATACCGTGATCGTGACTTGGAGTGGAAATAATTCACCGGAAAAATTCAACCTTATGATAGATGATGTGGTATTCGACGTTTCTTCATTTGTGGAATGGAAAGGAACACCGGACGCTATCGGATTGACTCCGGGAACTCACCGGATCTACGCGCAGGCTTGTAATGCTTCCGGTTGTAGTCCGTGGAGTGCTCCCAGGACCATAACCTACACCTCAGACGGATCACTTGCTACGACTACTACTGATGTGACCAATTTGCCAAGCGTGGCCTTTATCGTGAACATTACTAACGTTAAGTTTAATTCGGCGGCGGTACTTAACTGGTCCACCACCAACGTTACTTCTTGTGAAGCGGACGGAGGCTGGTCCGGCAGTAAAGGTCTAAGCGGAGTCGAGTCTACCGGACCTTTGCTTGAGGCGCAGACATTTACCATTACCTGTACCGGTCCAGGCGGATCAGTCACACGCAATGTTTTTGTGGCCGTAGATGGAGTGGAGCCACCACTGCTGTCGCTTGGAGCCGAAAGTACCGTGATCTTAGCCGGAGATAGTACGGAGTTAAGGTGGACAGCTACCAACGTGACTTCTTGTACCGCTTCCGGTGATTGGTATGGCAACAAAGCGATCAATGGACCAAATGCTGAGTCTAGCGGAAAGATCAATAAAGGTTCCAAAACTTATGTTCTCACCTGTACCGGTCCGGGTGGCACGGTATCAGATAGTGTGACGGTGAACGTTTCAACTACCGGATATATTCCGTACTTATTGGTGTGTCCAACACCGGTCACGGTTGATTCCGGCGGTTCACTGCAACTACAAGCCAGATATTGGGAAAAAACTTTGACCATCCCGGATTGTAGTACTCCCGGATATATTGATGTGACCGAACGTGCCAATTGGGAATGTCCCGATGCCAACATTGCTAGTATCTCAAATGGAGTTGGAAGTAAAGGTTTGTTGATCGGTGCTCATAACGGTGGTACTTTCCCCGCGGAAACTGATTATGCCGGATTGACCTCCTTTACTCCGGTTACGGTCAATGGCGGTGGGGGAGATAATAATAATGGTGGTGGAAAACCGCCAACCCCAACCATCACCATCAAAAATGATCCTGAAGTGGTGCGCAGTGGTGAGAGGGCTGATGTGGAGGTGAAAATACTATCCGCGTACGATATCAGGTGTGAAATGATCGGGGTCGATCCCGGCTCCGGCCAAATGACTTTCAGTCAGGAAGCTTCAAACGTAACTCGAACTTATCGTTACACCACTCTGCCTTTGACCTCAAGTCAGATGGTCGACATGATATGTGTGGCCGAAAATGATCCAAATGTCAGAGCGGATGCTTGGGAAAGAGTGAAGGTGGCACCGGGTAGTATTCAGGAGATATAAAGTTATCATTTATTTAAAACAAGGGACATTTCTCAAGAGAAATGTCCTTTGTTTTTATCATAGTAGAGTAACTCCTCAGCTCCTGATAGAAGAGTTTAATTTATAAAATGTTGCTATCGCACTCCTTGTTTCTCCTTATGTTATAATAATAAGCATGAGTGAATTCAGAGCTTGGGCATTTTGGCGCAGGGTGCAATACGCCACCGGTTTCTTTTTGTTCTTGTCTGGAATATTTTTGGTTATCTATTTTGTCTTTTTCTACACTCCTTTGAGTTGTTTTGATAATGCGAAAAATGGTGACGAGGCGGGAGTAGACTGTGGCGGTTCTTGTACTCGTATTTGTAGTTTTGCTGTAACGCCACCTGAGATAATGTGGGCCAAGAGCTTTAAGATCGTTGATGGTCAATACAATGCGGTGGCTTACATAGAAAATAAAAATATCACTGCTGCCACTCCCGAATTGGCCTACACCTTTAAGTTGATGAATAAAGATGAAGTTATCGCGGAAAGATCAGGGGTGACCATACTACCACCTGATAGCGTCTATCCTATCTTTGAGGGTAGAGTCTTTACCGCTGACGGTAAAGAGCCGACCGAGACAGTGATCGAGCTGAAGCCGGTCGATCTGTGGTTGCCGGCCACCTTAGGACGAAATCAATTCCGTACCCTGGATATCGAACTCTTGGGAGTGGATAGTCGTCCTCGGTTGAATGTAAAGGTTGAAAATACAGAACTGAATGAGTCGGATCGGGTGGAAATGGTGGCCACTATCTTTAGTCGGTCGGGAGTACCGCTCACAGCCTCGCAGACATTTGTGGATGACTTTGAAGGTGAAAGTACTAAAGACGTGGTCTTTACTTGGCCTCGTTCGATCGCTAAGACCATCAGGAGTTGTGATGTGCCTTCAGATATTATGTTGATCCTCGACCGTTCCGGATCCATGGCCGCTGATGGTGGTGATCCGCCGGAACCGCTTGAAAGCGCCAAGCAAGCTGCCAAGTCGTTCGTTAGGCTGGTGAGAAGTCATGACCTGATGGGCTTCTTGTCTTATGCCACTGAACCGAGTCTACCGATGGAGCAGGTATTG
This sequence comes from uncultured Candidatus Saccharibacteria bacterium, assembly GCA_964350745.1. GTDB lineage: Bacteria > Patescibacteriota > Minisyncoccia > Phycocordibacterales > UBA918 > OLB19. Next base: position 16,499 of record CAYGKU010000008.1, on the reverse strand, counting down.
ACGGATAACATGAACGATGTTGAAAATGCTATTTTGAGTACAAAAATGGGTACAGATGGTACACAGTACACTAATATGGGTGAAGCTTTCAATGTGGCATTAAGAGAGCTTACCGGATCAAGACACCGAGAGGATGCCCGAAAAGTGATCGTTTTCTTGACTGACGGGGATGTTACCAGACCAAAGAACCCGATCACCGGTGAAGCGGATAGAGAGTACGCGGCGAAGTATGCTATAGATAAAGCTGATGAAGCCAAACAAGCTGATGTTACCATCTACACTATTGGGTTTGGTGACTTTTTCCAAATCGTCAATGAGGATGTGCAGCGTGACATCGGTCTTATTAGCGATCTGGCGACCGATAATGATCATTACTTCGAGGCGCCAACAGCTAGAGAGTTGAGAGCGGTGTATCAGGAGATCGCGGTAGATCTCTGTGAAGAGGGTCCTTCTCGGATTGATGTGATCACCAAGACAGATACAAGCTTTGCCCCTTTGCGCTAGAGTTTTGTCTAAAAACCCTACACAAAAAATATTACCTGATGTTTTGACACCTGCTCTAATTTGTATATGCTTTAAGAGATGCGTGGATTTAGACAGACTTTATTTTCGGGATTTGACGGAATTTTGTTCGGGGCGATGTTATGTCTGTCTGTCTTTGGCTTGGTTACGATGTATTCCCATGTGGGGGAGAATAGTTTTTTCAATCGACAGATCATCTGGATCTTTTTTGTATCACTGGCTTTTTTTCTTGCTTTGGTGCCGGATTATCGGTTCTTAAGGACCGGCAATACGGCTTTTTATCTTTATTTGGTCACGGTCGTGATGTTGGTGTTGGTGTTATTTTTTGGTGAGGATATTTTGGGGGCCAGGCGTCGGTTTGATTTTGGACTTTTTTCACTTCAGGTCTCCGATCCGGCTAAGTTGGTATTGATCATGCTCTTGGCCAAGTATTTTGCCAAAAGACATGAGTTGATAGGAGATTTTAAACATATAGTTATATCAGGCTTATACACTCTAGTCATCTTTGGTTTGGTTTTCGTTCAGCCTGACTTCGGTTCGGCCATGATTCTGTTCTTTATTTGGTTCGGGATGGTTTTGGTGGCCGGGATACGGTTTAGACATGTGGCGGTGGTTTTGACTCTGGGCATGCTGGCGTTTGGTGGTTTGTGGCAATTTGCTTTTCATGATTATCAAAAGGAAAGGATCGCTACTTTCTTAAATCCTTTGTCTGATATTCAAGGGGCCGGCTATAATGCTTATCAGTCAACGGTGGCGGTTGGTTCGGGAGAGTGGTTTGGAAAAGGGATCGGGTATGGTACTCAGTCCAAATTCCAGTTCCTGCCGGAGTATGAGACGGACTTTATCTTCGCTGCCTTTGCCGAAGAATGGGGTTTGGTGGGAGTGGGAATATTGTTCTTTTTGTTTGGGGTGGTGGTGTGGCGATTGATACGTCATGCTATTTTGAGTGCCAGTAACTTTGAAAAGTTATTCACGACCGGAGTCATTATCTTTCTTTTGACACACTTTTTTATTCATATTGGAATGAATATCGGCCTTCTGCCTGTTACCGGAACCACTATTCCGTTCTTGAGTTATGGTGGGTCACACCTGATAACGGAGTTCGTGGCTGTGGGAATGGTGTTGGCGATGCGACGTTATACTCCGGTCAGATCGGTCTCTAAGACCACTATTTTTGATGAAAATTAGAGCGTATAGAGAGCTTCGGTGGCTCTGACCATTTTTTCTAAAGTCTTTCCCGCTACTGATCGGTGTAGTTGGTTGGCCAGGTTCTCTCTGACGGTCTGGTTGGTTATCAGGTAGTCGATGGCTTGGCCAAGGATCTTGACTTCGTTTGGTGGCACCAAAAGACCGGTCTTTTGGTGAATGATGATCTCAGGAATTCCACCGGTATTAGTGGCTATGACCGGTAATCCGGCCAATCCTGCCTCGTGTAGGACATAACCATAAGCTTCAGAGCGAGAGGGTAGGATGAAAACGTCAAAAGCTTTAAGAAAGCGAGCGGCTTCCGCTACCGCTCCTAAAAGGAATACGTGTTCTTCTAGGTTGTGGGCGGTGATCAGTTTTTCTAAATTTCTTCTGGCTTGACCTTCGCCGATCAGGATCAGACGGAGGTCTGGGTGTTTGTTGGTGACAGTAGCGATACTTTTTATGAGAATGTCATGATTCTTTACTGGGTGCAGTTCCGCTACTGTTACCAGCCAGAGATCGTTTTGGTGGGGAAGGAGGCGCGGGGAAAAATCGCAGATTTTTCCCCGCGCCTCCTCGCGTTCATACATCACTCCAATAGTACGCCCGGGGTGCAGTATCTTCATTTTTGTTTTGGTTCCCGGCCAGTTCAGATCTCGAGCAATGGCGCCCGATACGGCAATGGTGCGATGAGACAAAAGAACAGTGAGCCAATGCAGTGATTTCAGTATCATTCGTTGCCACCAAGGACGGTCTTCGTTAAAAGCCCAGCCATGGGCGGTGAAGATGATGCGCGACAGGCGAGCAAGTCGTCCCGCGATCGCCCCCAGCAACCCGGCTACCGAACTGTTGAGATGGAACACGTCCGGTCGCTCATTTTTGATCATTTCTTGCAATTCGGTAATGGCCAACTTGGCTTGTGAAAGAGAAGAGGTGTTCTTTAGCTGTTTTAAATTGATCACTCTAACGCCGGCATGTTTTAGCATTACAGCCAACTCACCGTCTCCGCCCAAGGCCACCACCGGTTCAAACCGTGATCGGTCAAGGTGGGTCGCCAGATCATAAACGTAGCGTTGCGCTCCACCCCAGTTGCTTTTGGTTATCAAAAATAAAACCTTTTTCTTAGCGTTGTTTAAATTCATGGTATTAAATATCTTAAGGGTGGAGCGGCGGAAGGGGTCGGGAAACCTGCTGGTTTCTCGTGGAGGAAGGCAGTGAGTGAGTTTACGAACGAACGTTGGAAAACCGTTGGTTTCCAAGGAGCTCCACCCCAGTTGCTTTTGGTTATCAAAAATAAAACCTTTTTCTTAGTTTTTTCCGCCATTGCCTATAGCATAGCTTATTTATCAATACGGTGGCAACTCTTGGCCCAGAGGTCGGTTTTTTGGTTTTGGGATTTGTTGTGTTGCTATTTTTGCTAATTTAGGTACGATAATCATAAAATTTATGGGCGAAAGAACCAGAGAGTTGCTGTGGCTAATAGTTGGAGATATTTTCTTCTTTATTTTAGCTCTGTGGCTGACCTTGACCTTTCGCTATTTATCTTTTCCTGATAGTGAGTTGTTCACTCAGCATTTAGGGCCGTTCTTGATCATTTCGACGGTGTGGTTGTTTGTGTTCTATATTGCCGGCCTTTATGACAAGCAAACGGTATTTTTCAAGTCGTTGATGTTCAGTCGCATCCTCAATACTCAGGTGGCCAACGGTTTTATTGCGGCCTTGCTGTTCTTTATAATTCCATTTGGCATCACTCCAAAGACCAATTTGGTCATTTATCTTTTTGTTAGCGTGGTCTTGTTCACTTGGTGGCGAATGTATCTGTTCAAGTACATTTCACCCAAGACTGAGCATAGAGCCATCCTGTTGGCGGATGGACCGGAAGCGATCGAGCTGGTCGATGAGATCAATAATAACGATCGTTACAATTATTATTTTGTTAGACTGATCAACGAAAACACGGCTTCGCAAGTTGATGGTTTTGAGGAAAGACTACTGAAACTGATAGAAAAAGAAAATATAAATATTATCGTGGCCAATCCTAACGGTGCTTATATCACCGCGGTATTGCCAAAATTATTTGATCTGGCCTTTCTGAAATTTGAGTTCACTTTTTTGGATTTTTATAAAGTATACGAAGATACCTTTGATCGAGTACCACTATCTGCTTTGCGTTATGAGTGGTTTATCGCCAATGTTTCTCAGGCTAAAAGTTTTGTCTACGATCTTACCAAGAGAGTGGTGGATATTGTTGGTTCGCTGATATTGGGTCTGGCTTTGATCATTTTGTTACCATTCATTTACGTTGCCATGCGGATAGAGGGGGAAGGAGATCTGTTCATTAGACAGGACAGGATCGGAAGGTTCAACAGACCGGTCACGGTCTACAAGATCAGGACTATGACCGAGAATCGAAGTCAAAGTGCTACTTGGACAGCAGAAGACAAAGCGGAAGGAAATAAAATAACCAAAGTCGGAGCAGTCTTGAGAAAATTAAGCATTGATGAGTTGCCTCAGGTATGGACCATCCTTAAAGGAGACATGTCGCTCATCGGTCCTCGAAATGATATTAAAGGTTTGGGTGAACGGCTGGCATCGGAGATCCCATACTACAATATTCGGAATTTTGTAAAGCCGGGCGTAACCGGCTGGGCGCAAACCCATCAACACTACATGGGAGACAATATCAGCCCGCAGTCAGTGGAAGAAAATAAGATCCGACTGTCCTACGATCTTTATTATGTGAAGAATCGTTCGATCATGCTTGATGTGGATATTGCTCTTCGCACTTTTAAGACACTTTTATCGCGGTTTGGTATAATCATAAAGTTACGCCGTTAATTTGCTATAATAATTTTCATGTCAGAAACAAAACGAACTATTTTTATCACCGGCGGAGCCGGTTATGTGGGAGAAATGCTGTGTGATCAGTTTTCCAAGCGGGAAGACGTAGAAAAGATCATTACTATCGACAAAGAACCGCAGTCTGATTTTTCCAAACAATTACCCAAAGTGGAGTATATCCATCAAAATTTAGCTGACACAGGCTGGCAGGAAAAGGTGGCAGCCTTTGCGCCGGACACGGTCATTCATACCGCTTGGCAGATCAGGGCCATGTATGGCGAAGCTAAAAAGGAGTGGCAATGGAACGTGGGAGGATCGCAGGCTGTGTTTGATTTTGCGTTCGCGCATGATTTTGTGAAGAAGTTGGTCTATTTTTCTACTGCTTCTTCCTACAGTGCCAGAGCTGATAATCGAGTGGATCATTATTTTACGGAAGCCGAAGGCTTTCGCGCGGATGACTACATCTACGCTCACGAGAAAAAAGTGGTGGAAGATAATTTGCGATCGACTTACGATCAAGCCTTGGAAAAAGATAAACGTCATCCGCAGATAACCATTCTGCGTCCGGCCGCCATTACCGGTCCGCGTGGGCGTTACATGCGAATTCGCTTTGGATTACAGTCAGCTTTACAGGGTAATCTAAAAGGTAATCCGGTCTATCGGTTGGTCACGGCCTTGACCTCGTTCGTGCCGGCTACCAAAGGATGGGTCAGACAGTTCATTCACGAAGATGATGTCAATGACATTGTTGAGACCTGTGTCTTTGGTGATCATGATTGGTCTTACGAGATCTTCAACATCACTCCGACCGGTGAACCGGTGTTCGCTAGAGATATGGCCGCGGCGGTCAAGAAACGTGTTTTGCCCATATATCCATGGATGGCTCGGATCGCTTTTTGGTGTTTTTGGCATGCTACTCGGGGGAAAGTACCGACTTGTCCAGGTAGTTGGCGATTCTACTCTTATCCGATCGTGATGAGCGGAGAAAAACTGACTTCGATCTATCATTGCAAATATAGCTCAAAGGACGCCTTTCGGTATACTGATGGTCGGTATGAGGAATATATTGCTGACAATTTTAAAGCTCCAGCTCCAGCTCCAGCTCCAGCTCCAGCCAAAGATATGCTTAAGTAATTTGTTTTTTCTGCTATACTGCCATCACTATGATCTTGGTTGACGGAAAAGCCTTAAGTGCGGTCATTGCCGAGGAGGTTAAGACTACAATAGAAAAAAATGATCTGACGTTGAAAATGTCGGTTATTACTTGTGATCCAAATTTTGAGACCAAGAAATATCTGGCTTTAAAACAGGCCAAGGCCGAATCATTGGGTATAGAGCTCAAGACCATTGTTCTGCCCAAAGGATCCGATACGGAAACGATCATTAGAACCATAAAAGAACAATCAGAGGTGGTGAATGGCATCATAGTTCAATTACCGCTACCTGATCACATTGATACTAAGACAGTGCTTCAAGCGATCCCTAAGACGCTTGATGTCGATGCATTTGGTTACGAAGGTGAAGAGACGGGGGTGTTGCCACCGGTGGTGGGGGCGATCGATGAGATCTCTAAGTCTCACAACTTATCGTGGGTGGGGAAGAAGGTGGTCATTTTTGGCCACGGCCTTTTGGTGGGGGCGCCGGCTCTGAAATACGTTCAAGCAAAAGGGGCGACAGCGGTGGTGCTGACAAAGGAAAGTACGGACTTGTCGGAAGTTTCCTTGGCTGATGTGATAATTTTAGGAGTCGGGAAACCGAACCTACTGATACCGGACATGGTAAAAGATGGAGTGGCGGTGTTTGACGCCGGTGCTTCAGAAGACGGTGGCCTTTTGGTGGGGGATGCCGACCTTCAGGTGGCGGATAAAGCTTCGCTCTTTACACCGGTCCCTGGTGGGATCGGTCCGCTCACAGTTTCCCTGCTATTTCGTAATTTATTAAGATTGGGTCAAAGATCCTAAGTTCGGTTAAAAGCAGATTATTAATAGACGTCAATAGAAAACTGATCGTTTTATGATATAGTTAAGTGTAACAAATAACAAACTTATGACAGATAATAAAACTTCCGCGCCCGGTACCGCTAATTTTCTCCGCATATTTAAAGCTCTGGTCTTACTTGGTTTTTTAAGCTGGGTGGCTTTTTTTGTTTACACCAACACCGTCAACGAAAATGCAGAAAAACCTTTTAAATTAGGCCTAGATTTGGCCGGAGGATCGCACTTAGTGTACGAAGCTGATACCTCCAAAGTGGATCCGCTTGAGGTGCCGGAGTTGATGAACGTACTGCGTGACGTGATCGAGCGTCGCGTCAACATCTTCGGAGTGTCTGAGCCGGTGGTTTATGTAGAAAGCAGTAGTTTTGTCTCCGATGAACCGCGCCAAAGACTGGTGGTGGAATTACCCGGTGTGACCGATGTTAAGGAGGCGGTGGCTGAGATCGGGCGAACTCCACTTTTGGAATTCAAATTACTTGATCCTGAAGCTTTGGCCATAGAAAACGCCATTTCTGGTCTTGAAAAAGAGATCGAGGGGGGAGATGGTAGCAAGGCTGTCATATCCAATGTCACCACCAAAAAAGACGGAGAGGTGGTAGAGGAAGAAGAGAATAAACCGGAGCCGTATATCGATACTGGATTGACCGGACGTTATCTCGAAAGTGCCAGACTTGAATTTGCCGGTAGTAATTCCGGGCAATTGGCCAACGAACCGATCGTGGCCATTAAGTTCAACAAGGAAGGTGGAGATCTCTTTGGTAATATTACCAAAGATAACGTGGGTGAGCAGTTGGCTATATTCTTGGATGGAGAACTGATCTCCGCTCCGCGCATCAACGAACCGATCATAGGTGGCACGGCCATAATTTCCGGTGGTTTTGATCCGAACGAAGCACGTGAACTGGCGCAAAACCTCAACTTCGGTGCCCTGCCATTGCCGATCGAGCTTCAAAGTACTCAGTCAGTGGGGGCGACTCTAGGTCAGGAAGTGTTGCAAAAAGGAGTAAAGGCGGCCTCTATCGGATTTGGATTTGTGCTTTTGTTCATGGTTCTGTGGTATCGTCTGCCGGGCTTGGTGGCCGGTATCTCGCTACTTGGTTACATTGTCATGATGTTGGCTATTTTCAAGCTTATTCCGGTCACTCTGACCGCAGCTGGCTTGGCCGGATTTGTGATCTCGCTCGGTATGGCGGTTGATGCCAATGTACTGGTGTTTGAACGCATGAAAGAGGAGTGGCGAAATGGTAAGACTAGTCGTGAGTCAGCCGAAGAAGGTTTTAGACGGGCTTGGGGAGCTATCCGCGACGGCAACATCACCAGTTTGTTGTCCGCCATCATTCTTTTTTGGTTTGGTACTTCCATGGTGAAAGGTTTTGCGTTGGTGTTTGGTATCGGTATCATTATCTCCATGATCTCCGCTCTCTTGGTGACCAGGACCCTACTGATAACATTGCCGAATGTCGATAAGGAAAGAAGTGCGGTTTGGAAGTTTTTATTCGATAGTGGTATTTCTAAATAATTCAGTATGTTTGCTATTCGTTACAGAAAAATATTCCTTACCATTGCTGGTGTCTTGATGGTCGGTAGCTTGTTGGTGGTCGCTCTGCTTGGTCTTAGGATGGGTATCGACTTTACCGGTGGATCATTGACTGAAGTTTCTTATGAGGTGGTGCCGGAAAAGGCCGTGATCGAAGAAAAGATCACTGCAATGAGCTTGGATCTGGGTGATTTCTCGGTTCGTGAATCGGTCGATGATACCGGACGTGATGGTTATCTGATACGCACGCGTGATCTCTTGGAGTCTGAACGCGAGTCTTTGGTGGAGCAGGTCACTACTGTTGGAGAAGGTGGAGAAGTTACCAGGTTCACTTCTATTGGACCTGTCATCGGTCAAGAATTGAAAGATAAGGCGGTATGGGCCATCTCCGGTGTGGTTCTGATCATTATTCTCTACATCGCCTTTGCTTTTGCCGGTATTGGTCGACCAGTCAGCTCTTGGATCTATGGTGGTATCACTATCTTGGTCTTGATCCACGATATTTTGATCCCGACCGCTCTTATGAGTATTCTTGGTTACGTGGCGGGAGTCGAGGTGGACGTGTTGTTTGTGATGGCTCTCCTGGCCATTCTTGGTTATTCGGTAAATGACACCATCGTGATCTTCGACCGCGTGCGCGAAAATCTTCTTAAGCACCGTATCGAGAAACGTACCAAAAAGAATGAGGCTGGTATCGTCAAGGAAGAGGTGGAGTACTCACTCACCAAACCATACGAGGAGCTGGTTGGTCCGGCTATCGACAGAACCATTGCCCGTTCTATCAATACCTCGGTTACTACTCTCCTTACCTTGTCCGCTCTATACTTCATCGGCGGTTCGGTAACCGAAACCTTCGCTCTTATTTTGATGGCGGGAGTGATCGCCGGTACTTACTCTTCCATCTGTATTGCCAGCCCGCTTTTAGTGACTTACGCTAAGTGGCGAGAGGGAAAAGCTACTGAAGATAATAATAGTAAATAGATAAGGTATGTTGATCGGTATCACAGGCACGGATGGAGCGGGTAAGGGGTCAGCGGTGTCGTATTTGGTCGCTAAGAAAGGTTTTAAACATTACTCTGTTCGTGACCTTTTAATACTGGAGATAGAGCGCCAAGGATTAGAGGCTACCAGGGAAAATATGCGCTTGACGGGTAACGCCATGAGAGCAAAAGAAGGGGGTGATGTGGTGGTAAAGCACGCTCTTAGACAGATCGAGAAAGACAAAGCAACTGATGCTGTGGTAGAATCAATAAGAGCCCTCAAGGAAGTGGAGACCCTTAAAGCTGCCGGCGGAATTTTGTTGGCCATAGACGCTGACCCAGATGTCCGTTACGGGCGTATAGTTAATCGTGGTAGCAGTTCTGATAAGGTGACTTTTGAGGATTTCTTAAAACAAGAGGCTTTGGAAATGGATGATCCTGATCCATGTGGTATGCAAAAAGCGGCGGTAATGAAAATGGCAGATCATACCATAATGAACAACCAACAGCTTGAAGGTCTATATTTTGAAGTAGATGAGTTCTTAAAGCTGTATCGTAAATAACTTTAAGTAATTATGATCTCTACAGTTGGAGTAATCGGCAATGGCCAGTACGGCCAGTTTGTTATTGAATTGGCGCGTAGAAACTTTCCTGACATAAAGGTCAAGGTGTTTTCAAGGCGTGCCGAGATCGACAACCAAAGGTTCTTTGATCTCAAGACTGTCAGTTTGTGTGATGTGGTGATCTTGTGTGGAGCCATTGCTGATTATGAAGATCAGTTAAAAGAAGTGATGGAATTTATTTCTCCCGATACGATCGTTGTTGATGTGGCTATAGTAAAAAGCTATACTGACCGCTTGAGAAAAAAGTATCTGGAGGGCTATCATCATGTGTCATTACACAGTTTGTTTGGTCCGCAAAGCTATAAGAAATATGGTGAACAATCAGAAAAACTAAAGATCGTAGTGACCGACTACGCACTGCGCAATAATGATTATCAATTGCTAAAGGAGGTTTTTAACGGTATTGGTTTTGACGTCATTGAGATGTCGCCTGATGAGCATGATAAGTTTGTGGCTGAAACTTTGTTTGTGACCCATTATGTGAGTAGAACTCTAATGGAAGCCGGTCTGAAAAGGACCGAGATAGACACTTTGTCATTTCAGTATTTGATGGATGGAGTTGAGTGTGTTAAGAGTGACGAAGCTTTGTTTTCTGATATATACAAATTCAATCCTCATTGCGCGATAGTTGCCAAACGTCTCCACGAGTCCGAGCAAAAAGTTTGGGAATCACTACCGAAAGACGAATAGAGATCCAACACCTTGATAATACACGGTGTTTTTTATTCTCTAAAATATCCAGGGTGTTAAGGGTGAGGTGGGTTGTTTTTTGGATCGAAAGGGGCGCGCCTTTAGGCGCGCCCCTTTCGATCCTTTTGCAAACTTCTACGAATGGATCCTGGTGCCTACAAATTCTTTCTCATTTAGGTAGTCCATTAGATATTCAAGATGTAGTCCGTTGATCTGAGCCACTTCAATGCCCAATTCCTCGGCTTCCTTGGCAGCGATGGGATCAAATGGGGAAGATAGTCCGGGGTCCCACTTCTCCGGGATCAGCTTCCTAAATTCAGTCCAACTGATATCCTCGATCTTTTTAGCGTGCATGTCTTGGTTGGGGTCGGCAGTGTAAACATAATCGGTGTTTGATAGATTGATCACTCGGTGCGCTTTCACGCGGTCCGCGATCTGAATGGCGCGTAGGTCGGTCGATGATCCGGGGCGATAGCCGGCGGCAATGATAAGTGGTTCAGTGTCGGGAATATCAAGGACCGTGTCAGGGTTGGTGACGATGACCGGATAAGCCAATCCACGGAAGATGGTGCGGAGTAGTTGGCCATTCAGTCTGGTGGCATGAAGTCCAAGCCAATCGAGGTCTTCGCTCTTGAGTTCGCTAACAGTCGCAGCCGCGTCTTGATATCGTCTGGCGGTCTTACCGCCTCCGGCGATGATAATAAAACGACGACCATTACTGGTCGTTTCTTTTACAATAAAATTTTTCAGATTGGTTAAAAAAGCCGTGTCGATCTGATCGGGAACTATCAGTGAACCGCCAACGGATATAACAATGTTTTCTTGTTGTGACATAGTATCGCCTATTGTACGAACTTTTTTCACCTCTTTCAACTTTTATTGTGAACTATTTTTTGTATAAAAGCGTGGTGGATGATGTTATAATTCTATCATGAAAGAGATGTTGACCAATAATAAGGGTTTTACGGTATTGGAAATGTTAGTGGTTATTGTGGTCATAGGTATTATGGTGACCATGGCTTTGGCTATGTCATCTGAATCGCGTGAGCAGGCCAAGATCTCTTCTGCTCAAAATCAATTACGTAGCCTACAAACGTCCATGGAAATGCTCTTCAACGAGACCGGATTGTATCCTCACAAAGAAGTCAGTCTCTGTCCTCCGGTCAATGCGGTAGGGAATGAGATAGATCTTTCATTGGCATCAGCCGGACTGGTGGACACCGACGGTACTTTTACCGGCTGGGACGGGCCATACATTAGAGGGGCGGTCGATCCGTGGGGCACACCATTCTTTTTTGATAACGATTATCAGTGCACCGCCGGAGCTTATGGTTGCGATGGTATAGCCGATATAGGTACTGACAGTAGTGTGATCGTGTCTTGTGGTCCCAATAAAGCAGAAGCGGACAACGCTTGTGTATATGACGATGATAATATAGTGTTCGTTTATTGTCGAAACTAACATTACGGATCCTTTGTCGTTGACGTCAAGTCTGGCTTACGGACTTGACACTATTTGTATATATACGTATATTTGTATTAGCACCGTTGGGGCGGGTTAGTTGTGCAGTTGATGTTCACAATATCCTACCAAGATTCCCGCCTCAACGATGCATTTTTCAGCGCTCATAAAGCGCCGATCAATGCAAAATTTTGTTTTTTGAGAGGAGGTGATTATGTTCAAATATGTGGTGTTTTTTGCGTTTTTTCTGTTATTGTTTGGAGTAAAGTATTCATTCGGTGACGGTTTAACCGCTAATTATCCAACAGAGTTGGTGATGGAAGAGCAACCGGTTGTGTCTCTGCAGGAGATTGAAACAGTTATACCAACGCTCGATGATTGTTGGGTAGAAGAAACTGAGTCCACTACCGTGGTTCCTATAGGTAGTGTTGCTGGAGGTTTTGGAGTTGCTGATCTCGGTCGTGGATTTATATTTCCTATAGGAGGTGGTTACGTATCGGATTCTTTGATAATACCTGGTAAAACAATTGTTTGTCCTAAATAACTAAAGGAGTTTAGTTATGATGAAAAATATTTTTATCATATTATTAGCAGTTTTTATTTCTGCTTGCGCTGGTACAAAACACCTTGTTGATCATAACGGCAACAGAATTGCTAGCTTCCATACGACTAAGGCTTCTGACTTGATTGACTATGCTCATGGTTTAACTGCTACGGATATCTATGAAAGAAATGAGTATGGGGTATCAACAGATAAGATAGTGAAAACTGAGATTAAGCCGTTTGTAGTGGAACCTTTCTTGGCAAGATTTCTCAGAGCGTTCTTTGTTGGTGCCGGTGGTCATGCTATAAATGCTGTTACTTTGGGTATGCGTGATAAAAGAAGAAGTGGTATTAACATTAATAACAATCCGCAAGTTTCCACAAATGCAAATTCTGATTCCGAGGCAGGTTCAGTTTCTGATGCGTCTGCACTTGCTAACTCTGTAACTGACGTTGATACTGTATTTAATTCTAGTCATGTAACAGATGTAGAAACATCATTTGACTCCTCGGTGGATATGAATATGGAGAATCACATGTCTGCGGATCCTATACAGAGTATGGGGGAGTGGTAGTCGCTTTATTTTTCTAAAAGACCATTGAAACGAATGTTTCAATGGTCTTATTCTTTGTATTCAAGCCCTTGTTTTTATTTAAAATGTGTGGTAAAAAGTTATTAACACGGATGTCCGTGATGTAAGTTTTTTGACAAAGGAGAAATAAGAGATGAAGATTTTTCTTTATTTTATTGTATTTTTACTGAGTTTCTCTCAGTTTGCAAGTCCTGTTTTGGCAGAATCAACTATTAATGCAAGAATAGTCAGGGCCTTTGGTGACTTTGCTAATGATAATATCTGGAGGAAGTTTGAGGCTTATGTCGAACCTGAGTTGATAGAGGGCAGAGACGAGCCAACTATTCATACTAATGTTTTGTTTAAGTTGATGTTTGAATCTGCTCGAAAACAGACACTTAGTAATAAAACCAAAGAGAGTGATAAACTCTTGTATTTGATTCATCCGGACAAACGCAATGTCAATGATTATTCTGAATTAGCAAAAGATCAGAATAATCACCTGAACTTGGGTGAGACCATTACCTTAAAAGAGGTTAGACGTTTGGCTACGCTTGAAACTGACGAAGGAGGCTTTTTCTTTCCTGTAGATACTGAATATCTACAGAAATTAAAAGAATCAAAGTCAGTGGAAAATGAAGCTGAGTCCAAGGTTGAGCAGAAGACAGAAACCCAAAAGAGCGAAGTGCTTTTACCAAAAATTAAGCCCGAAGCTCCGGTTATGATGTATCAAGTGGAAGCTGTGGGTAATTGGCTGGCTGACATTCCGTCCATGAAAAACCAAATTTCTGAACTAGAAAAGAAAATTGATAAAGTTGTCAATAGACCTCAGTCAGAGTCTGGTGTTGTAAATGAAGCGTCCTTGATTGTCGAAGCTGATGTCGCTTTAGTTCAAGAGGTAAGTGGTTTGGCTGAGGGGCAAAAAAAACTGTTTGAAGAACAGGCTCGTTTGACAGAAGATCAGCTCAGAATTTCAAGACTTATTGAGAAGAACCAATTTCCTATAGTTACTCCAGGGACATCAGGAGAAGTAGATAAGGAGTTGGTCAAACAGTCAATTCTTGAAATGTTGGGTGACCGACAGCTGCTTTCCAAATATCCTTACCTTACTGCTTTCGTTGTGATATTCACAATGCTATTGATACTTTGGTTTATTACAAAACCTATTTTTTGGTTTTTTAAAAGCAGAGGTGAAAGGAAGTGGCGTGATAAAGTCAAGTTGAGCATTAAAGAAAGTGTTAAAGAGGATCTTGAAAATAGTCACACTGCAATAAAAACGACAATTGCTGATATTCAGGTTAATCAAACAAATCTGACAGATAGAGTTGAGCAAATTCAAGTAGCTCAGCTAGATTTAAAAGATGAAGTAAGGCAGGTTAGTAACCAGTCCAACTCTATTGTTGATAAGGTGAATATTGCAGTGTTGCAATCTTCAATCAATGTGAATGGTTTGGAAAAACTTGATTCCGTAAAAGGTAATGCAAGTGTTGCGGTGACGGTAAGTTCTACTTTAGATGACACTCCTTCATATAAAGTAGTCTTCAAAAATAAAGACAGTAATAATTTTTTGGTATATGGTGTTTGGCGTGAGGAAGATAAAAAAGGCAATCCAGAAATCGTGTATCCAAAAAACACTGATTTTAGAAGAACCTTTATTAGAGCATACGTAAAAAATCGGCTGTCGGTAAAAATTGACGACGAGAAGGAGGTTATCGCAGCATAATTTCGTAGTTTGAAACATTTGAGAAAACTAACGACAAACTAAGTACTGGTTTGTCGTTAGTGATTTTTTCAGATTTATCTGTTGACTGACTTCAATTTAGATTTACTCGGCAACGCGCTATAAAATTTTATTTTAGAGCCACGTACTGACTATTTCTTTATGCTGTTAAGTTTGTTCATACAGATATTTAGTGCTGTAACTGAAGCCGAGTTAGCAACGCGTCCTAGGGTTATCCTGCGACCACGTCCTAATTCCGTTTTGTTTCCGTACTAAATTTATTTCTTCTTTAAAAATTTGTTCTTTATATTTCATGCTATAAAGTGTGAAATCTACCAAACCCGCTTTATGCTGGGTTTTTTGCTTTTTTAATATAGATGTTGTATGGTTTTGGGAGATAGTTTTCCGACAAACTTTATATAAAGGTGAATGAAATGAATGGTGTAAATACACTTTTGCGTATCATTTTTTGTTTTTTTCTTGGTTTCGTGATTGTTGGGTGCCAGACTGTTGATTTGAAACAGAGTGTGTCGCCGGATGAGACTAAGCCGAAAGTTGTGCCCAAAACCACAGATAAGAAAGTGATCGTTAAAAAGCCTAAGTCGCAGGTCCATAAATACGGACGATTTGTTGTTGAATTAGGTGAAGATAAAACGAGAATTATTGGTGGTAAATTTGTGCCGGATGAAAAACCACCTTTAGTATCAAGGTATCCGCATGTTATTTATATCAATTACACTACAAAGGAATTATTGCTGTATTCTTATGGTGAGCCGATCATTGGTTATGCGGTAGTTACTCCCGACCCCAACTTTCTGCCGATTGAGGTGGTGCGGGGAGTGGTGACGAAGATCGACAGAGCTCCCACTTGGGGACCGACTGCAAATATCCGTCTCAAGTATCCAGATCTGCCCCCAGGTATTATTCCTTATGGTCATCCTCGTAATGCCATGGGGGAGGTTAAGTTTGAGGTTGCGTGGAATGTCTCCGGTTGGCGATATATACGCATACATGGTACGGAAGGTTACGCTGATAATGGTCGCTTTTGGGAGCTGGAAACTTTTGGTTGCGTTAGACTGCAGAATAAAGCCATCGTAAATTTATCGGATCTATTAGAGTCACAATATACGGCTGCAAAAATAGAAATCGTGATCTTTAAAGGGTAATTGAGATTTGTGGAATAGAAATGATCGGCGCCAAGACTTGTCTTGGCGCCGGCCAAATACCATCGTTTATGCGGTGGTTTTTATTTTTCACCTCAAACCACTTGCAAAAATTTCTCATATCTGTATAATGCTTGGCACTGTTCGTTGGAGGTAAGAAGTAGCCGTTTTGTACGTCTACCGAAGTTCACGCTGACACCTGTCGGCTATGATCTCCAAGTGAGAACAAGTATTTTGACAATCGAATAAGCATACATAATTCCCAAAATTATGTATGACGTACATATTGTTTTCTATATTTTGAAAAATATAGTGAATGGTATGCATCAGCAATTTTAAGGCAAGAGTCTGACAAATTTATTTTGCACCACGAGGACACTTCAATTTTAGTGTCACTTCGTTCTGCTAAAATTTTTGTACTTTCTTTTGTCTTATCCTTTAGGTAATCGTCCTCTTTGAGCGCACCAGTAGTACAGGTGCTTTTGCTCAGAGGACGCAGCTACATGAAAGCTTCGGCTTTCAGTACCTGTCTTAAATTAGAGTTTGATCCTAGCTCAGGATGAATGCTGGCGGCGTGGATGAGGCATGCAAGTCGAATGAATTTAGATTCATGGCAGACGAGGTAGGAACACGTAGGTACGTACCCAAGAGTCAGGGATAACCC
>CAYGKU010000007.1:22418-26381 GCA_964350745.1 uncultured Candidatus Saccharibacteria bacterium | reverse complement strand
TGGCGTTTATGTTTTTAGGTGGTGCGGTTCAGGGTTGAATGCAGGACGTTGGCACCTATACTAATTAATCTACGTAGAAAATAACCGAGTTACGACCTTTTTCCGTCGCTACTCGCTCCTCTTCAAGGTCGCACCTCCGTTATTTTCTTTAATTTGCTTGATTTTAATTAGCATAGGTGCCAACGATTGACTTTACCCCATATTTTGGTACTGTAGTGCCTAAGGCGTATTGGTGGAGGTTCTAAAAAGATCCAGCAGTCGCTGCTTGATAGATTGTCGGCGTTTGGCCGTCATTTGATCGGGCGATTATCAGGGAGTAAGTCACGATGAACTACGTGATACTACTTCATAAAATAACATCATAATAAAGTGGCAAGAAAAGCAATAGAGGTGCGGTCTACCCGCGAACCAAAATATGCTAGTCGCGTCGTACGACGTTGCAAGCTGTGTGGCCGTAAACATGGATACATGCGAGACTTTGATGTCTGTCGCATTTGTTTCCGTGAGTTGGCGCACGAAGGACATATACCAGGAATTAAGAAATCATCATGGTAGGAGACATAATAGGAGATCTCATCATTCAACTGAAGAACGCCGGCATGGTAGGTAAAAAAGAAGTTACTCTGCCATACTCAAAACTTCGTCACGCGGTAGCGGATAAGTTGGTGGCTTCAGGTTATGTTGAAAGTGCCGAACAACAAGGCAAGAAAGATAAGGTGCAGAAAAAATTGGCTCTCACTCTAAAATACGAAAACGGCAAACACCGCATTTCCGGTGTGAAGCGTATTTCCAAACCGGGGCGTCGCCTGTACACAAAGGTCGCAGATATTCACAAAGTTAAGTTTGGTCAAGGGCACATGATCCTTTCTACGCCAGCTGGCATCCTCACCAACGAGGAAGCTCGTCAGCAAAATGTAGGAGGTGAACAGCTTTTTATCATTTGGTAAGTATGAGTAGATTAGGAAAACAACCAGTAACTATTCCGGGAGGAGTCACTGTGACTGCGACGGATGGTGTACTGACGGTAAAAGGTCCGAAAGGAACCCTTACAAAAGAGATCAGACCTGATATTACCTTTAATATTGAAGGTGACACCATAACTCTAACTCCGGGGAAGACTCCCGAGGCTCCGGCTTTGTGGGGTACTTACGCCGCTCATGTGCGCAACATGATCAAAGGCGTGACTGAAGGATTTACCAAAGTGCTTGAGATCGAAGGAGTGGGTTATCGAGCTGAGGTAAAGGGAAGTGAGATCGTGTTGAACGTTGGTTTTTCACATTCAGTACCACTAACTATACCTGAGGGTATCACTGCAGAGGTGCAGAAGAACGTTATTACTTTGACCGGCTATGACAAAGACGCCTTGGGGCAATTTGCCGCCAACGTACGTAAGGTCAAGAAGCCTGAACCATACAAAGGTAAAGGAATTCGTTATCAAGGTGAGTATATTATTCGTAAACAAGGTAAGAAAGCCGTGTAAAGCTGTAACTAAAATCAAGCTATGGAAAAAACACAGTACAAAAATAAAAAACGTGTTACTCGACACAATCGAGTGCGTGCTAAAGTGTCTGGAACAGCCGAGCGTCCTCGACTGGCGGTCTTTCGCAGTAACAAATTTGTTTACGCGCAGATCATTGATGACGTAGCCGGAAAAACTTTGGCTGCTACCGACACCAGAAAACAAACCGGAGCTACTTTGACCGAACGAGCTAAGGCGGTTGGAACAGCTATTGCTGAACTTACCAAGAAAGCCGGTGTTACCAAGGTGGTATTTGACCGAGGTGGTTTTCGTTATCAGGGAACCGTCGCGGCCTTGGCCGACGGTGCCAGAGAAGGAGGGTTGGAATTTTAGAAAGATAAAACATAATTTATGTCAGAAACAAAACAGCAGGAAGCTACAACTGATACTACGTCAGAAAATGAAGTGCCGAAAGTAGAAGCTTCAACCGATGCACCAGCTGTTCCTGCGACTGAAACCAAGTCTGAAGCGGCTCCGGCCGAACGGGCTCCGGCAAGAGGTCGTAGAGGGCAAGGTGGTCAAGGAGGAGACCGAAGAAACCAACGTCGACCGCGAAGAGGTGGTAGACAAGAAAGGACTCGTCCCGAGTTCGACCAGAAGATCGTTAGTATTCGTCGAGTAACTCGTGTGATGGCGGGAGGTCGTCGCTTTAGTTTTTCTGTATCAATGGTGATCGGAGACAAGAAAGGTAAGGTGGGTGTCGGTATCGGTAAAGCCGGTGATACCCAACTAGCTATCGAAAAAGCGGTCCGTAACGCCAAGAAGAACATGATCACTGTCTTGATGGATAAGGAAGGTCGTATTCCTCACGACGTACACACCAAGTACGCTTCAAGTGAGGTGATGATCATGCCGGCGCCGGGACGTGGATTGGTGGCTGGATCATCAGTTCGTACCGTGCTCGAGCATGCTGGAGTAAAGGACGTGACCGCCAAGATCTTCTCTCGCAGTAAGAACAAACTTAACAACGCACGCGCTGCCGTGGAAGCGCTTAAACTTCTAAAAAAATAGTATGCAGTTACATGAATTAAAACCCACCTCTGCGCGCAAGACGGCCAAAAGGATCGGTCGAGGAGGTAAAAGAGGTAAGACTTCAGGTCGCGGAATGAAAGGGCAGACTGCCCGAGCCGGTAACAGTACTCGACCGGAAATGCGAGAATTGATCAAGAAGTTACCAAAACTTCGCGGACACGGAAAGAATCGCGCTGACACTGTAAACAACGAGCGAGTAAAAGCGGTAGCGGTCAACTTGGCAAAACTGGAAACAGCTTTTGCTAACGGTGATACCGTTTCACCAAAGACTCTTGTTAATAAAGGTTTGGTGGCAACTGTTCGCAAGAAAAGTCCTGTCGTAAAGATCTTGGCGACTGGTGAGATCACTAAGAAATTAACTATTGAGAATTGTCAGGTTTCTAAGGCGGCACAAGAGAAGATCGAAAAAGCCGGTGGAAATGTTACTAAATAAATACTATAGTAGGTAACATATGCAAAAATTCTTTCAAAAACTAACCATAATCTTTACCGAACCTGCTATTAGAAATCGAGTGCTGTTCATCCTGGGAGCCTTGGTGATCTTCAGACTTTTGGCGGCTATTCCTATTCCGGGAGTTGACCAGAACGTACTGCAGGAATTCTTCACCAATAACCAATTCCTGGGTCTCTTGAACATCTTCTCCGGAGGAGGATTGGCTAACCTATCGATCGTAATGCTTGGAGTTGGTCCGTTCATTACAGCTTCCATCATCATGCAGTTGATGACGGTGATGTCACCAAAGCTTAAGAGTCTCTACACCGAGGAGGGAGAGGCTGGACGAGCCAAGTTCACCCAGTATAGTCGTCTTTTGACTTTACCGTTGGCTATTTTGCAGGGATTTGGTTTCTTGACCTTGCTACAAAGCCAAGGAGTACTTACCGGACTGTCTACTTTCGACTTTGCGGTCAATGTGGTGTTGGTGACAGCTGGCTCTATGCTACTGATGTGGATCGGTGAACTGATCACTGAGTATGGTATTGGTAACGGTGTGTCTATCATCATTTTTGCCGGTATTGTGGCCACCTTGCCATCGACTGTCAGTCAGTTGGCTTTCACCTTCGATCCGTCACAGTTGCCACTTTATATCGGATTTATTCTCGTGGCTCTGATCATTATCTACGCGGTGGTGGTAATGACGGAAGCGGAGCGGCCGGTGCCGATCACTTATGCCAAGCAAAGTCGCGGGGGAGCGAATTACGGCGGTAGTTCTTCATATCTGCCACTTCGCCTTAATCAGGCTGGTGTGATCCCGATCATCTTCGCCCTCTCGATCTTACTGTTTCCGCAGATGTTGTTGAATGTTCTGGCTAGCTTCAATCTTTCGTGGGTGGAGGGTGCCAATCAGGCGGTAGAAGCGGTCTTCAATAACAACTTCCTTTATGCCGGTATTTACTTCATCTTGGTGTTCCTG
>CAYGKU010000007.1:0-22408 GCA_964350745.1 uncultured Candidatus Saccharibacteria bacterium | reverse complement strand
AACCTTTGACCCGGAAGCGATCGCTAAGAATCTACAACGAAATGGTTCGTACATCCCTGGGATCAGACCGGGAACCCACACCTCTGAGTATCTGGGAAGCCTGATAACTCGCTTGACTTTGGTGGGTGCGACTTTCCTTGGTTTTGTGGCTATCTTGCCGATCGGTATGCAGGTGGCGACCGGTATTGCCGCGCTGGCCATCGGAGGAACAGCGGTATTGATCGTGGTGCAAGTGGTACTCGATCTGATCCGACGTCTTGATGCTCAGGCGGCACTTCGTGAGTATTAGGCGCAATTGTTGAGTTGATGAATAGACGTATAAAAGGCCGACCCCGAAGGGGTCGGCCTTTTAATGCGTTCACCGTACTTTCCAAAATCTTAATTTTGGGGCTAGTAGGGACTTTTAAACGAATACCCCAGCGGTATAGCGCTTTTCACTTGTTTCCAGGTCTCGGTCTTTAGCCAGCGACGATAGGCATCGTATACTGTGAGGGCTACAGTTTGCGGAGTATGTCTTGAGGTGTCTATGATTAGATCAAAGTGCTCCGTGTTGTATGGGTCCACGTTATATGAATTTTTAAAACGACGGCGCTCGGTTTCCATACGATTTTGCACTTGCTTGGCGACGGTATCAAGTGAGCCTGCCATTTCTCCACCTTTGGTGCGCATGTTGTTGCTGACGGCGTCTTTGTATATACGCACGGTCGCTACCTGCATATCAAGATCAAGGTAGACTTTGAAAGATTCCGGTATCCAATAAAACCCGAGTCGAGAATCGATCACAATATCGTTCTTGTCGCGTAAGTCTCGTAGATAGTCATCAACCAAACCATCAAGTTCATGACTGTCTTCGGCTTTCCGGTTATATTCAGCCAGAGTCATGTGTCTCTTGGCTAGTATGTTGCGGACCATGTCGCCTGAAGAGTATCTGGTGTAACCGAGCATTTCTGCTACGCGGTCGGCGGTGGATGATTTACCACTCCCTGGTTTACCGGAAAGGGTGATGATGTGCTTTCTTTTCATGATCACATTTAGCATAACACATTTACATCTCATCTCAATTTGCGTCACCAACCAGGGCTGTATTTTTGGTGGGTTTTACTTGCACTGCTCGCTACACTCCCAGCACTGCAATAATATAGTCGCTCCGCTCCTTATTATTGGTTGCACTGCAGCGAAAAAACTGCTAATCTCGTGTGACATGTTGAACAATATAAACGGTCATGTGCTCATTGTGATGGCGCCAATGGGTAGCGGAAAGGGGACTTTGATCAAAGAAGCCCTGGCTACTTTTCCGGACTTGTATGAGACGGTTTCTTGTACCACGAGAGCTATGCGTCCCGGTGAGGTTGATGGTAAGGATTATTACTTTTTGACCACTGAAGAATTCGATCAGAAAATTGAGGCTGGAGAATTCTTGGAGTGGGCCGTCTTTAGTGGTAATAAGTACGGAACCCTAAAGAGTGAGATCGTTTCTCGTTTGGAGAACGGGCAAATGGTGATCTCTGAGATCGACGTGCAAGGAGTGGAGCAGTTACGAGAGCTGTTGCCGGCAGAGAATATCACCACAGTTTTCATTGAGGCCGGCGGCTGGGAAACTCTAAAGGGGAGAGCACTATCAAGAGCCCCAATGAGTGAAGAAGAACTGCAAGCCAGATACGAACGGTACTTGATAGAAGTGCAATCAAAGGAGGTGGCGGATGTTATTATAGATAACTCAACCGATGATTTTACTCCGGCCAAAGAAGAGTTTTGCCGTTTGATCAAGAAAATGAAGGAAACGACTGATAGCGAGTAAATTTATTATTTAATTTTTAAGAAAGTATCATTATGAAACCCTACACAGTTATCTTTATCGGTCCACAAGGAAGCGGAAAGGGTACTCAAGTGAGTATTCTTAGAGAGATCTTAGGACAGAAAGCTCCTGAGCATGATATTTTAAATATTCAAACCGGCGACCTGTTTAGAGCTATTACCGCCAAACAAGAAACCTTTGCCGAGAAAAAGATCGTTAGTTCTTTAAGTGCGGGAGTTCTCCAGCCTGATTTTTTGACCTATGTTTTATGGGGACAGGAGATGATAAAAAATCTTGATCCCAACAAACACCTACTGATCGATGGTTTCCCTCGCACTCTCGCCCAGGCCAAGACTTTGGATGGAGCTTTTGGATTTTTTGAGAGAGATATTGTCCATGTGATCAATCTCGATACGCCGGAGGAAGTGGTGCGTAAGCGGATGTTCGAGAGAGCCCGAAATGACGACACGGCCGAGTCGATCGAGTCTCGCTTGGAGTGGTACCGAGAAGAGACTATTCCGGTCATAAATTATTACAAAGAAAAGAAAGATGTCTTTGTTCATAATATCGATGGTACCGTGCCGATCGAGGATGTCACCACACAAATTCTTACCGCATTAAAACTTAACTAAAACTTATGATCACTAAAAAGACACCGGAGGAAATTGAAGTCCTGAAAGAAGCAGGAAGTATTTTGGCTAAGTGTCTTAAAGAGTTGGCAAAAGTAGCGGTGGCTGGCAATACCACGCTCGATATTGATGATCGTGCCATGGAGTTGGTCGAAGAGTACGAAGTGGAGCCGATCTTGCTTGGTTATCATCCGGGGTTTGCCGATCGGCCTTATCCGGCGGCGATCTGCGTGTCAGTCAATGACTGTGTGCAACACGGCGTGCCGAGTGAAGAAGTGGTGCTAGAGGATGGGGATGTAGTCAATATTGATATGTCGATCGCTTATAAAGGAATGGTGGTTGATAGCGGTATTACGGTAGGGGTGGGAGAGGTCTCGGCTGATGCCAAAAAACTGATCGCGGTGACCCAAGAGGCCTTGGCCCACGGTATCAAACAAGCCAAAGCCGGCAATCATATTGGTGATATTAGTGCCGCTATCCAACAATTCGTGGAGTCAAGAGGGATGTCGATAGTGCGCGAGCTTTGCGGTCACGGAGTGGGGCATCACATACACGAGGAACCGAATATTCCGAACTACGGCAAACCCGGTACCGGACCTTTGATCGAAGTAGGGCATGTCTATGCTATTGAACCGATAGTTAATTTTGGCAAGGAAGACGTGTATTTTGATGACGAAGGTGATGGCTATAGTGTTTATTCTAAAGACCAGTCCATCTCCGCTCATTTTGAGCATACAGTAGCTATTACTAAGGAAGGTCCGGTGATTTTGACGAAATGATAACTTATAAAAATAAGAAAAGCCCCACAAGCTTCGCTTGTGGGGCTTTTCTTATTTTGGATGATTGATTATAGAAACGATTATGTAATTTGGTTCAATGATATGAAAATAGAATCTGTAACTTTTATCAATTCTACCTTGCCATAGATTATCGAAATCTTGGTATTTTTTAATATTGAGTGAGGGGTGAGAAATGTTCTCAATTAGATATAGAAATTGTTTATCAGCTTTTCTTTGTAGTGACTTAGGTAAAGACTTGTATTGTTTTATAGCCTTATCAGTAAGTCTAATTCTCATACTTTTTCAACTTCTTATGAAATTCATCTGTCGTTCCAAACTCGATAAAATTACCTTTCTTGATATCTTCAAGACCTTGTTTGATATCTGCTGCTAATTGCGTATCCACAGAGTTGTGTTGAGGTTCCAGTATAATCTTTCCTCCAGACTGCTCTACTTTCAAAATTTGCCCCTCTTTAAGTGAGAGTGCATCGCGAAGTTTTTTGGGTAGGGTAAGCAGACCTCTTTGTTGTAATTTGATACTATTCATATTTTCAGTATATATGAATTTCAGTGTTATGCAATGCTGAAGTTTGTTTGGTATAAGAATTGTGTAACAAAAGTGAGGGTTCTTTAATGTCTTTTCAAAGTAAAAAATTGTAGTATAATGTTTAATATGAATACATTTGCTATAGACACTCATAAAACTATAAATAAGCTAAAGCAAAGAGGTTATACCGAGGAACAAGCGGAGGGGTTCGTTGATGCCTTGGTAGAAGGATATCTCATCACATCTTCTCACTTGGATGTTAAGGTAAAAGAGATAGAATCGGCAATAAAGGAATCAGAGCTGAGGATGACAGCAAAATTATATAATGTGTTACTGATACACGGTTTGGCAATGGTAGCGACTATTGTGACGGTAGCTAAAGTGCTTTAAGGAGAAAACTACTAGACCGCCGGCTACGCCGGCGGTCTTGCTTAGTAAATAAAAAAAACAGCAGATCCGAGGATCTGCCGTGTGCAATTTTTGCTTAAGGTATTGTTAGTCTGTACCAAGCGCCACTCTCTTTCCAAGTGATCAGGAATGGTCTTAGATATCCGTAGCCAGAAGACTTATAATGCAATATCAATTCAACATCATTCTTTGATCCATCTTTTATCAGACTTAATTTTACTTTGTAAAAATTTAAGTAATTGACAGTGGTTCGTTTATGTATGGTTGTCCCTTCAAGTAAATCTTCGAGCCGGGTCACTGTGTCGATGAATATTTTAGCATCCATTTTCAGCTCCATTATGTCCTTGTCACTGACAGAGCAGTCTTCATCTCTGCGCGTCTCAGCTTCTTGCATGGCGCCTTTAAGAAAGTCGGGAACAATCCGGTTTATGAATGCTGTCACAGTTTTGTGTGCATTATTTTCTAAAGAGTCTACCGTTAAAGAATTCATCTACATCTCCTTATATGTACATTATCTCTTCGTCGCGTAAACAACGTTGCAATAACATAACATATCATTAGGATAAGTCAATGGTTTTCAGTTGGTCCGTTTGAAACTAGACGTTATCGGTATCTGGGCTTGAATTATGAGACTATAACGGCTATACTGCGCCTATATTTAAGCATTAATTTATGAAAAAATTACCACATCAAGAGAGGACTTTTATTATTCTAAAACCTGACACCGTACAGCGCAGTTTGGTAGGTGAGGCGGTTAAGCGGATCGAGCGCACCGGCCTAAAGTGCACTGCCATGAAGATGTTTGTGCCGGACGAAGAACGATTACTAAAGCACTACAGCAAGTCCGATGAATGGTTCACCAGCAAAGGGGAGAAGATCGTAGCTGATCTAAAAAGCCAAGGTCTACCGGTAGAGAAAGAACCGATCGAGTACGGAAAAGATATTATTCGTACTATTGTGAGCTACATGACTGCCGGACCGGTAGTAGCGATGGTTTGGGAAGGTAACCAAGCTGTCAATGTTGTGATGAAAGTTGTGGGTACTACAGAGCCATCTACTTCAGATGTGGGTACTATCCGCGGTGACTACACTATTGACTCATACGGACATGCTTCGCTGGAGAACCGAGCGGTACGAAACTTGGTGCACTGTTCAGATGCGCCGGAGGAAGCGGAGCGTGAGATCGCTATTTGGCTCAAGGAAGAAGAGATCATGGACTACACTACCGCGCAAGAAAGAATTCTATACGACGTGAATTTGGACGGGAAGAATGAGTAGTTTAAAGTAAAGATAAAGAATACAAAAGGGCGGAAAGCTTTGCTTTCCGCCCTTTTGTATTATACTTCACATTATGCTATCTTTGATACTAGGAGCGGTCAGCTTAACCTCAACAATACACAAAATCACCAATCTTACTTGTTTTTTGGCTCTCCTTTCTTGTAAGTTTTTTGAAAAATGTGTGTTATTGTGGACGCGATCGCTCCTACCAGATATTGTTCTTGACCCGCCAGACACCTGTCTGGTTTTTCTTTTTATCATCCAGTCAAAAAATTTGATAATTTTCTTTTTAAGAGTAAAATTAGGTAGGAACCACAAAAACGTATGTTCCGATTAAACATATTCGCAGGGCTGCTGGTTTTCGTAAACGGTAATGAGAACTCACTTCGAGATTTCAGACACTAGTTTAGATAAGGTGCCCACCTAGGTATACCTAGGAGCATGCGAGTGGTTCCCGCTGAAAGTACACCTCATTTACGAGGTGTTTTTTCATATTCCAATCTGATAAGATAAGGGTATGAGTAAGCTGCAAAATAGTCTGGGTTTGGGATTTTTCTGGGTGTTGTTCCTGTCTTTGAATGTGGTGTTCAATATTTTATTTTTATACCTGTATTTCCCATGGCTTGATGTAGTGATGCATGTCTGGGGCGGTATGTTGGTCATCTGGTCGTGGTATCATTTTCACACCAAGGGCACGTTCTCTTTGATGGCAAGAAAGCCGATCGTGCACCCCATGTGGTTTTTGGTGATCCTGATCGTTACCTGGGAAGTTTATCGGTATTTGGTAAAAAACGTCGTAGTGCAGGATTATGCGCTTGATACAGCGATAGATCTGGCGGCCGGCTTTACCGGCGGTTTGGTGGCTTATCTGTGGTTTTCTTCACTTATCAATAAAGAAATTAAATAATAATTATGGCGACAACATTGGGATTTTACGGAGGAACAGGTTCGGTGACGGGTGCTAACTTTATGCTTGATACCGGCAAGGTGGCTATATTGGTGGATTGTGGGCTGATACAAGGCGATCGCTTTGTCATGGCAAAGAATGCCGATCCTTTCGTGTATGATCCGGCGACTGTCGATCTTTTGTTTGTTACCCACGCTCACGCTGATCACATCGGCCGAATTCCCAAGTTGGTCAAAGATGGTTTTGAAGGAGTGATACACAGCACTACTCCCACCAAGGAACTGGCCGCCACCATGATGAGAGATGCCCTTAAGGTGATGCAGTACGAAGCCGATCGTTACGGTCATCCGGTCTTATATGAAGAGACAGACATCGACAAGGCTTTGTCTCTATGGAAAACTACCGACTACAACACACACATTTCATTGCCGGATGGTGTCACTGCTTGGTTTAGTAATGCTGGGCATATTCTCGGTTCCGGTATGGTGCATTTTACCCGTGGCGAGAAGAAGATCGTCTTTACCGGAGATGTAGGTAACGTGCCACAGCCTCTTCTGGATGTTCCTGAGGTTCCGGAAGACTATGATTATTTGGTGATGGAAAGCGTCTATGGCGATCGGCTCCATGAGCAAGTGGAGGAGAGAACCGCTATGCTCCGTCATCATATTGAAGATACTCAGGCTAAGGGCGGAACTCTTATCATCCCGGCCTTTTCCCTAGAGCGGACACAGGCTATGCTTTTTGAGATAAATAATATGGTCGAAACTGGAGATATCAAAGAGTTACCGGTCTTTCTTGATTCACCTTTGGCAATAAATGTGACCGGTGTCTACAAAAAATTCATTAAATACCTGAAACCCAAGGTGCAAGAACAGATCGAATCCGGCGATGATATATTTGATTTTTCCGGACTAAAGTTCACTCGTACGGTAAAAGATTCTGATGCCATTAAGCGCGAGAAAGGAGCCAAGATCATTATTGCCGGCTCGGGAATGAGTCACGGTGGTCGGATCCGCAAGCACGAAAAAGAGTATTTGGATGATCCAACCACTACCTTGTTGCTGGTAGGTTATCAGTCGGTGGGGAGCATGGGTAGATTACTGCAAGACGGTGCGAAGGTTATAGACATTGATGGTGAGAAAGTGAAGGTAAAAGCACAGGTAGCTCAGATCCAAGGCTACTCAGGACACGCCGATCGGGATCAGTTGCTGGAGCTGGTGGCCAAAGGCGGAGACAAGGCTAAGCAAGTATTTGTCACTATGGGAGAAGAGCGGTCGTCACTTTTCTTAACGCAACGCTTGCGCGATTACTTGGGATTAAATGCCGTAGCACCGGACTTAAATGAGGAGGTCGTAATCGAATTTTAACGGTATGAAAGGACTTTTTGTAGATTTTGATGGGACTTTGAGTGACGATAAGTTCTGGCGGAGTTTGCCGGAGAAGCAATATCAAGCCATTCAAAAACTATTTTTCAAAGACAACACGCAAATGGTAGGTGATTGGATGAGAGGTAGATATACCGCAGAAGAGATAAATCAATACGCGTCCGAAACGTTAAATATCCCTTATCAGGAACTATGGGACTTGTTTGTAGATGATTGTAGAACTATACGGGTTTCTGAAGTTGTTCTTGATACGATCAAGGCGTTGCGCCAAAAATACACTGTAGGGTTGGTGACAGGAAACATGGATAGTTTTAGGCGTTTTACCATACCAGCTCTTTCGCTTGATGATTACTTTGATTTTATCAGTAGTTCCTATGATGAGCGAAAACACAAGACCGACAATGAAGGTGAGTTATTTGTTGAGTACGCAAAAAGACTTGATGTCGATATTAGCGACTGTATTTTGATTGATGATAATGACAGATGTTGCGAATTATTTTCCGATCACGGCGGACGCGCCATACAAGTGTCTTCACCGGAAGAAACCTTGGAGGTTTTAACTAGTTTAATTGACTAGCTTAACAGTATGAGTAAATGGAAAGCGACACCAATAGAAAAGATGTATGAAGCGCTGGGAGCAGTAGCAGATGATAGGTTGGAGCTTATTGATGACACCAAGGCCAAATGCTATTCCTCGACTGGTAATAAGTACTATGACATTGAATACAATAAAAATGAAAAAGCTATCATGGCAAATGATAACGCTTCATACTGGAACGGCTACCTTGGTTATCCTGCTATAGCCTATCTGCTCAAGATTGGTGAGCTTGAATATAGATCTGAATTGGCAGGGTTGCTAAAAGGAGTGGCTTGGAAAGATATAAATCAAAAATTCAAAAATGATTTTGGAAAGGCGGTCGAGTTTATCTTTAAAGATCTGGATAATGAGAAAGTGGTCGAGCTTCGTTTATACGCCAAGCAATTGACGGAAGATTTAAAGGCTCTGCATTTAACAAAGCTCGGTAAACGAAAGTTGCCACCAAAGGGGTATTAGGGGAGGGTATAAAAAATGACCGCCGGCGTAGCCGGCGGTCATTTTTTATGGAGTTAAACCTTATTTAACCTCTTCTACAATTCTCGCAAATGCTTCAGGGCGATCCTTGGCCAGAGTGGCCAGTACCTTGCGATCAAGAGTGATGTTCTTGTCTTTAAGGGCTTTGATAAAGCGGCTGTACTTTAGTCCGAAAGCCATCAAAGCGGCGTTGATACGAACATTCCACAGACGACGAAAATCATTCTTCTTGTCTCTTCGGTGCGCGAAAGCGTGCAGTTGGGCGTGATAGATAGCCTCACGAGCTACTCGCTTTTTCTTTGATCTTTGCAGGCGATAGCCCTTTACTTCTTCGAGGATATTACGACGTCGTTTTTGTGACATCAAACCTCCTTTTACTCTTGCCATAATGTTTTATTAAAATTACTGCTAAAAAATAAGATTACGCACCTGATTTTGGAAGGAAACGACGGGTGATACGTTTGCTTAGGTCTAGTAGTTGCGTGCGTTTGCGACGTAGACGCTGTTGACCGGTCTGGCGGGCGTTGAAGTGGTTTTGTCCCTGCTTGCGAGCCACCAATTTACCGTTCTTGGTCACCTTTATTCGTTTCGTGAATGATTTGTTTGTCTTCATAATTATATTACTGGCCGAGATGTATATCTGGCCAAAAGTCCCGCAACTATAGCGTATTTGGTCTTAGCTGTCAAAGGTTTTTGATTGTTATGCCATAAAACCAGATATTTTAGATCATGCCACTCTCAAGTAGGTCGTCTAGGTCTTTTTTCTTGGATTTAGCCACTTCTCCGGTCTTTTTGTTAGCCAGTTTGTTTCCACCGACCTTTTTTGTATTCGATGGTTTGGAATTGTTTTTGCTGCCAGGAACGCGTTCTATGGTGATCGTAAAGCCTTTTGGACTTTTCTTCATCTCGTCAGCTATCTTGTATTCAGCTGGGATGATCTTTAGAAAACGAGACAATCTTTCTTTTAAGAAGACGGGATCCATGTATTTGTAGCGACCCCAGAGAAACAGGTCCACCTTTACCCGATGGCCTTCCTCGAGCCATTCGGCGGTTCGTTTGGCTTTGAGTTGTTGATCGTGTTCGCCGGTGCCGATCTTCACCTGTACGTTCTTGGTTTCGGTAACGTGAGACTTGGCCTTGACCTCGCGCGCCTTACGGCCAGTTTCGTAGCGATATTTACCAAAGTCCATGATCTTAGCGACCGGTGGTTTGGCTTTGGGGGAAATTTCGATCAGGTCTAAGTTGTGTTTTTCAGCCACCTTAAGAGCTTCGACAGCACTAAGTACTCCCAGATTTTCACCTGCCGGTCCGACTACTCGCAGTTCATCCGCTTTGATGGCGTGATTGATGCGAGTTTTTATTTTTTTCTGGAATGTATAAGGTTTTGACAAAAAGTTTGGGCTTATTTTATAAAGTGTAGATCTGGGGCGGCTCTTTTTGAGATGTGCCTAGTTCTGTTACTGTAACTATAAAATTTACCATAAAAATACTATTAAGCAAGAGGTTAGCTGTCATAATTCTTATGGTAATGCAAATTATCTGCTATTGATTTGTTTTGATAAGTGATACAATTAGGGCACTATGCCAAGAGCAGAAGCTCAAAGAACATCTAAAACATCGACTGCCGGAAGGATCAGAACGCCACGCAAGCGAGCGGTACGACGAACTCTTCCGAGAAAGGGCGGGGCAGTGAACGAACCCGAATCCGAGATCAGGTCTGCCGAGACTGAAATGTCGTCGGTCAAGGCAGAAAAGGGTTCTAAGGTCGCAAAGACTACCAAGGCCACTAAATCAACCAAAGAAAAAGAAGCGAAAGTGGTCAAAGAAGAAGTGAGACGAAAGGCGCCATTACGGACTTCACCTAAAGAGACGGGAAAAAGAACAGTGTCAAAAAAGCCGTTTGTTATGTTGGCGGTCATGCTGGTGGCTTTTGGAGCTTCGGCTTTTATTGGTTTTTCTGATAATGGACAGATCGACATCTCTTCAGTGATAGAAGAACGTAATCAAAAAGTTGCTTCCGGACAAACCGAAGGTGATGCTCCGTCACCGGATACCAGTGCGGTCATACCGGTACAGAATACCGCCCCACCTTCCGTACCTAACGGAGGGTTGCGCGGAAGAGGGGTGGGTACGGCCAAGGCTGCGCCACCACCTCCGGTAGTGGAGAGTGTTAGTTCTACAACGGCTACCTCTACTGCCACTTCTACCGATAGTGGTGTTGGCACTTCCACAGATGAAGTGTTGGAGGGAGTTGATGAGGGCGAGACCGAGTCGAAATCTGAAACCAGCGAAGGTGAAGACACTGATAATGAGATAGAGGCTGACGAAACCACTGAAGTTGAATAAACTGGTGAGTATTCTTAGTTTGAGATAAGGAAAAAGAAAATGAAGGGGAGACGGCGTGCTTTGCACGCCGTCTCCCCTTCATTTTCTTTTTCCCACATCAAACTTTAATCCTCAACCACGCAGACCGAGCATTTACACCCACCTTTTTCTATCAGTTCATCAAAGTACATCTTGCCGTAATTATATGTTAATTCTTCTCCGGCCCGTATGTTCTTTTTGGCGTAAATATAGATCTGCTCCTCATCTTCATCCAGTTCAGGATAGCAGTTTGGTTTACAGGAGTGGTTGATGTATCTGGCTAAGTTGTCCCGGCTTTTGCCGTCAATGGTCCATTCATCATTTAGTTCAAACAGATACTTCCCACCACGACGATTGGCTTCTTCTTCAGTTATTTTATCTCCTATATACTCGATCACCAGTTCATCCTTCTCAAAATCACGGGCGGCGAAAAGCCCTAGTCCGGTTCTACTTCTCTTTACTTTTACGTCATTTTCCATGTGATTAGCATAACAATTTTTTTTATAAAAATTCAATGTTTTAAACAGTGTCATAATTTTATTAAAAATTTTTTGCTATTATTAAACTATCACTTATGCACACTGTTCTTAACAAGTTCATTAGGGCCGCCGATTATTTGTCCGCCGCCCAAATATATTTACGGGATAATTATTTATTAAATGAGCCACTGAAGCGTGAGCATATCAAACCACGTCTTTTGGGTCACTGGGGAACCTGTCCCGGCATAAATTTCACCTACGCCCACCTCAATCGCGCTATTATTCAACATGACATAAATATGGCTTTTGTGCTTGGCCCAGGACATGGTTTTCCGGCTATTCAGGCCAATCTTTTTTTGGAAGGCACATTATCAAAGTATTATAAGAACATTCCGCAAAACGCTGATGGTATCGCCACTATGGTGAGGGGATTTAGTTGGCCTTACGGTTTTCCCAGTCACAGTAATCCCGAGGCGCCGGGAGTGATCTTGGAAGGTGGGGAGCTGGGTTATGCTCTCGCTACTTCTTATGGAGCTATTTTGGACAATCCGGATCTGATCGTCACTTGTTTGATCGGTGATGGAGAGGCTGAGACCGGCCCCACCGCTACCGCTTGGCATATTAATAAGCTGATCGATCCGGCCAAGAACGGCGCGGTCTTACCGATACTACATCTAAATGGCTACAAGATCTCCGGCCCAACTTTCTTCGGTCGCATGACCGACGAGGAGCTATACTCATTATTTGTCGGTTATGGTTACGAACCGCATTTTGTAGACGCGTACACCGATGAAAATGTCCATCAGACTATGATCGAAGAGTTGGATAAGGTGATCGAGTCTATTCGTTTTACCCAGCATTGCGCCAAAGAGGGTACTTTGCACGAAAATCCTCGTTGGCCGATGATCATCCTTCGTGCTCCAAAAGGGTGGCATAGTATTTCCCAGATCGGAGATAAGAAGATAGAGGATAACCATTATTCGCATCAAGTGATAGCCGAGAATGCGTTAAAGGATGACCATCAGTTCGAGTTGCTGGAAAACTGGCTGCGTTCTTATCGGATAGAGGAATTATTTGATGGAGAGAATTTTGATGATGATATCAGGTCTTTGGTGCCAAGCGAAGAAAAGAGAATGGGAAACAATCAACACACTTTCGGTGGGGAACCCTATTATCGTCCTCTTAATATGCCGGAGCTTAGTCACTACACTGTTCAAAGTACCTGCAATTTAGACGATCCGATCTGTGGCGAGACTAGTAGTATGGAAAAGATCGGTGAATATTTGCGGGACACCATGCGGCTTAATGAAAACGAACGCAATCTTAGGTTGTTCTCACCTGATGAGACCTATTCCAATAAACTACACGCGGTATTTGAACACACCAAAAGGGCTTTTGTTTGGCCACTGGAAGAATGGGATCGGGATATAGCTAAAGACGGTAGGGTGCTCGAAATGTTGTCAGAGCATAGCTTGCAAGGTTTGTTGCAGGGGTATGTGTTGACCGGTCGACATGGAGTGTTTGCTTCTTATGAAGCCTTTATTCAGATCGTTTCCAGTATGACCGATCAGTATGCTAAGTTCTTGCGGATCGCGCGTGAAGTATCATGGCGAAAGGAGATCCCGTCTCTCAACTATATCCTCACCTCTACCGGTTGGCGACAGGAGCATAACGGATTTTCTCACCAAAATCCAGGTTTTATTGATGGAGTGTTGCAGAGACAGGGTTGCTTTACCAATGTCTACTTTCCATCTGATGCCAATATCGCTTTGGCAACGTTTAAGAAGATGATGGAGTCAACTCGACAGATAAATGTGATGGTGTGCGCCAAGAGACCGCTACCAATCTGGCGCACCGAAGAAGAAGCTAGGCAAGACTTACGTGACGGGATCTCTATTTGGGATTTTGCCAGTGATAATGATCCCCATGTAGTATTTGTGGGAGCTGGCGATTACCCGACTCAGGAAGTTCTGGCAGCTATCAGTATTCTACGTCAAGAAGTGCCGGAGCTACGGATGCGGTTTGTCAGTATTACCTCATTGTCCGCTTTGGGGATCGGAAATACCAATTGTCATGTCATGCCACACTCATTTGATGAATACTTCACCAAAGACAAACCGATCATTATCAATTTCCACGGCTATCCGCAGACCATTAAGCAGGTGTTGTTTGATTATGGTTGCAACTCCGATCGAGTACACGTGCATGGTTATGAGGAGTCCGGATCCACCACCACTCCTTTTGATATGATGATCCGAAATAGAGTTGATCGTTTTCACTTAGCTATGGAAGCTATTGCCTTAGCTAAAAACAACGGGGTTACTGATGAGAAGAATGCCACCAAAATTATCGATAGGTTACAGGAAAAACTTAATGCTCATCGCAACTATATCTTTAGTCATGGTGACGACCCTAAGGAGATAACAAATTGGGTATGGAAATCACGCTTATAATAAACCCGGGCAGTTCTTCTAAGAAATTCACTTTATACAAAGATGATTCGCAAGTTTTGCATGCTTACGTAGAGCGAACGACCGATGGGTTTGAAATGTGCACTTCGGTCAATGGAGTGCAGCAAAGATCTCAGTCGGTGAATAAGGATAAGTTTCATGAGAGTCTTAGCAGTTTTGTTAAATACGCTAAGGACAAAAAAGTGATCGGTGAAATATCAGAGATTCACAAAGTGGTGGTGAGGGTAGTGGCTCCGGGAACTTCTTTTCAAAAACACACAGAAATAACGGACCTTTATATCAAACAATTGCGAGACAAGGAGCTTTACGCGTCTTTGCATATCCCGCATATTTTATGCGAAATCGACCATGCCAGAAAACTATTGCCGGACACCAAAATGATCGCCGCTTCAGACAGTGCTTTTCATAGTACTATTCCAAACTATATTAGAAATTATTCAATTAGCGAAAAAGAAACAAAGGATTTTGATATTTATCGCTTTGGTTATCATGGTCTTTCTGTAGCTTCGGTGGTGAGGCGGATGCATGTAGTCACGGGAATGGAGCCAAAGCGAGCCATTGTTTGTCATATTG
This sequence comes from uncultured Candidatus Saccharibacteria bacterium, assembly GCA_964350745.1. GTDB lineage: Bacteria > Patescibacteriota > Minisyncoccia > Phycocordibacterales > UBA918 > OLB19. Next base: position 7,721 of record CAYGKU010000007.1, on the reverse strand, counting down.
GAAGCGGGGTCAGTATAACCGCGATCAAAGATGGAAAAAGTTTTGACACCACTATGGGTTATTCTCCCGCCAACGGACTCTTGATGGCCAGTCGAGCGGGGGATCTTGATATCGGTGGACTGCTGGCTCTGATGCAAGCTCGCAATCTAAAGCCACTTGACGCGGAAACTTTTATTCAGAATCATGGTGGTCTGCGTGGTTTGACCGGAGAGATAGACTTGCGGTTGCTCTTGGAAAAACGGGCGCAAGGTGAGGAGGTGGCTGATTGTGCTATAAAATCATACGTACACCATCTCCAGAAAGCCATTGGTGGATTTATGGCGGTGCTCGGAGGGTTGGACTTGCTGGTCTTTACCGCCACAGCTGGTGAGCGTAGTTCTATTTTGCGGTCTTTGGTAACGACAGAATTAAAAGGTCTCGGAGTCGTGCTTGATGATGATAAGAACGAGCTTTGCGTTAGCAGGGATGGGGTGATCAGTACAACTGACTCCAAGGTAAAAGTGGCGGTGATCCGTACCGATGAATCTGATGAAATGTTGAGGGTGGGGCAGGGTTATTATAATTAGTTTGGGTTTTGCTATAGTTTATAAAAGAATTAGGGCTGGAAACATTCGTTTCCAACCCTTTAATCATGTTCCGTGGGAAAAGCGATTGCGATAGTAGTCATTTTCATCGTCATTACTACCATCGACAATCTGTTGTTTTAGATATTCTGTTTGTGTAAGTTTAATACCGGACACTTGATTGCAATCTAACTCAGCTCGTCCATCCTGATTTTCAGGATTTGTAACGTTTTGTTTGTTAATGGTTCCGTTGTTCGAATCCATTTTTTACTCCCTTTTTAGTTAATTTAAAAAACGCTTTTTTAATTTCTAAAAAAGCACGTTAAGAACCCAAAGAACGTGTCAGAATTTTTAACATATATCAGGTAAAAAGTCAAACACAAAAACTTTTCAACTAAATGATCTGCTTCTAAGTAACACGTTCTTTCTGTGAGTTATAATTGTATACATGCTAACAAAGTTACTTATCGTTACTTTTCTGTGGTTGATGGTGGTTGGTATCTACCAAAGCCAGAAAGAGTTGCCCAAAAATGTCAGTTATTCCGGTGAAATATTTACGGTTGGGGAGAAAGACGTGATCTTTCTCAAAGATCTGACCTATCTCGACGAGACCGGAAACAGAGTGTCAGAGCAACAGATCTTTCCTGAGATCTTTAACATGATAGACGAAGCCGAGAACTATATTTTGCTTGACTTGTTTCTGTACAATGACTTTTTGGGTACGGAAAACACTTCATATCGCCAACTATCCGGTGAGTTGACTCAAAAACTGATCGAGAAGAAACAAAGTCATCCCGAGATCATCATTCAGTTGATCACTGATCCGATCAATACTCTTTATGGTGGTTTTGTGTCGAAGGATTTTGAGGCTTTAAAAGAGGCTGGGATCAGTGTGATCACTACCGACCTAAGGCAGTTGCGTGACAGCAATGTTCTTTATAGTCCACTTTGGCGCACCTTTTTCCAATGGCTCGGCAACAACCACCAGAACGGCGTTTTACCAAATCCCATGGACCAGAATAGCGAAAAATTGACCTTTAGAACCTACTTAGCTCTTCTAAACTACAAAGCCAATCACCGTAAGGTGGTGTTGACTGATCGTTGTGAGGATGAGGGGTGTGGTCTTTCCGCTTTGATCACCTCTGCCAATCCACACGATGGCTCCAGTGCGCACAGTAATGCGGCGATTAGAGTAGACAGTTCTTTGTGGCGGGATGTGCTAAAGACCGAGGCGGCGGTGGCGGATTTTTCCGGTTATGATTTTGTTTACCCGCCGGAGGAGTTTATAAGTAAGGTCAGTCAAGCGACTACTTCAGAGGCTTCCCTTAAAGTGCAGTTGTTGACCGAAGGCGCGATCGAGCAAAAGATCCTGACGACCATAGATAAGACCGGAGACGGTGATAGGATAGATATGGCAATGTTCTATCTGTCTGATCGGGATGTGGTCAAGTCTTTGAAAAAGGCAGATGAGCGTGGAGTGAACATCAGATTGATCTTGGATCCCAACAAAGATGCTTTTGGCAGGAAGAAGAACGGCACTCCAAACAGACAAGTAGCGCACGAGCTGTTCAAGAATACTGAAGGTAACACCAAGATCAGGTGGTGCAACACTCATGGTGAGCAGTGCCATAGCAAACTATTGTTGGTAAAGACAGCGGAGGAAATGATCCTGATCCAAGGCTCGGCTAATTTTACCAAGCGTAATATTGGTGATTTCAATTTAGAAACTGACGTTATGGTGGTTGGGTCTGGTGAAGAGCAGGTATTTAAGGATGTAGGCAACTTCTTTGGTCAACAGTGGAGTAATGAAGATGGTATTATTTACACGACTGATTACGAAACTTTTAAGGACAGTAACCTTAATCGAACTTTGACCTATCGTTTTAAGGAATTCTCCGGATCAAGTCGGTGGTAGCGGACAGTTTTTAACTACCGGTTTAAATTATAAAAGATAAAACCTTGTCCCGCCTGCGATAGTGGACGGGACAAGGTTTTGTTGATGAGCTACAGATAAACGAAGGTCTGTTTACCCTAAGGAATAATAAATAGAAAGTGCGACCAGGTCTGAATGAGCTAGAAAAACACCACGGTCAGAAATATAGAAATAGGCGTCATCGATGGTGAATTTGTGTAACTTAATACCCTGATCGTTGATGATCGGTCTTTGGGTAAAAAGACGGTTGTCGGTGGTCACGCCCCAAAAACCACCAGCTCCGTCAGTCGTGAAGCTTTTTGGGGCCGGATGTTCGCCACTTAGAGAAAAGTTCTCCAAGGTGAAGTAGGCATGACTGGATGCGGGCATGATCGCTCCCAGTACTATTAATAGTATTGATAATACTTGCATGACAGGTACTATACTATTATAATAATGTTTGTCAACCAATTTTGATTACCAAGGCTAGTGTTGGCAGTGTGCTAGAATGTAAGGATATGGGACTATTTTTTTCTGACAAACCAAAACGTGTTACCAAGTCTGAGTGGAAGAAAATTCGAGTAGCACTCTATAATAAGCTTGATAGAACAGAAAGAAATGAACTAGAAATGGTGTTTAGAGCTGATTTGTTCGAGGATGGTATGCAAGAAGGTATTACCAGACCCGAGTTTGAATCCGGTATGGCTTGGTTGCGCGCCAACATGAGCAAGCACCACTTTGAAGAAAGTGATCTAGAAGAAATAGAAGAAGTTTTTGAAAAGTATCTAAATGATTAAGTATATATTTGTCTCGTAAGTCAATACTGGGAGACAACGTCTAAATAAGAGTATATGAATAAAATTATAATAACGTTGATCGTGGTTTTGTTGGCGGTCTTGGCAGGAGCTGGATATTATTTCTTTGGTCCGCCTTCCCATGACAAAATGGTGATCAAGGATGTGATGCAGAGGATCAGTAATCCGGAGTTAAGCTTTTCTTTCGCTTTTGATAGCGGGGAGACAGCCCTTAGTTCCATTGAGTCAACGCCTGAGCAATTTGGCGAGGAGAATTTTTTGAAGATGTATGTCCTGATGAAAACGGCTGATCTGAATGAATACCAGAATGGTCTTGAAGGTAGGACCTTGCCACCGGCTATCAGTGTGTTGGTGTTTCAGCGTACCGAAGCCGATAAAATGGCCGAAGCCAGTTCGACTACAGCTTTTGATAAGGTGAAACTTTGGTCTATGAACAATGCAGAATATACCAACATAGACTTTGCTGTTTCTGATATCGAAGAGGTTGAGATAGATGGAGCACCGACCGCTCATTACAAGGCTGATAAGAACTATCCGCAAGAGGTTTACGTGACCAAATATGGCGACAAGATGTATCTGTTTGTCGGACAGTATGAAGAAGAGGGAGACTATATGCACAATGCCTTTAAGGCAATGGTCGAATCGGTTTATCTGGAGTAGTGGAGTTGGAATGAGGAGAGGTTGATCAAAAAGCCCCGCGCCGAAGGCGCGGGGCTTTTTGACCTCTATTTTTTATACGAAAGTGTCGCCACGATCATAGCGGCCGCGCTCCAAGCCTGCTTTTTGTTGGCAGTATGACCGGTGAATTCCAAGTATTCTTTGAGCTCATCTTCCTCACTGACATAAAGTTCGTAAGGAGTCTTGAAGTGAGAGAAAGCTGTCAGAAGTGATTTCCAAACCTTCTGCGCGTCTTCCTTGCGTCCGATTTTCTCCAACCCGATGGCACACAAAGCCGAGTCGTGTGGCCAGATGGTGCCGTTGTGGTATTTGTGTTCGTCGTAATGTTCGGAATTTCGAGATAATGTCCTGATGCCAGCTCTTGGGGCAAACATATCGGGTTGCATTAGGCGATCAGCGATCAGAGTCAGATCCTCTTTGGAATAGATCGGATCCTCATGGTCTCCGTTGTCTTTTACACTAAGGGAATAAAGCACATGTCCGATCGAGGAGCGGGCAGAGGTGAAAAGTCTGCCGGTGCCATCAATAGCATAACCAAATTCACGCTCACCGGATTCGTTGGTGTAGATGAATTTTTCAGACGTGTTTTTGATGACTTCCAGACGTGCGGTGATCTTTTTTGCGAGCTCGGGGTCTGTTTTTTCAAAATATCCTTCCCAATCAGATAAAGCTTTGGCGGTGTAGGCCATAACTTCGATCGGGGAAACCGGGTAGACCACATCTTTGATATCAATTTCGGATAATGACTCATTGCTGTCCATCCAACTTTGGATCTTGATACCACCTGATTTTCTGTCTTTTGGTACTTCATAATCTACCAGACCATCGCCGTTGTGGTCACTATATTTAAATATCCAATTAAGAGCTTTCCGCACCGCCGGTAACATTTTCTGCAAAAAGTTCTCATCTTTGGTCAGTCTATAGTAGGCAAAGACAGTCATTAAGAAAAGAGAAGTACTGTCGACGCTGTCGTACATTTTCATTTTACCGTCATCATACACGTACCAGCCGGGGACCAGATCGCGGGTAAGAAACTCGTGCTCGCTTTCACGGTATTCGTGAATGATCTTCCCTGGTTCTTCACCACTTTCGATATTGATCTCTTTGCCTTGTAGTTCGGCAAGTTCGGTCAGGGTCTTCTTGGTGATACGGAGCCAGTCTTCTTCCGGTTTCATACGGTAGGCGCGTAGTAAAAGCAGGCAGGTGATAAGGGAATCACGTCCAAAAAGAACACCGTACAGCTCATCTTTTCCGGAGGCCATGATCGAGGTCTCGGTCTCTAGTTCCAAAAGAACATCATGTCCCAGTTTATATAATTCTTTTCTTTCGTCTGGCATAATTTATTTTATTCACTTTTAATTACTTATAATGAATAATACTGATTTGTAATATAAAAAACGGAGTCACATAGTATAATTAATGTACGTGACTCCTTAAATGCCATCATAATATTATCCCGTGGAGACAACACGTAAATTTCTACTCGTTGTCTTTTGCGAAGATAACATTTGGTTACAAAGTTTGGCATAATTTTGCCCCATAATTTCAAGGCTAAAATACTCCTCGACTCTTTTTCGGCAATCTGCACGATTGATGTTGTTGATTCTCGGCAGAGCTTCAACTGCCGCCTGCACTATTTTTTGTTTATCTTTAGTGTGAGGAATAGTTACCCCAACATTCTCGATGACTTCAGGAATAGATCCAAGGTCAGTACCGATGACCGGTGTACCACATGACATGGCCTCGATCATCATAAGACCAAACGGTTCCTCCCAGCAGTAGTTAAGTACCACTATCGCCAGTGCGCCACCAAGCAGTCTTTTCTTCTGCTCATGACCGATCTCACCAACTAGATGGATCAGGTGAGGATACTGATCGCGGAGAGAAAGAATTTCCTTTTTGTAAAATTCTTCATTTCCGATATCGACAATTCCTGCGATGTGGATTGGAATATTGGCGGCTATTGCCAATCTCGCTGCCAAGTCAGGACCTTTATCGGGCGTTATTCTGCCCATAAAGACAAGATATTTACCTTCATCCGGTACAAAGTCAAAGCTTTTTACGTCAGTGCCATTGTATATGTTCTCAACAAAGTTCAATCCAGGACACAGATTACGTTGGGATTTGCTTATTGATACCAAAGGGGTACCGGCAGACTCCATGTATATGTCCCTTCTATAAGGATCTTTTAAATTGTTGTGAACGATCGTCCGTATGTTGAGGTTGGGTAAATTATCATCAGCCGCTACTAAAGTTACTTCTGCGTGATTGATGATGGGAACTTTACTAAGTCCCAGCTGATCGATCTTTTTTAGTATCTGCTTGCTTATGCGCAGGGCCGCGAATTCTCTGGCAACTAAGTTGTCGGGGTACTGTTTGTGCAGTGGGGTATCTGTTGTTTGGTGAAATTTCACATATGGTAAACCCTTTGGCGGGTCACCGGCAGCAAATAAATGCACTTCAAATTCAGATAACCCAGGCAAGGAATTGGCGATAACTGCTTCAATACCACCATATTTCCTTTCTGTTCCTACTTCACTAAATACTGGTAAGTGAGAATTAGCAATTATAACAATTGCCGGCTTACTACTTAATTGTAGTATATGTTTCATCTTTACTCCTAAGAATAACAAAAAACCTCTTGTATTACTACACAAGAGGCCCTAGCGTGCGCTTAATAAAAAATTAAGCGCACACCAAGACCTCCATCTTATGTATGGGATTACAATAAGCGTAAATTGTAGAAACATTCGATCTCATATGATCTTAGTTAGGCATCATTTTACTTTGAGGTAGAAGATAGCTGTGAGTTTCCAGATATTCCTCTCTCTTTCTATGATGCTACTTACGGAGACGAACGAAAGGGTATTTTCTTACAAGTTATTATGATGAAATGTTGAAAAGAAAAACCGTCGAATAGATACTCGACGGCTCAAGGTGTGTCTTAGGCTGTTTTAGCCAAGGCACTTTTATTTTGTGATTTTGTATCAACGGTTTTTCCGATGATTGTTACATTTCTACAAACTTCTTCCGCTTGTCTGCGACACCATTCAGGTTCAATGCCAACACAGAGCTGAATATGTTCTAAGGCGTGGCGTTGGTATTTTTCTATACCAGCAGTCATTATGCCAAAGTGACCATTGGCTCCAGGGGTAATAATGTGTTCCATTATACCTTTAGGGTTGCTGAAAACCGGTGTGCCACAAGCATTTGCTTGCAGGCATTCGATTCCCGAACAATCGTTTCGACTGGTTGGGTTTATCATGACCAGAGCTTCTCCTAGTAGTTTGTTAAGTTTTTGATGGCTTAACGCACTAATGCTAAGGTATTCAATGTTACATAGGCGCCAATCTTCGCGAAGACCTGGATAGAAAACATACTCAAAGTAATGCTGGTTCTCTGGGTCGGGTTTACCAATAATAACGAGTTTTACTTGGGCCATGAGAGCTAGTTTAATAGCGTCTTCGACACCATCTTCTCTTGTTATGGGTCCATAGTAGACTGCATAATGTCTTTTTTGATCAGACGGTATGACATTGAATTTCGTTACATCCGTCGAATCAAAAATGGCGTTAAGCGAATCATCACCTGAATCTACAGAATTAAGACTTTGCGTACTCATCTTTACCTCACGTTTTAAAAGAAGTTAATTTGTATGTAACGCAAACATTACGCTAAAACAATCACTTCAAAGAACAAAAAAACCTCTTGTATTACTACACAAGAGGCCCTAGCGTGCGCTTAATAAAAAAT